>PAAW01000077.1 GCA_002699515.1 Methanobacteriota archaeon
TAATGGCGGTAAATCTCCTAAGGGTGGTAAATCTCCTAATGGTGGTAAATCTCCTAATGGTGGTAAATCTCCTAATGGTGGTAAATCTCCTAATGGTGGTAAATCTCCTAATGGTGGCATTTGACTTAAGTCCTTACTTATCTTACGATTCATTCTACGTTTTGCTCTATTTTGCTTTCCTGTAAGTTCTTCATCTACAACATTATCATCTAAAAATTCTTCTTTGACATTACTCTCGATTTCAATAACTTCATCCATTGGTAAATTTTCTTCTACTGAAATTTTTAATTCTATTTCTTCAGGCTCCTCATCCACTATTAATTCAATATCAGGAGATTTTTTGCCTACAGAAATAACCACTTCATCATTATTTCTAAAACGCCTTTTCACTTTTGTCCCGATAAAATTTATTGATAGTACGATAAATAATGACAATATTGCCAACCCAATTACTCTTACAATTATTCCAAGTGTAGAATCATCAGGTAGACTACTCTGTAAACGTTCCCAAAAAGATTGTTTTCCAGGAGAATTAATACTCTGTTCAACAATCTGTCTTATACTCAATAACCCTTGTTCATTATAATATACAAAATTTGAACCATCATCGACTTTTCCAGCTGAGAAAAATGCTCCCTTAGTTAATCTAACTGATAATGAATGCTCCTTTTCATTATTTTCATTAGATATTATTCCATAAAGAATTACTTCATTACCCAATAGCACTGAATCATAAAATATTTGTATTCCTCCATCATTAGTTTCAACTAATCTAATGTTTTCCAAACCAGGAGCCACATTAAGCACTTTATCCTCATCATTCCAAGATTGATTTGTCACCCAAGTTACTAAATTAGAATTAAGCCCTCTTCCTTCCCTCCATGCAGCAATAATTATGTCTTCTTCTCCGTCAACTCTTACTTCGATATTTGCAAGTGATGCGAAATCTCCTACATCTGAACCCCAGCCCCACTTTCCTGATTCTGGTTGACCTTTTGCATAATTTAAACCGTGTCTTAATTCCCCTGTAGAATCAGTTCTTCGTACTTGGTAAATTATATGGTAATCATTCCCAATAGCAATAGATACAGGTTCAACATCGTCAGATTGAACATCAAGATTAAACACAACTGTAGGTGAAATTTTCCATGAATTATTATCTAAAGGAGTTTCAGAAGATAGTAAAAAGATAGATGTGATATCTTCATAAGATCCTCCAGTGTAAATATCTCTATGATATCCCGCTATTGCAAATTTATCTTCATGATTACTCATCCCTAATCCAAAGTAATAACCTTGGGTTAATCTAATCGCTGGCATTAAATCTTTTGTTTGTGAAACTTGACCATCTTCATAAACAACTAAATGAGATACTGTCATTCTTAAATGATTATCTTCATCTAAATAACGTCTTGTCCAAACAACATGACTTGCATCTCCTTCTGAATAAATTAAAGCTTCACCTGCAAAAGTATCATCCAATAACACATCATCCAACAGTTTTTGATAACTTGATACTGTCCTTAAATGAAGTCCTCCATCATATGAGGTTAAGAGATGTCCAGTGTTTTTAACTGCAACATATCCAATTAGTGTCTCATCATCCAATAATGAAATTGTAACATTTGCACTTAACTGCACATCATCAACTACAAGTCCAAATTCTAGCACATTATTTTCAAGATTAACATCGAGAGAATTATTTGTAATTGTTAATCTATAATTATATCCACCAGTATCTTTCAAAACTAATTCAAAAGGAGTTACGTATTCCATTAAACCTGAACCAAATACATTTACAATAGAGTTCTCATCTATAATTGTCCATCCTTGTGATGTTCTTTGTTCTAGAATTAATGATGCTGAGCCAGAATTGCTTGAACCTATATTTTCAACTGCCACATGAACAAAGAATGGTTCATTTGGCCTTGGAATCACATATTGTTCCTGAATATTTCTTATTTGAACTGCTCCCTGGCTTAATGACAAATCTACTCCATCGGCATATTCAACAACATCAAATAAAATATTTTGAATATTATTATCTACAAAATTTTCATCCAATCTTTTATCAGGATAATCTATCCTAATCGTAATCTCTTGATTCTCTCCTAATACATTTGGAGCCCATCCAGGAATTATTAATTCCTTAATCTCTCCAATCTCCATCCTATCTAATACTGATGATGCGGTTGCACCTGCTCCTGAAACCTCAATATTTACCGGTTCAGAAACTGCATCTCCACTATTTACTACTGTTACTTTAATTTCTAAAATATTATTCAAAAAGGATTGATCTACAGGTAATCCTTCATCAAGTATTTCTGTATCTACATAGAATTCTAAATCTGGCGCAAATGGAAGATTGTCTACTTCAAATAAATATTCTTGTACTGCACCAATTCTACCTGATTTATTTACTACTCGGACTCCAATTGTATGTAATCCATCAATTACTTCTGAAGAATTCCATTCAAAATTATAAGTTCCTGTTTCCTGATTTGGTGCCCGATTATTAGAAACATTTTGCCCTACAACCCATTCTTCAGAATCTATCCTATATTCTATTAATTCAGCTTGAACTCCTGCATATGGACCACTGAAATCTACAATGCCAGAAATAGGTGAAAAATGAGATGGTTCTTCAATATCTATATTGTAATAACCAACTCTAGGTATAATCCATGAAGCGCCCATTAACCTATCTCCATCCTTAGCCTTCAAGTTTATCTCATGCTCCCAATTTTGCCCATTTGAATTAATTTTATCATACCAATTATGTTCATTTAATTGCACATCAAAAGACCATTCATTATCTTCAGATACGTTAATTTCAGGTGTGCCTTCCCAATGATATTTGTAGTCATAACAATCATCAGCAGGAGAATTCCACGTATTCCATCCTGGATCAGGTTCTTGTGTTTGTTCACAATAATATAATCTTGTAGCTGTCCAATTTATGGTCAATGAATCAAATGTAAAGTTCTCTTGAGGGTTAACGATTCCACGCATCCTTATTTCATCATTTTCAATCATCCATGATTCATTTGTAGGTGCTGTGACATTAATCAAAACGGCATCTGGAGGAATATAATTTACGTCTCCCCCTAGTAATCTAACCATATCAACATAACCAAAACCCCAATGATCATTCCATTCTGCACCAGCATCATTATTTGTTGGTTCAATTTCTTGAAACTCGGGTAATATTGTATTATTTCTTACGAAGTCCTTAACTAACAATGCTTGAACCATACCATCTTCATCATAAAATTGATCTCCAAACTTCTCTAATATTATTGCTACCATTCCAGCAACATGTGGTGTTGCCATACTTGTCCCCGTTAATTCATGATATTGATCATCTGCTAAAGTTGAAGATCCAGGTACTGTAAATGGACCTTCTACGAAACTTCTAGGTGCATTAATATTAGATCCTGGGGCAACAACGTCTGGTTTTAACTCATCCCAAGGGTTATCATCTCCATCATCTAATCTTGGTCCATAATTTGAATAACTAGCAACTTCATCATCATTTCGATTTATTGATCCTTTATCATTAAGTGCTCCAACGGATAAAGCAGAATCTGCAGATGCTGGAGATGGCACTTGTTTTTCCCCATTATTGCCCATTGCAACTACACAAACAATTCCTTGTGCTGTTGCATTATCTACTAATCTAGAGTTAGTAGCNGTTCCATCATCACCAGGATCATCAGAATCTANTGCATTAAATGAGCCGAAACTCATAGATGCNACTTGTATNCCTNTCGATGAACTATTNTNTCCCCAATCTGTATCAACATTATTTATCATCCATTGAATTCCAAGAGATGATGCTTGANNATTTGTCCCACCNGTATCTGTTAATACCTTAATATCTACTAAATATGAACCTGGAGCAACTCCCACTTGATTTGTTTGCCCTCCAGTCCCAATAGCAGTTCCTGCTGCATGTGTTCCATGTCCTGATTCAGAACCATCATTAGGATCATCCGAACCATCTGGATTTGGGCTAAATGAGGTTGCATCATATCCAGCAACCCATTTATGATCATTATAACTAAGTGCATCCTCATTTGGTTCATCATTTAAGTCATCAAAATCATTTAATGAAGTATGCTCATTATCTACTCCTGTATCTAATACTGCAACTACTACTCCAGAACCATAAGTCCCACCTTCTCCATGTGCTGCTTGTGGGTAAATATCACTAGATCTTGTCTTTGTTGCTGGAACTGAAACATCTAAGAATGGTTTGTAAACATCTTGCATTTCAACAACAACTACTCCTTCTAATCCCCATATCTCAAATAAAGCAGATACTGGCACGTGATCTACAATCATTGTATCTACTGATGTTAATTGGTCAAACCAAGCATCTCCTTCAAGACCACTTGGTTCTTTCCAACCATGTCTTTTTAAGACTTCTTTGAGAGAGGAAATATCATCACTAGTAGGTGCCCAAGCATAATTCACAAATATTGCAACAGTCTTTCGGCCATCTTCACCAATTATTGCAGTTGTAGATACACTTTCCTTCTCTCCAGAGATAATTCTTTGTAATCTATCATCCATGCCATTATTATCTCTGTCTGGTGAATATTCTAACCACCACCCATAATCTTCTGCTGCTGGTTTTTCACCTCTATCAGGTAACCTTAATGGCGTATCACAAGGTTGAATTTCATCATTATAATCACATAATAATGGAGGTAAACCATCAACCAATATTGCAGGATTATTTTCTAACTCTGGAAGTATTTCTGAATCGCTAGAATTAACTAATTCTCCTAAAACTCCTACACTAATATCTGCAAAAAGAAATATAAGAACCATCAAAATAGATGTGCGGCGACTCACGGAATTCATATGCACTAAAGACCACCTCTGACATATCACCTACATTACACTACTATGAGTGTTGCTAATAGATGACCTATGGCCAACTAAAATTACAAGTTTCTTCACTACATTGAACATTTGGACCATTTGATAAATTTCTTACTTCTAATCTTTCATTACAAGTAGGGCATTTTGCTATTGTAACTAATTTTTCCATCCAAGCTTCTCTGGTTTCAATCTCATCTCCAGAAATGCGTAAATTAGTAAGTACATTCATTAATTTTACATCCTTTTCCTTATTTGCCCAAGGATCTGATTCTAAAGATTTCATTGAGTCTCTTTTTTGATTATGTAATGCTGAATGGATACCCCCTTGTGATGGTCCAGAATCAATAATATTCAGAGGAGTAGGCCCATTTCTTGCTATAGGTCTAGCAAACACATAGCAAACTAAGAATCCACCCAAATGTGCAATATGTCCAACATTACTCCATTCTCCCATTCCATAAACTGTAAATGCCCTGCCAACTTCTAATCCAAAATAGATTAATGCTATCATAGAAATTGGCCATTTCCTAATTAAAATAAATGGGAACTCTATCTCATCTTTTGGCCAACAAGCAAGATATGCTCCCAGCAAACCAAATGCTGCACCAGAAGCTCCTAATGCAGGTACTGTTGAACCCGCATTGAAAACAACCCAACTAATACTTCCACCAACACCTCCAATCAAATAAACTAGCATAAATCTCTTATTTCCAAGTCTTAATTCCAAAGGAATCCCCACCAATGCAATCACAATAACATTAGAAAGAATATGAAAATAATCTGCATGTAGCCATGTTGCAGACAACATCCTATGTAATTCAATAGAGTTCCAAGCAATATCAGGAATTGTAACAAGTAAATTATGAGGGTCCATATGAATATTTGAAATCGAATAAATTAGGCCAAAAATCCTTTGAAGTAAAAAAGTAACTAACAACGAGATTGTTGTTGCAAGTGCAAAACTTGTTTTATTTTTAAAAGCAAAAATAAAGGGGCTAATTGCAACAGAAACTAATAAAAATAATCCAATCCAATGAGGAGTGTCCATCTGATACCACAATGACATTTTGTCCGCTCAATCAATGCTAGAGGGTACTTGTTTGTTGTATTTCTGCTATTAATTTTAGTAAAACGGCAATGTGGGGGTTTTATGAAAAGACTTCTGGACGCGATAATCGAGGAACATGTCATTAGGTGATGATTTTTGCATAGTTTGCGGTGGAAAACCACCACTATATGTTGATAGATTATGTGAAACATGTTTACGTGTCCGCCACACAATTTCAAAAATCGATGATAGAATACAATATTTCCGTTGTTCTCGTTCTGGAACCATACAAACTGATCAAGGATGGATTGAACTTAAGGATCAAGAATTACATGAATTATTAGTACAAAAAAACTTAGAATTAAACGAAATTGCTAATGATGTGGTTATTGATATAAACGCTCAAAAAATAGATGATAGAAATACTAGGGTTTTCATTCATGTGAATGGTAAAATAATGGATCTTCCTTTCAAAGATGATTTAGTTACCATTCTAAGATGTTCAAATGGAGTTAGTCCTGCAGCATCTAGACAAGCAGGAAATTATTTTGAAGCAACTGTACAACTTCGATCAATTGGAAGAAAACTTGAAGATTCCGAATTAAATTTACTTAGACAAAGTCTTAACGACATGATAGAAAACTTACCAAATGACCCTATGCATTTTATTACAAAGGAAGGTCCTGTTCAAGGAGGCTATGATGTTGTTTTTGGATCTAAAGGTTTAGCACGTTCATGGGCAAGAGAATTGACAAAAAAATGGGGCGGGAAAACTAAAGAATCCAATAAAACCGTTGGAAGAAAAGATGGAAATGATGTCACGAGATTAACAATTGCATATCGTAAGCCTGCATTCGATGTTGGAGATGTGCTATTATGGAGATCTGAACATTACAGAGTTTTTTCTTGGCTTCCAAACGGTGCAACATTATTGAAGGTGGCACAAAATCACAAAGTAGGGACCTCTTGGAGAGATTTAGAAACTGCTCAAGTAATGAGTAAAAAAGAAGATCAGGTCACAGTTACACCTCTAAATGTAGATTCTCAAGTCATTGAATTTCTAGATGAAAGGGATTGGAAAACAAAAATGGTTCAATTACCTTGGGATTGGAATAATGATAGGGAAAATGTAGAATTGGCATATATCATTGACGAATGGATTTCGCTACCTAGACTCACATCACAGGGAGATATTCAAAGCCATTAAGAGAATGGCGAGTGCAAATAGGGATGATTTAATGAGCGAATCAAGCATTAATGAATTAGTAGAATCATTAGATTCAGAAGGTATGCTTGATTCACTTCGTAGTTTTGTTGATGATTTAGTACGTGCTTTCACACAATTTGACTTTGAAGTCCCCGAATGGATTGATGAAATTGGTTCAACAAAATGGGATGGAATATTGTGCCTTGGAATGGGAGGTTCTGGAGCAGGAGGTAATTTCCTGAAAACCATATTTGATTCAGAGGGAGAGATTCCGATAATAGCATGGAAAAATTATGACATCCCTGCATGGTGGAATAAAAACTGGTTAGTAATAGCCACATCATACAGTGGAAATACAGAAGAAACATTAGACGGAGTAGGTAAAATTATTGCTGCTGGTGGAAAAATAATAACTATCTCATCTGGAGGTATGATTGCAGGTTTTTCCGAAATGAATGATCATTCTCATCACATATTTGTTCCTGGTGGCAGATGCCCAAGAGCTGCTTTCGGGCATTTATTTGGAACACAAATTGCTCTTATGTGGAAACTCTGTTTTTTAGAAAGACCAAATAAAAATAAATTAGAAGATATGTTATCAAGACTCGCTAATGAAATAGATAATTCGGATTTTATAGCAAACTCAGAATCACCAACTTTAGAACTTGCTAACGCATTATTAGATACTCCTATAGCGATAATCTCTAGTGCTGAAATGGAATTTGCAGCAGAGCGATTTTCAACACAAATTAATGAAAACGCAGGAAGATATGCTAGATATTCAATCATTCCAGAAATGAATCATAATGAAATTGTCGCATGGGGCATTACTGGAGATGTTAAAGATCAAGCCGCAGAAAAACAATCAATAATTATTTTAGATTCACCCCAAATTCATCCAAGAATAAATGTTAGAATGAAATGGTTTACTCATTATTTGAATTCGTCTTCTGCATGGAAAGTAAGTGCTGAAGGTGAATCATTACTAGAATGCCTATTACATCTGTGTATTTTGATGGATTGGACTAGTTGTGCATTAGCATTTTTAAATAATAAAAATCCATTCTCAATTCCAAGTATTGACTCATTAAAAAGGCATCTTTCCGATTAATATATCTGGCCTAAAACAAGCCTTGGATCTGGATATTTCATTAATGCAGAATCCCTTTCTTCAGGATTTACCACTCCTGGCATATCACATGAGTCAGGCCTTTCAAGAGATAATTGAAAATGCACATGTGGCTCCCATCCTCCATTTTCAGATTTGTCTCCAAACCAACCAATCACTTGACCTGATTCTATGATTTGTCCAATTTCTAAATGCTTAATAGATTCTGAACTTAAATGACCATATAATGCCCATAATTTTGTTCCATTAAACTCATGCTCCATGATTATCACATTTCCATAATCTCCTTCTGATGGTAAATATGTTTGATTGAAAATTATGCCATGATGAAATGCGTGTACTGGAGTATTTATTGGGCCTCCAATATCTATACCAACGTGAAGAGTTCTAGTTCCTGAAAATAATTCTGACTCATATAATCCTTTACGGTTCTCATCATAACGACCTACAGAAAATTCCAATGGTGATTTATCATCACCTTTTGTAAAATCATGAATATAATATTGCTTTGGCAAGTCAACAATAAAATGAAACTGATAATTACTTAAATTCAGTGATGAGGCTCCCTCCATGTTACTACTTCATACTCAATAAATAATAACTCATCGCCATTAAGGGATATTTTTTCCTTTCTGAGAATATCGAGATTTAATCGGAATGTTATCATAACGTCTAGCATGTGCCTTGCTTAGGTGAGGCTTTGGGTAATGTAAGTGTGTTGACAAATGTAACTCTAAAACAATTAAAGGAAGAGGCCCCTGTACGTTGGCCAACATTATGGGATGATGCTGTTGAAAGAACTACTTGCCTCATATTATTACCAAGAAAATCAAGGCCTGAGATGGAACAACATGGGTTTTTCGTAGAACATAAATATCCTGTATTTGGATTATTTTACCGACCAAGAGATGAAGCAAACACACTACGTTCCCGAGGAATTGATCCATTATCTGCATCTTATCAATTCCTAGATATTGCTGTTAGTGATTTAGAACTATGGGTAAACGAATTAATTTCAAATCAGGATTATGAGCTTGTTTCGACAATTATCGAGCCACTGCCATCAAATGCTATTTCATCAATAAGGCTAGCATTTGAATCATTTGAGATGTCTACATATGCACATAAATCATTAGATTATTTTGGTAGTTTACCATTAGTAATGCCACCATCTAGTCTAGTATCAAAAGCATTCCTTTCAATCCCAGATATTGTTCCAATTACTTTAGATGACAATGTACAAAAAGAAGTACAAAAAGAAGTACAAGAAGAAATGGTTGAAGAAATCCAAGAAGAAACTCCTACGATCACTGAAACACCAGCCATAATTGAAACAAATGAAATTGTAGAAGAAAAGGGATTTTCAGAGTCAAAGGTTGAAGAAAAATCTACAACTACACCTCGAGCAATAGTTGAAGAGCAAAAATCATTGCCTGGTGTTGGTGTTGAAGCGGAATTTAGAATGATTGTTCAAAAATTATTAGGAGAAGGTTATGATTCTAATGCTATTATGGAAAATGTTGAGTTTCAAGACATTAGTGATAGAGCCACAGCAGCGGGAGTAAATACCTGGGAATTGTTTCTCAAATTAGCAACATAATCGCCGACAGTTTCAATTGGAACTCTTTTCTCGAAGGGTCTGAGCACAATGCCTTACTGTACTAACTGCGGTATAGAAAAACAAAACGCTACAAAGTTTTGTAGAAGTTGCGGTGAAAGAGGTATAGATTTCAGAACACTTACAGCATTAAGAATTGAAGCGGATCAAGTGAATTTGAAAAAAGGTAAAACTGAGGCTGCTAGTGAAAGTATGTCTACTTTAGATGCAATTGAAGAATTCAGAAAACAGGCTGATGAATTTGCTAGAAGAAAAAATCAACAGAATTAGGGTAAATATGGTAAAAAAAAGCGCTTGGATGGAATCAATAGCCATGGGTGCAATTCCTAAAAATAAACATTTAGCAATACTTCTTTCTCTTCTACCACAGCATGAAAATAAACGTTTGGAATTAGAACAGTACACTACACCTGGAAACTTAGCAGCCCGATGGGTTAATGAAATAAATAATGCCAGTAAAGAGGGCATATCTAATTTTGAAATAATAGATTTAGGTTGTGGAAACGGGGTTTTGGGATTTGGCTGTGCTTTAATGGGAGCAAAGAAGGTTACAATGATTGATTGTGATTCCCAAGCCATTGAAATTGCCAAAAGTGGTCAAAAAGTCCTTACTGAAAAAGTAAATTTGAATACGGAAATAAAATTCATAAATTCAATGATAGGAAAAAGTGAGATTAAGATTCCAAATGATTCATTAATCATTTCAAACCCTCCATGGGGTACTCAAAGACAAAAAGCTGACAGACCAATTTTAGAACTAATGTTCAAATCAAATGCTAAGGAAATTCATATCATGCATACTAGTAAAATCACACATTTAATTCCCTTTGCAAATGATCATGGTTGGGTTGCACAAAAGATGTTTAGAACGATGTTTATACTACCTGCAATATATCAACATCATAAACAAAAAAACAGTTCTACTGAAATAATTTGTTGGAAATTCACTAAACCTACTGAAGGGGAGGTTTAACAAGCGGAAGTAAGACGGCCATTTGAGCAAGAGATGGGCGCTACATTCATTACCCCTGGTGAAATTATCGAAAATTCATCAAATTTAACACCTGGAGAAGGTACAATTAAACAAGACGGAAACATTATTGCAATGGTTTCTGGGAATCTCAATATTGATTCAAATTCAAATACTGTAAGTATAAAAAATTCTGAAAATCTCCCCATTCCAAAGATTGGGGATTATCTTATTGGCATTGTTGATCGACTTGGTGAAAAAGCAGCAACAATAAAAATAATTCAAATTGAAGGTGACGAAAGGAGTATCTTACCTGAACATCAATATGCTGATATTTATGTTGCTGGAATTGTAGATAGATTCCTACCTGCACCTGTAGATGCAATGAGAAGAAGAGATATAGTGAGAGTAAAAGTAATTGAAAATAGTCCCGTTTTGAAAGTAAATACTAGAGATGATGAAAAATGTGGAGTTCTATCTGCATTATGTCCTCAATGTGGTGAGTCTCTTTATGCTGAACCAAAAGAGGATCATAATGTCCATTGTCCTCAATGTGATTATTCTGGATATCGTGTTTTATCAAATGGTTTTGGGCAAGGATATAATCTCACCAAAGGAGGTCCTGCTTCATACAATAGACTAAAACAACGTTGGTCTAAAGAATTTGATGAAATATTCAAAGCAGGAATCCCAGCTAGAAGTGTATTAATTAGAGCAGATCATAGATTTGACGGTAGGAACATAATCAGACCAAACTTCGAAGGTGCTGGAGGAAACAATCGTAGAAATGAACGTCCAAAAGGTGCTAAATTATTCGTGGGTGGATTAGCTAGATCTGTAGATACTAAAAGATTAAAAGAATTATTTTCGAAGCATGGTGATGTTATTGATGCAATCGTAATGACTGATAAAGAAACTGGGAACTCTAGAGGTTTTGGTTTTGTAACATATTCTGGAAAAGCATCTGCAAAAACTGCAATTTCTGAATTACATAAATTTGAATTAGATGGAAGAAAAATTACAGTAAATGATGCTGATGATAAATCATCAGATAAAAGACAAAAGAAACCATCTGGAACGAAAATATTTGTTGGAGGACTTCCATGGGATGTTAATGAAAAGAAATTAAAAGAAATATTTTCAAAACATTGTGAAGTTATTGATGTTTCAATACCGCTTAACAGAGAAACTGGTAAAAGCAGAGGCTTTGGATTTGTAACTGCATCAGAAAGTTCTGCAAAAAAGGCAATTAAAGCGCTTGATGGATCTGAGATTAATGGACGTAAAATAGGAGTTCGTGAATCAGACAATAAAGGTGGGCAAAAAAGAAAAGATAACAAAAACTCTCGCTCAAATAGAGAAATGCAAGCTCGTAGAGATGAAGGTTTTGAGGGTTAAATATGGATAGCCAGGATTCTTACTGGCTACTAATTGATGGTTACGAAGATGAACCCGCCGCATTTGGAGTTCCTCCCTATATTGGTTTTCATTGCAGGTATATCGCAGGAGTTTTAGAAAAGAAAAATATACCTTACAAATATTTGACAATAGATCAATGGCGACTTGAAAAAAATGAAGATCCAAATAAATTAGCTGGATTGGTTATACTTGCTGGTGCTGTTGTTCCTGGAAAATACCTCAGAGGAACTCCAATTAGCCTTAATGAAACCGAGAGAATCATTAGCAATATGCCAACATCACTACCAATTCTTTGTGGTGGTTGGGCGATAAGAGGATGGAGGCATAGGGGTTGGAATCCATTAAGGAAAAATCTGTTTCTAGCACATTGGGATACTGATGCAACTCTAAACAATTTTCTTGAAAATCAACAATGGAAGCACCTCCGAAGAACTGCTGAACAATGGGATGAATGGGCACATGCAGGAGCAAGTTCCAAAGCAGTTTTAGAACATCCAGATCTCAATGGTCCACTAACTTATGAAGTTGAAGTTTATCAGGGATGTGTTCGATTTAAAAACGGATGTAAATTTTGTCTTGAGCCTAAAAAAGGAGTGCCATTGTGGCGTTCTCCAGAAGCAATAATTTCTGAAATTAAAAATGCATTAGATTCTGGCGTTAAAAATATACGTCTTGGAGGGATGACTGATGTATACACCTATCTTGCGGATGGAGTAAAAGAATTAGAATATCCAATTCCAAATCCAAAACCATTAGAAAAATTGCTTTACGGTATCCGTGAAGATGAAAGAGT
>PAAW01000078.1 GCA_002699515.1 Methanobacteriota archaeon
ATGCTTTTTTCTTGTAACAACTTCTAACCTTTTCCTATTCAATGGATTTAATCTCAATGATTCTGCTAATGCATCTAATAATGCAGTAGTACTTTCACCAACTCCAATATCTGCCCAGACTTTGTCAAGCATCTCGACATATACAGATTCAGCGCCTGAAGAAATCTTTTCTAACTCTAATCGTTCTTCCTCTATGATCCTTTTTAATGACTCATTACTCAAAGATAATTGTTCAACTAATTCATCAATTAAGATTCTTTCATCATCGCTAAGTACACCGTCTCTCATAGCAGTTTTAATCAATTTTCTTAATAATTGCTCACCATCATCTTTAGCTCTATCTTCTATATTTTCTTCCCTAGTGCCGTCTGTGCGTATTTTTGATAGCCATTCGACAAGAGATTCTTTTTCATCAATACTAGAACCAATTGTTTTGTTTTCATAAAATGGACTAGGTCTATCCAACACATTCCTTCTTAATTTTTTGGCTGATTTACGACCTTTTTTTGTCATTCTATAAATTAAAACTCTTTGCCTATAACCATCTGGCCTACCATTATCTTTCTCAATTAATCCACTGGATTCTAATTTTTCAAGAGGTCGACTCACATGTTTTCTTGAAATTCCTGTTGCAAAACAAATACCCTTCTGTGCAACCTTTCCACTTAAATCCCATACTTCATCTCCCATATCATTTTCAAGTAAATGCAGTAAGATTCTCTCAGTTTGCTCAAAGGTATCTAGTAGAGAATTAACCATCTGACTCAAACACCCTGATATGTTACTAGAATTTATCCTTATACCACGTAATCAAAAAGAGGAAACATTACCGCCAATACATGCCGCAGCAAAACCCAAGGGGAGCAGGACGACCTCGAGAACGTGGAATTCGCAGCATTAATCATGAATTAATTGGAAGTTCAGAAGGAGATGGCAGACATAAACCTCCCACCAAACATGAAGAAAAATGGTTAGTCTCTGGAAGTATAGGAAGTAGGCTATGGAATAAGTCTGCAATTGGCACTCAAATAAATGAGGGGACCTTATTAACTCCAGAGGAAGTTCTTTTTTGCCATTGGCACAGACATCTTCCATTACCGAATCACGAGTGGCTTAATGAGAATCTTTTAGAGGATCCACACCTATTACACAGAGCTGCTGCAATGAATACCATTAGAGAACCTGGAGATTTACTTATTCTTGCAGATGCATCAGAATTGGAACTAAATATTGAATCATGGGGTTTGCGCTGGAAAAGGGGAGAGCACCCTACTAGAGAATTACCATCGGCTGAGATAAGATGGGTGATGAACAGTTCTGAAATAAAATGGGAGGAATTATATGAATGGGCTAGGTCTGTTCAAAAGAATAACAGAATGGCAGAAATTCTTGTAGTTGATGATGAATTTGATGTTACGGCATATAGGTTAAAAATTACTACTCCAGAAGGAAATTTGAAAACACCCTCTGATTTGGAAAAACGTGATTACGACATCATTAATGATGCATGGAAGCAAAGAATTCCGTCAGGAGATGGTTTTTGGATTCCACTCGATACTGAAAAAATGCCACTTCCACAACTAGGAGTTCCTCAAGCAAGTGGAGTATGGCTAGCTGAAATCGAACAATTATGGCTAGAGTCGATATTTAATTCAAATACACTAGATGAAATCAGTAAAATTTATGCATACTTATTGGAAAATGGATTATGGCCAAGACCTGGTTTCAAATATGGATGTAGATGGAGAGTCTACAGTGGGGAATTAACAACTCAACATGCACCATGGCTTATTGTTCCTAATTGCGAGTCACCTAAGAATTGGAATGAAGCTTGTTTAGCAGCAAGATTGGCTGCAGGAGTGAATAAATCGTGGTTATGCGCAATGGAAATTGATAATGAAATTTGTTTTATTGAATTATGTAGATGGTCCCCTGGAAAGGCTTAAATTAATATGATTTTGATGGTCTAGGTTTTCTATCAGAAACTGCTCGGAATACTAATGCAGACTAATTCTAGACGCTTAAGAGCGATTCTAGTTTCCTTACTTTTTTTCTTAATGAGTTTGAATTTAGGTTCTGGTTTAGCAGAAATTGATGATTCTGAGGCGACTCCTCCAGATTTATTTCTTTACAACATGGTTATTGGAGATACATGGGTCATGGATACAGAACTTGATGTTGCATCATTAATTGATCCTACTGACCCTACATGGTATGGTACTGTAATTGGGCAACCACTTAGTGGCCAAACTACAAGAACAGTATTAGATATCAAAACAATAGAATATAAATCTCAAAATCATACAGTTTACGAAATTCAACAAGAAGGATCATACGTAGGGATTGGCACATTTCCTGCTCCAGTAATAGGCTTGATTACTGGAACAATGTTAGTAGACTATACTGCTAAATTCTGGTATAGAGTTTCAGACCATGCAAAATTACGTGAAGTTACGAATGTAAAAATAGATTTAGAACATTTAGCTGGAGTGGAATTACTATTAGATACTGAAATTACAAGAGAATTTGATTCAGATGCTGAATATTTTGATTATCCCACATTATGGAATGAAACATGGACTCAAACATACATTCAAAATGAATCATGGGACGGTAATGCAGGATATTTTTCACCACCTTCAAATGAAAAATTGAAAGAACGGGCATATAGTTACAATAATTACAGTACTCCATCAATAGAATGGCCAGGATGTGAATCATCATCATATATTGAACAAACAAATAGTGAAGGTGAAGCAACAGAATACAAGTGGTTTTGCCCTTCAATAAGAGGTTCTGTTGTTGAATGGACTGAGGACATAATATTAGGTGTCCCTGCTTACTCTGAATTGAATTCATTTACTCCTGGGGAAAGTCAAACTTCAGAAATAGAAATTGTTTTTGACAATTCATTTGATGCGAATAATGTTACACTAAATTCTATGATTTTGTTTAATTTAACAATTGATTTAGAAAATGAAACTTCTCTTGAAAATGAAATAATAAGAATTAATTACTTAGGAGAATACACCAATTGGACATTGAATCAATCAAATTCAGTTTCTGTAAACCTTTCTTCAAATATTTCCAAGGACTCTACAACTACTCTTTATGACTGGGCAAGTCACGGTATTGTAATTGAATTAGAGTCACATTCTATTTTTACTGCGTTCACAATTACATTGAACAGTAGTTCAATTGCTGAGGGGATTGCACTTCGTTCAGAAAGTCTAGAATTAATGACAAATTGGGTAGATGATGGTTTTAATTCAATTACAATTTTTGGAGAACAAACAAGGTGGTAAAATGAAGAAATATACGATATTAGTTGTAACTATACTATTTCTACTAATCATTCCACTAAATGTGTCAAGTGATGATGAATTCAAGGTAACAAAAGCAGATTATCTTGTAGGTGATTATTTTGAATACTCTGGATATACTAATACGGTTGTTAATGACTTTAAAACTAAATTAATAAATGAAAATAATGATGCTGATGTTTCAATTATGGAAAATACAGAATTAAGAGTAGATATTTCATCATTTGAAGAATGTGAATTAAAAGATTACACAGGTTTCTGCCAAAGAGGTAAAACAGCACATTCAGTAAATATGAGTCTGAATTGGGACCACAATAGTACGAATTATTTAAATGACCAAATGTATGTAATAATCACTACAAATGAAGAAAGTCTCACCACACAGTCTGAAAGTCCGTGGTCATGGACAAAAAGATCTGTAGTTGTGACCTCTATATTCAGTACAAAAAATAATGATCAACATAATGTTGAAAGAAGAACTACACACGAGTTTACAACACATACCACAGGAGAAATACCAGAAATTATCTCAGTAGGTGATTCATGGATTTCTGTAGAATCAAGAGAATTAAGTACAGAATTTGCGAAAAGAGAAAATAATGGATTATGGGATAAAATAATCACAAATGAGAACATCACAAATACAAGAATATTCAAAGCCGAATCTTATGAATTATTAAACACAGAATTAGGCATTATCCCATCTATATTGGTCACTGAAGGAGAGATTAATTCTGGAAATTACTCAGTTGCATATCTAGACGAATTAGGTTTTGTTAGAAAAATAGAAAATGTTGCAAACAATGAAAATACATTTTCAACTGAATTACAGGATTTTCGCTATTTAAGAACTCCTGACCCCTCTGCAAAACAGTCAATTCAAGGTGGGGCTATTTGTTTCGGAATTTTCTTAATTTCTAGTGTAGTTTTTGTTTCTATTGTCTTTGCTAACGAGTACATAAAACAAAAAAATAACAAATTAGTATTTAGAGAATATGAACAATTAGAATCTAAATTAAATAACTTGAAAAATAAAAAGAAAGAAAAGGTATCTCCTGAAGAAAATGATCTTAAGAAAAAATTACGTGCTTTTTATCTTGAACATAATCCTGCAAGATTAGAATTCTTAAATGACATAATTACTAAAATGGAAGAAAACTCTTTTGGTGATTCAGAAGAGCATATTAAATTACTTAATCAACAATTAATATCACGATATGGCATAGATTTAGATGGAAATAAAATAGATGAAAATGAAAATGAAATTATTGAACTACCTGAATCATCTAAAAGGTTCAAGGAATTTATGAATAGCCTACTTGAGGATTAGAATCAAGATAGAGTTCTTCCGCCTCTTCTTCTGATTTTTCCTGAAGTTCATCTTTAGACTCAATCCTCTGATAATTAGAAGGAATACTCAATAAAAACCACAAACCACCTAATGCAAGAGAAAGAGAAATTAATTGACTTGGACCCCCAATAAAACTTAGAATAGAGGAACCTCCTTCTATAAATTCTGATTGAAGTACTACCTCAATATCGTGCTCATAAAGTCCATCATGTAGAATCACATGCCCTCTTGCATACATTCCAGGAGTTAATAATCCCTGAGGATTAATATTTATGACTAAATCATCACCTGGAGCTAAAGTTACTTCATATGGAGATGTTACAATTCTTTCTAGTGGCCCTACATATTCTAAATGATATGTTCTAGTCCCATTACCTTCAAACTCTAAAGGTATCACAATATCTCTAAGTTCTTCAAAATGAATTTTACCATCAAAAGAAGATGTTTCAATTCTATTTCCTATTGACTTCCATCCAAATTTCATATTTAGTTGGGGAGTATCTCCACATTTTAAAATTCCAAAAAGTTGTCCTTCTTCTGAATTTGGACTATCATCCCAAGTACCATAAACTAAATTTTCTTTACCAACTATTAATTCAGATTCGAATGTTAAAATTCTACTGTCATCTCCAAATAATTCCGCATTAAAATTACAACCATCTGTTGTAGAAATATCCATGAAAAAATCTTCACCATCTAATAATTCTACAGGATTACTCCCATATTCTACCGAAATTATTGGCAATTGGCCCGTATTTAATGTTAATTCTAGTTTTTCATCAGTATTATTATCTATTTCAATTAACCATGGAACTAAAAAACCAAATTTATCTCTTATCTGAATTCCATCATTTCCAAATTTTGTCCCATTAATGAATAAATCCGAACTATCTCCACTATCTCTACCACTAAGTAAATCCCCATTTCCATCGGCTTCAACTATGACTAAATAGGGATTCTCAGAATCTCTGTTAACATTATTCAAAGTGATATTTCCCACATATACATCTTCAATACTTACTAATAATCCCGAACCTGGTAATTCTATATCAATTCCACTTTGATGCCTAAATTCTATCCATAAAAATTCTGATTCACTTAATTTAATCCTGTAAGCAATTCCAGAATCAGACATAGGATTTAATTCAAATTTGACTTCGGCATTTGAACCAATATCTCCTAGAGTTATCTCTTCAAATCGATCTAGACCCATTATATTCATTGTAGCAGCCATTGGTAATACAGGTCTACTTTCCCCCTCACTATTTTCTGCCCAATTCCCACTAGCCATAATATCGAAATCACCAACACCTTTCCAATTATCCTTGGGTAAATCATCATGCACGGCATACAAATCTGCTGCTCCAAAAGAATGTAACATCTCATGAGCAATTGTACCAATATTACTTTTCAATCCAGCCATTGCATATGTGACAATGTTACTCCCATTGAAATTTAATTCCTCATCAAGATATCCGAAATGACTCCATAACTCATTAGTGTTACCTCCATCTTCCTGAACTCCACCAGTATGTAAAATCAATAATCGATCCACAACTCCATCTGAATTTAAATCATAATTATCCCAATCAACTCCTTGAGTATCTGCTTGACTCAATGCTTCAGTTGCTAAACCACTTGCACCATTTGATGAACCAATCCCATAATCCCTAATTCCATTTGCATCATGCCCATAATCTGCTTCATTGTATAGTCCATGCATTACAGAGTCATGGAAATCAAAATCAATCACACTTTTACCATCAAACATTTCGGTTAAATAATTAGAAACTCCATATTCTCCATTAATTAGTGTTTTAGCAGCATCGACATTCCGAATTTGATTTGCAGGCTTATCTTGGAAATCAATTAACAAAACTAACCATTTTTCTACAGGTTGAACATTAAGTGCTGATATTTCATCATCATTTGAAACGTCTGATGAATTTTCAATTACAGATTCTATTATGTCGGGATTTGCATAAGCATACCATGATGAAAAAAACAACATCAGTGCAATCGGAACTGCTATCCAAATTCGCATTAATTGGGGTGAGCACGTAACTTGTCTTCAATAGTTAGGGCTAAATTCATCAATAACTTATGAATCTAGACGATATATTTCATTAGCAGCTAGTGTTAACCCAAATGTTTTTTCATCTTCTGAGCTTATAATTCGAAATTTATTTTTTTGTTCCTTAAAATTATTTGAAACAGATTTTTGACGTTCTTTTCTTTTTTCATATAGCCATGGATCACTAAGAGATGCAAGGCTCATTTGTAACTGCATACCTTCGTTAAATGATTCTCCTTCTCTTAATGTTTCAATATTCATTAAATCCATACCTCTTAAATTACAATCTAAGTATTCTAAATTATTCTTGAAATTTTCAGGCAAGGGATTAGAACTACATCCTGCTATAATCACATCTGTTAATTTATTTACAAGTACAGTCTCAATTAGCATATCCCTTTCTAAATGGTTTAAACACAATGCTTCTGATTCTAATCCTAGTAAATATTTAGGTAACAAATCAACCCCCATTTTAGGGCAAGCACCCGCACAACTGCAATCTACAATTCCAATTCTACGCAATTTAGCCTCCTCATCTAATACTCCTTGATCTTGTTTCAATATTGGCAATGCATATCGGCCACGATTAATCTTAGAAAATGACAATTCAACAAAAATAAATTCTGCAAGAATTCCAAGTGTCAACAAAGTATCTTGTTCAGAAGGTACAATCAACCACATTGAAAATATAGCAACTCCATGTAATCTTAATTGCCATGTGGCTTTTTCATCTCCTTCAGCAATGCCATATCTTCTCAGCAAAATTGCAGCAATTATTGATAAAAATACAATCATTTCAAGATAACAAATAACCAATGCTAATTCTAACATCGCTGCAGCACTATAACTTGGAGTAACTCCCTCAATAAATCCTGCATCTTCTGCTGCCAAAAACCATGTAGGCAAAACGATGAGCGAAGTGGTTAAAACGATTGAAGAAATTGAAAAACTACCTACAAATAATAATTTTTTAAACCATTTACGCTCATGAGACATCATCCCTGGACTAGAAAAAGCAAATACTTCTCTAAAGAAAAAAGGTAGTGTCAAACATATCCCAAATAATAGAATTGTTAACCAACGAAGAGATACCCATTCGGTTGGTGAATATACTGCAATGCAATCTAAACAAGGGCTTAACAATGAAAGATAGTTACTAAGAAGTGTATCAATCCAATTCCAAGCAAAAATCATCATCAAAACAAATATTGCTAACACACGACCTAGCCTAATACTTAGTTCATCCAAGTGTGACTGAACTGTAGCTTCATTATCAGATGCTAAGTTTAAAGACATTCCAACAAACAAGGCTAACAAGAAGCCCTAAATGAGCATATCACAGTAAATCTAAAACTTTTGGTGGGGTTACTGCTTGTATCCATGTACGATACAATCCATATGCGGCCCATGCAGCCAAACAACTAACTAAGATTCCTTC
The DNA here is from genome assembly GCA_002699515.1 of Methanobacteriota archaeon. Taxonomy (GTDB): domain Archaea; phylum Thermoplasmatota; class Poseidoniia; order Poseidoniales; family Poseidoniaceae; genus MGIIa-I. The sequence goes on from PAAW01000078.1 coordinate 8,187, forward strand.
TACTTGACCCCAATTCTCAAATCCATATACACTAAAGTACAATAATACGATGAATAAGGCACCTCTTTTCATTGCTTGAGGAATTGCTAACTCTTTAGCTAAATGAGGTGGACCTCCACCGAATCTTCGCTCATAGAACTCTCTCTGAACTACTGCGCCAAGAATTAAAATTCCTAATGTTGGCCAATAGTATAAATTTCCATTTTCAAAATATTTATCTGCTAATTCTTTTTGATGTTCTCTTTCTATTTCCTCTGGATCAACTTCTTGAACAAATAATGTGTCATAATGTCCAACACTCAATGTTCTTGTGGCTAATGCTTCTTCTTCCTGAGACTCTACATCTCCAGGTGCAGAAATTGTAAATGAAAGTATATTCCATTTGTCACCTGGATCTGCTGCTTCACCATTTACAGCATTTACAATTAATGAAAAATGAATTACTCCAACATCCGTTTCAGGGGCTGTCCAATTCACTGTCCAAGATTTTTCAGAACTAGGGTTATTATGGGAAATTGTACCATTTACCTCAGGAACAATATCAATCGCAAAATCATCTGACCATGTAAATTCCCCTTTTGCATAATCAGTTAAAATAAAGCCTGCTGCTGATGAACCTGCTGCATCACCACTAATTACAAATTCATATGAACTACTAGGAGCATATGATTCAGGAACTCCGCTTATTTGTACTAATACTTCTGTAGAAGGTAATCCTCCTCCATGGCAAGAGCAACCAACTTCTGTAGTCAATTCACCATTTTGAAGACCAGGAGGTCCTCCTGGATTTGATAACGAAGGAGCAGCAAGTAAAATAAATACAAGTAACACTAAAAAAGCGCGAAAATGTATCTTCGACATTGCTCTCACTGGACTTCCCACTAATGATACGCACTTGAACATTGCCTCAACAACAGATGTCTTTTATTCAATCATAATTCTTTGAGGGCAGAATTAAGTTCCGCCATCATTTTCTTACCGTCACCAAATAACATCATTGTTTTATCTTCATAAAATAAATCATTATCTACTCCTGCATAACCAACTGACAAACTCCTCTTAATAATTACAACAACTCCTGCTTTATCTGCATCAATAATAGGCATTCCACCCAATGGCCCTTCTCCCGTTCTTGCTGCAGGATTAACAGTATCATTAGCACCAATTACTAATGCAACATCACACTCTCCAAACTCGGAATTAATTTCGTCCATTTCAATCAATTTTTCATAAGGTACGTTCGCTTCCGCAAGTAATACATTCATGTGTCCTGGCATTCTACCTGCAACAGGATGTATTGCATAACTTACGTCTACATCATTTTCTTCTAACATGTCTGCAAATTCCTTAACTAAATGTTGTGATTGTGAAACTGCCATTCCATAACCAGGTACAATAATACATTTAGAAATCCCATCTAAGACCATAGCAACTTCTTCTGGATCACTACCCACTTTTGTTCTTGTTAAGCTCTCTTTAGTAGTTCCTCCAAATGCCTTGAATAATACATCAAATAACTCTCTATTCATTGCTTTACACATGATAAATGTAAGTATTAATCCAGCTGCTCCAACCATTGAACCTGCAATAATTAGGACCGTGTTACCTACAACAAATCCTGTAAATGCTGCTGCAATACCAGATAATGAATTTAGAAGAGATACAACTACTGGCATATCTGCACCACCAATTGGTAAAACAAACAATACACCTAGAATACAAGATAAAATTACAATTCCGTAAATTAAATTCAAATTACCTGGGTCATTTAAGGTCATAATTATCATAATTAAACCAGCAATAAATAATCCTGCTTTAACATAATTTAACCAACTAGGGCCCCACGTAGGGAATCTAATCCATTTTTTAGTAAATGGTACTGTAAATCCTCCCTTTAATTTAAACATTGCAATTAAACTTCCAGTTAATGTCATCCAACCTACAAGTGCTGAAGCACCAATAGCCAATACAGGAATTAGGTGATACACTTGATAAATTGGTTCTGCAATTAGATAATTATCTGAGGTGTATACTCTAATTGCTTCTGAAAGGGCAACTAATGCAGATGCTGCACCTCCAAATCCATTGAATAATGCAACTAATTCTGGCATTCCCGTCATTTCAACTGTTGTTGCCATCCAATAACCAATCGCAGTTCCAATTCCTAATCCAAGTAATATCCACATCCAACCTTCAATTCCTCCTTCTGAAAGTTGCATTTTCAAGACTGTAACTAGAACAGCCACTAACATCCCTACAGCACCATACATGTTTCCTTTAGGTGCTGTTTTTGGTGAACCAAGCATCTTTATTCCAAAAATGAATAAAGCAGCAGAAACAAGATAACCAAGATCAAGTAAAGATGATACATCAACCATTATTTACCACCTCTCTTTTTCCCTCTAATCATTTGTAGCATCTTATTAGTCACCATAAATCCACCTACAGCATTAATTGTGGCAAGAATAATTGCTAAAAATGCCAAAATAGTTGCAGTATCACCTTCAACATAATTTGCTGCTAACAATGCACCAACAATACTAATTCCTGAAATTGCATTTGCACCAGACATTAAAGGAGTATGTAATGTTGGAGGAACTTTGGAAATTAATTCAAATCCAAGGAAAATTGCCAACGCAAAAACAGTTAATGATAGAATAAATCCTTCAAGTGTCATAAAGATTCCAATAACGTCACTCATTCTTCTTCATCCCCATAAATTGTATTTTTTAGACGGGTGTGGTTAGGATGTATTTTACCATCAGAACCAATTAATATTCCTCCAAAACCAGCACTAATTCCTCCTTCATCTCCTGTTAAAACTTGTTCATCTTCATTGATTAACAAATTACCATCATCCACAAGAACAGATACAAAATTTGTGACATTGTTGGAATAGAGCATTGATGCGGTGTTAGGTACAGTCCTACAAAGAGTAGGTGTTCCAAAGAAAGTTACTCCCTCCTTGACTAATGTACCGTCCATACTTGCATGGTTCGTATTCCCTCCAGTATCCATGTTCATATCAACAACAACAGAACCTGACTTCATGATTTTGTGAATATTATCATTTCTATCTTTACTAAAAAATAACTTTGGTGCATCTCTACCAAAAATTCTGGCAGTAGTTACCAGAGCATCTGCCTCACTAAGTATACCTTCAACTGCTACATCAAAAGCTTCCATTAATTCTGGATTGTCAAATAATGAAGTGGCGTGCCCACTAGATGTTTCTGCATCTACCCACCCAGGGACATCAATAAATCTCCCTCCAAGGCTTTCACAATCTGTTTTTGCAGCCAATCTTACATCAATCGCATACACAATAGCACCCAATCTCTTTGCAGTTGCTATTGCTTGTAATCCTGCAACTGCTGCTCCTTGAATAACAAATTTGGCAGGCCTTATAGTCCCTGCTGCTGTAGTCATCATTGGCATTAATTTAGGTAAATTAGATGCTGCTTGTAATGCAGCACAATATCCTGAAAGGTTATCCTGAGAGGAATTAACATCCATTGATTGACCTTTTGATAATCTACGAGGTATTACTTCTAAAGACAGTAAAGTAATTCCAGATTCAATTATTTTTTTTGTGATTTCGGGAAATCTAAAAGGATCAGCAATACATGCAAGCATAGAACCTGATTTCATTTTAGAATAATTTGGAATCCCAATGCTTGTGATGACATCTGAATCCAACACCTCTTCAGCACTAACAATTAATCCTCCTTTATTTTCATAATCTAAATTAGAATATCCTGATTTTAATCCAGCATTACTTTCAATTACAACTTCAAATCCCATCTTAACTAACTTTGGAATTGAATTTGGAACTACTGAAACCCTCGGTTCTGATTCCGCTTCTAAAACTACACCTAGTCTCATTGACTCTCCGAGTTTGAGGGGGTTATTGAAACTAACTTGGGAACAAATTTCTCCTTTCAACGGTCAACATTATTTCCCTTCACATTTTCGGAAGTTCGGTGGAACACATCATGAGTAGAGGAAGAAGGAAAATTGCAGTAATTGGAGCAGGCAATGTTGGTGCAACATGTGCCTTTGTTTTAGCACAAAAAAAATTAGGAGACATAGTATTACTAGACATATACGAAGGCTTTGCAAAAGGAAAAGCTTTGGATATGAGTCAAGATGGTCAAGTTTTGAATTATGATGGAAATATCACTGGAACAGCAAATTATGAAGATATTGCTGATTCAGATGTAGTAGTAGTGACAAGTGGATTCCCTAGACAACCAGGAATGAGTAGAGAAGACCTCATTGGCAAAAATGCAGAGATAGTAAAGCAAGTGGGAGAGGGAATAAAAAAACATGCACCTGATTCAGTAATAATCATGGTAACAAATCCACTTGATTTAATGACATATCACATGTGGAAAGTCACAGGATTTCCCAAAGAAAGGATCATTGGTCAAGCAGGAGTATTAGATAGTGCAAGAATGACTCATTTTGTTGCAAAAGAAGTAGGTTGTAATGAAGAAGATGTTTGTGCTATGGTATTAGGAGGCCATGGAGATACAATGGTGCCATTACCAAGATACACTACATGCGGAGGTATTCCGATAACTCAACTTCTTGACAAAGAAACGATTGATGCAATCAGTAAAAGAACTGCTGGTGGCGGCGGTGAAATCGTAAAATTACTAGAAAGAGGNTCTGCATTTTATGCTCCTGGTTCAGCGGCTGCAATTATGGCAGAAGCGGTAATAAATGATAGAAAAAGGCTTATTCCAGCATCTGCACAGCTAAATGGAGAATATGGACTGGAGGATATATTTATTGGAGTCCCAATCATATTAGGTGCTAAAGGTGTTGAAAGGATAATACAATTAGATCTTACTGATGAAGAATTATCTAGTCTTCAAGGCTCTGCTAATTTTTATCGTAGTCAATTAACTGATATTCTTGGCTATTAGTTGATGCGTTGCATTCATGACCTCGAACAGTTTCCAATGAATTATGCCCCAAAACACATTCATCTATCTTGAACATGATGGGAAATTACTTTTGGTGGATTTTGAGGGGAAGGGGCCACAAATTCCGGTAAAAGGTCGTATCAACACAATAGGTGAAGTTGGATGGTCATTCAGATTCCCAACTCTTTCTGAAGTGGAAAAACTTGGTATCGAATGGACTCAAAAAGGTAAATTTGTTTTAGATATTGGCGAATCTAGTACAACTATTATCAAAGGACATCCCGAAATATCCTGGCCTGAAAATTGGGCTTGGAAAGATGATGTGATTTCTGATTCATGTATTCACCCATCAGTAAGAGAATCGGTATATCGATCAATACACAGACTTGTTTCAAAAGTTGTAATCCAAAATCAAGAAAATAAAGTATTACTGGCGAAAGTGAAAAGAGGGCATTTTACAGGTTGCTGGACACTACCAGGTGGATATCTCGATCATGACGAATTACCTCGTATTGGTGCTGCAAGAGAAACTATGGAAGAATTAGGAATTAATATTGAAATTACAGAAAATAATACCTCTATTGTTTCCCAGAATATATTTTCAGAAGAAGGTATTTCATTTGTTTCATTCACATATTTAGTTAAAGTTAATTCAAATGATTTAACCTTCAATCTAAAGTCAGATGAAATTGAAGAAATAAGTTGGTTTGAAAGAAATGATGCCATTAAATCTGCTAGTTCTTGGTTTGACATTCAAGCAATTCAAGAATTAACCAAGTAAATTTTGAAGAATAATTTGTTCTTCTTCATCTATGTGTCCGTCACTAACAGCATCAAATATTTTCTTCACTTGCTCGGGTGAAAGGCCTGCTAATTCTGCAGCCTTCTTGATTAATTTAGCTTCATTGTCATCTACATGGCCATCTGCAATTGCATTTTGTATTGCAACCTTTGTTGCATATTGGCCAATTTCTGTTGATTCTAAGCCTAATTCCATTGCGACTCTAATTAAATCTTCAATGTCTGAGGAAGTCAAGAGATTTTCAGAACGTGCTTCTTCCCATTTTCCAAGCACTAATGTTTTGGCTGCTGAAAGTGCATTTGGTATTCCCTCTGAATTGGAGCCTCCGCCTTGAGCAAATGTAGGTCTACCTCCACCGCCTCCATCAATATGTTTTGCAATCACTCTCAAGATTTTAGATGCATCATATCTTTCTGATGCCAAACTATCTTCTGTGACTGCCACCAATAATTTGCCGCCCTTATCCCTACTACCAATAATCGCCAAAGTTGGTTTTTTAGGTTCAAGTGTTAACTCTCCAACCATTTTTGTCATTTGTTTAATATCATTATCGACTTCCATGATTACAATTCTAACTCCATCGACATCACTTGAATCATCATTATCTGAACCACTGGTCCTTAATCTAATTATTTCCGCTTCTAATTGCTCAATTTTCTTCCTTTGTGATTTCCATTCTTCAAAAAATCTACTTGATGTTTTTGGTAAATCCTTCTCGGACACTCCAAATGTTGCAGCAGAATCTCGTATCAATTCATCTTGCTCCCTACCATATCTTAATGCAGCATTTCCTGCAACAATTTGCAATCTTTCAACGCCATCCTGTACTAATGTCGAACGAACAATTCTGATTTGACCAATTTTTCCAGGGACATCATGATGTGTGCCTCCACATGCTTGAATATCATGAGTTCCAATTTCTAAAATCCTTACATTTTTCGTCTTTGGTGCACCGCCTTGATATAAATCAAAACCATATTTTTGATCTGCATCTTTTCTGTCTAATTCAGATTTAACTGTACCATCTACCTCTTGTAAGACCTGATTTGCCAATGTTTCAATCTTATCCAAATCCTCACGAGTTAAACGCTCATAATGAGTGATGTCTAATCTACCATTATCTTCAGAAACATTTGATCCTGCTTGAAATACATGAGGGCCAAGAATCTTTCTTGCAGCACCACCAATGATGTGAACTCCAGTGTGGTGATCCATCAATTGTTTTCTGCGATCATAATCAACAACACCATGAACTACTGAAGCAATAGGTACTTCTGAATCCACAAAATGAATAACATAATTTCCTTGTTTTTGACAATCTAAAACTTTAGTTGTACCATTAGGATGAATGATTTCTCCAAAATCTGCTTCTTGGCCTCCTCCTTCAGGATAAAATGCTGTTTTATCCATTATTACTGCATGTGATATTGTTTTGTTTTCATGAGATATTGGTTGGCAAATCATTACTTTTGCATTAAATTCCAACCAAAAAGAATGTTGATAATATAGTAATTCAGTCTCTGGAATATTTCTATCTATTTCTAATATCTGTTTATTTTTAATCCTTGATGCTACCTTTACAGAATCTGCATGTCTTTGCGCCATTTCTGCATTAAATCCCATTCTTAATTTTATGTCCCCTCCAGAGATATTATTTGCAATTTGAACTGCCATGCCTGGAGGTATTCCTTGACTATCATTCAATTGGAAATAAAATTCATCAGGTAATTCTTTAATCTCTTTACTATGTTTTTTTAATTCATTAGCAACAATATTTTTCCCTCTTCTTAATGTTTCAATATATCTTTCTTCTTCAAGGGACAATATTTCAAGAATGCCATTCCTTTTTTGCTTTGATTTATTCAAACTGAAATTAACATCAATATGATGTTCTGCGAGTTCAGAAAGTGTCTTTTCAATACCTAAATCATCTCTCATTCTCATTACCCTTCTAGCCATCATCCTAGCAAGATAGCCTTCTTTTGCATTAGATGGAACTAAACCATCTCCAAGCATATTACATAATGCATGAAGATGATCTGGAATTGCATATATTTTTGATAAAGGCTTCATTAAATCCCTTATTTGCTCAGTATTGACATCTAAGTTCCTTTCAGAAAGCCTATCAATTAACTTAGAGTAAATTTCTTTTTCATCAGAACCTATTTCAATATTCATAATTCCAGAAAGTTTAGAAAGTTCTCCTAATAGCTTATCTAAATCATCAACATTTAAGTTAATAATTTTTTGATCAAAATCACATAATTCCTTCAACCAAGATACCGATTCAGGATATATTGCCTCATATATTGTAGGAGTTCCTGCTGCAGCCCAACAAAAACGTTCTAAACCATAACCTGTATCTACAATCTGTAAATCCATTTCAGAATAATTTACGCCCTTTATTTCATATTCTCCTTCTTCATCTTCTTCAAGATTCATAAATACAAGTGTTGCTAATTCTAATCCCCCAACAATAACTTCTACTGCAGGACCTGCATTTCCTCCTCCAGACCAAGGATTTTCAACATATGTGATTTCCAAAGCGTCTATTCCCAAATCATCCGTAAATAATTCATGACATAATTCAACACATCGATTCATCCAATAATATTCAAGTCCTTCTTTTGGTTTGTTAAATACATGATGTGCCATCATCTCAAACGTAGTTAAATGCCGACCTGAAAGTCCTACTGCATCAACATCAGTCAATCTAATACAAGGTTGTGAGATGGTTAAAGGATTAGCAGGAGGATCTACCAATCCGCTTGTAACGTGCGGTTGGAAATCTGCAATTGATGCAATAGTAAGGTGTATATCATCCCTCCATCTTGCTAATATTGGATAAGGTTCTATCTTAGAATGATCTCTTAATTGGAAAAAACGTAAAAAACGTTCCCTCATTTCATCTTTTAATTCGGCACCACGGGTACTAAATCCGGAGATTAATGGATTTTCAATAAATGTATATTCATCTAAGTGTGTATCTCCACAAGTAACTCTTTCTGAATCACAAGACCAATACCATAACGAAGTCTCTGTGCATTTTCTTCTCTCATAGCCCTTTTCGATTAAATAGGGTATATCGATAGGGGGCAATGACATAAATTCACCTTAATTCTACTTCTCCTTATACTCAATTAATACTACTGTGTCATCACCATCAGCAATGCCATCTCCATCTGCATCAACTGAAGTAAACACATGTTTTTCATAATCAGTACTTACAACACCATTAGTGCCATTAACATAATCCTCTTTTGTAGGATATACTGTCATTATAATTTCATGATTCTCATCAGCAGAATAATCAAGTATTTGGTTTTCATTAAATTCTGAACCCCACACAGTAAAGAAATCTTCAACAGTGATTTTTAGAGGGTTAGAACTAGGTATTTCTATGTGCAATTTGCCATCTGGACTGTGTGTATGTATCGGATACATACATTCTTCAGTAACACCTGTACCTTCTGGAATATTTACAATCTCACCATTAATTTTAATGAATATCCAGGGATGATAATGATTTATAGAATCAGAATGTGTAACACATACATCTAATATCTTTGGTGTTGTATCTACTTCAGGGCCATAGATTCCGTATCCTGCAACTGCAATTAAAGCGGCACCTGATAAAATCAGGAGCCATTTCATCATTCCTCCGCCAGCTGCTGCGGCAACATCTGCTCCTACCATATGAATGCCTGATTGTTAGTTACATTTAATATTCAGCGTCAAATAACAAGCCACAAGACCTTTGAATAGGTTGCGAGAGGGCTAAATATGGATGACTATGTATTGGAAGATTTCATCGAAAGAAAATCAGCTAGCGTAGTTAAAATGAAAAAACATGGATTAATGCAAGGAGATGCAAATCTTGTTGCAGATGAAAATCATTGGAAAAAACAAAGTGACGATAGAGGCCCTGAACAATTAAGGAATTCTGCATGTTTACCTGGATTAGTAGGCGATGCATGGGCAATGGCAGATTGGCACTTTGGTTATGGTTTCCCAATAGGAGGTGTTGCTGCAACTGATGTAGATAATGGAGGAGTAATTAGCCCAGGAGGGGTTGGATTCGACATTAATTGTGGAGTAAGACTAGTAACTACAAATTTAACTTTAGAAGATGTGCCAAATATCAAATCACTTGGAAGGAATTTAGCCAAGCATATTCCTGCGGGAACCAGTGGAAAGGGAGGGTTTGAAATTAACCCCTCAAAATTATCTAAATTAATTTCTGGTGGTGCTGAAGCAGCATATGAACTTGGTTGGGGAAATTCAGAAGATTTACTTGCTATTGAAAGTAACGGCATATTGCCTGTAGAAGAGCCTGATCTTTCTGAAAGAGCAATAGAAAGAGGCATTCGACAATTAGGAACATTAGGTTCAGGAAATCATTTCCTTGAGTTGCAAACTGTAGATTCAATATTTGATAATAATACTGCTAAGGGGTTTGGACTCTTATCCAATCAAATTGTAGCAATGATACATACTGGCTCTAGGGGACTAGGGCATCAAGTGTGTACAGATCACTTAAGAAATCTAGAATCAGGTTACAAAAAAGAAGGAAAATATTGGCGACATAAAAAATGGGACATACTATTACCCGATAGGCAATTAGCAGCAGCCCCTATTCATTCTAAAGAAGGCCAAGAATATATTCAAGCAATGCAAGCGGCTGGAAATTTTGCTTTTGCAAATCGTAGTGCACTAACTCAAAGATTCAGAGATATCATTTACCAAGAATTAGGATCTGATGCAGAAGTCGAGGTATTATATGACGTATCACATAATATCGCTAAATTTGAAAAACATGTAATCCATGGCAAAAGTTGCAATTGCTGCGTCCATAGGAAAGGAGCAACAAGAGCACTTCCCGTTGGACATCCAGAATTAGATTCTCGATTCTCAGCATATGGACAACCAGTATTAGTTCCAGGAGACATGGGTACTGCCTCATGGGTTTTAGCAGGACCTAAGAAGAGCAATCAGGCATTTGATTCCTCTTGCCATGGAGCAGGCAGAGCACTTTCAAGATCACAAGCAAGGAAAAAAATCGATTCCAAACAATTGTTAAATGAATTAAACGAGAAGGGAATTCAAATTCATGCTAGAACAGAAAATGTTCTTTCGGAAGAAGCTCCTGAGGCATATAAAGACGTGGATGAAATCATAAAAATGACTCATGAAGCAGGGTTAGCAACTCCAGTTGCTAGATTAAAACCATTGATTGTAATCAAGGGTTAATGGGATTCAAATTATAGTTTGAAAATCATATTATTTTTCAAAAAATCTCCAAAATGTTCAAGAGCGTATTTTTTTAATCAGTTGCAACTTGAATAAAATTCAAGGGTGGGATGCACATGAAAAATAAGGATGAAAAGTCAGTAATGACTATGGCAAAAGTGAAAGAACTTGAAGATGAATTACAACAATTAAGGACATTGGTAAATACGTTATTAACCGTAATTACAGAAGAGGCTGATGGAGTCCAATCTGGCTCAGCCCCAACAATTCCAGGTCAAGCAAGACGTGGATTTAGTATGTAAGTTAATTATTCGTAAAACTCATCTTTCATTTGTTGTACGGACCAACCTGCTTCTAGATATTGTAAAAGTACGTCCTCTCCCCAAGAGGGGAATGCTTCCATTGCTTCTGCTAATGCTGGATGAGCAGATGTGTCTACAGGTTCATCAGATTCCTGACGCCCATGACTTGTAGGAACATCAGGAGCTTCTTTTTGTATTTCTTCTTCAGCCGAATCCAAATAATCCTCTTCATCTCTATTCCTCATGATTACAAAGACAATACTACCAATTACAGCAACAAGAATAAATCCACCAATACCAATCAAGACAATCAATGATCCGCCTTCATCTCTTTCTCCAGATTCAACATTGATTGCAGCGCCTCCAGAACCAAGTACTGGTATTGCCTCTCCTTCAAATCCATCGACAATGATTCTTAATTCTAATGTTCCAGCAGAACCAATTTCATATTCAAATGGATCTGGTTGGAATGATTGCCCATCTGTTAGTGAAACCATATTTGAAGAAACTGTTGTCCAATTACCAAAATCATTCTTTAATTGTAATGATACATTTCCTTCTCCTGCTTTGTTTCCAATATTCTTTGCCAAATAACTAATTGTAATTGTCTCTCCAACATAAGGGTCAGTAGGCAATACATTTATCTCAGAAATTTCTAATCGGAATGATTGAACATCAATTTCAACATATCTCTTGTTAGCTTCTGTACCTGCACCTATTGGCAAATTACCTGCAAGGTCTTGAGTGACTACCCAGACAACCAGTCCATCACCAATACTCAATCTTAGGTTTGGTGACATATCTATCGCTTCTTGATATGTCCATGATGTTGTACCTGGGCCTCCTCCAGACGTTTGCTGAATAAGTGTACTGTCTCTACTTCCTGGCAACTCAGGCCCTCCGAAACCATTTGTAAATGCCCAATGAAGTTCCACTGGACCATCAGCAATTCCACCATCGTCATTTAGAATTACAGTAACTAATACTGCTGACAATTCATCTGACTTTAGACCCTTGAATGTATTTGCTCCAAATGAAACAGTAGGCGCATCACTATCTACAATAATCATTGAATTAATATTTGTAACGTCATATTCATCTCCAATTGGTATACCTGATAAACTCATTTTCACAGGCAACCTTGGATCACTTAATGCCCTTGTAGGTAATGTAATTATAATCTCAAAAGTTCCTTCTTCAGCAAGTACCACAGAGTCTCCATGTACTTCTTCAGTACCATAATTCAAATCAAGATTTGCAAGTAAATCTACAGGAATTATTTCAATTGGTTCTTGTGCATTAGCAAACTTAACTACACCTGTCACTGAAACTTCATCACCTTCTGCAACATATAGCAAACTGGAAGAGCCTGCAGTACTAGGCGGAGATAAATCAGTCATATTTACAATTTCAATCATTAATTCATTATCTAAACTCCATCTATTAGTTCCTATATTTGTTAGAACTAAATCATAAGTCCCAGGATTTGTAACAGGATCTGTATCTTCTAGAACTATTGATGGTAAGTTCCAGCCTCCTTTTGCTGTTTCAGGGAAATCCCAATCTAAAGAGAAGTAGAAATTCAAATTATACAATGACCCTTGGAAAGGAGTTACTTCGACTCCATGTATCACTACATGACTACCCTCAGGAGTGGAAAATTCACCAGTCACAGGAGAATATGTCATGACTCCCAGTGTTTCTTCTGTTTCACCCATTAAATACACAGTAATGTAATCAACTGTTCCTATCCCATTTGGTTCNTCAATACGCATNGACATNGTATGATTCTGACCTACCATTAAATATTCATTTTCAGTNTCNATATATATGAAATCTTGAAGAATATCNGTTGGTTCATTAATTGCAGTATAAACAGTNGCGTAATCAGTATCANATCCAGGACTACCACCATTATTCAATTCATTTCCTGCAAAGTCAATNCCTGTAAAGTAAATACTTACTCTNNNNTTCTCNTNNTTTNNNTCTAAATTNATNGGAAGGAAATTNACTGTTTCTTCTCCAGCAATTCCTGAATTAAATATCATCATAGTCATTGATGCATATTCTTGTGGATCTGGAACTCCGTTCGGTCCATTAACGAGTGGATCATATAAATCGTGCAGATCTTCTATCCAATAGAACATCGTAACTTCTGAACCTAATGATTGATTATCTGCAACCGTAAACAAGAGAGATATCTCTTTTGAAGGATCCCAAGTATATCCATCAGCATCTATATATTGCCCTGATGTATATATCTGTAAACGCTCAGCTGTAGGTGCTTCATCATCAATTCTAAATTCCACAGTAGGTCTTTCTCTTGTTTCATCCATGCCACCAACAGCACCTTCACCAGGGCCTACCCTGTTGATTTGTGCAGATAACGGATAGCGAATAATTGTACCAGCACCTTCATCCCCTCTTTCAGGAGTAGTAACTGTACCAGACCATGAACCTGATTCAAAAGAAGTCATATTGATTAAAGTTCCACTTAAATTAGCAACTACATTAAATGCATCTATTTCTGGCACTCTGTCCATTGCATCTTCAAATGTAACATTACCATATACGGTCAGAGTACTATTATCGTCTACCCAAGAATCTTCATTAACAGGGCGTCCGAATTGATCAAATATTTCGAAATCCGTCACAACAAGATCATTTTCAACTGCACTATATCCTCCGCCACCAGAGGTTGCAGAATATGGAGAGATTCCATACCCATCAGCATCCATTGCTAATGAACTCCAAGTAATTGTATCTTCATCATCCCAATCCCATTGAACATTAAAGCCCCAATCAATAACCCAATGCCCATCAACAAGTACTGCTGATGATTCGGCAGGAACTAAAGAAAGGAATTGTGAACCAAGTACTTGGTTAAATACTGGAGTTCCAGCAAGGTCCTGAACGTTTACCTCAATGAATGCCCCGCTAGTTGCTGTAGCCCTTAAACGCACAGTCTCTATCAGATTATTATCTTCTAAATGATAATGCGTTGTTGTCACCGTCTGAATTGTTCCATCTGGGTAAAATGTTTCAGGAGGAGTAAATGGTTCATTTGTAATCAATAATTCGTGATAAATCGATCCATCTAAAGACACTCCACCTCTGTCAGCTAAGAATGAAAGATTATAACGCACATTATTTGCAGTTCCATTTTCATTATTTGATTGATGATATGGCTCAAAAATCGGTTCTAATCCCGATATATTTTCTACTAAATCATACCCAATTGACATTGGCCCTACACTAACTGAAACTGTTGGATCTGAATGAGAGTACTCCAAACTTAACTCGATTCCTATGTCCCAGAAAGTTCTTGTTCCTTCCATTACTGTTGAAATACCTGTCAATTGACCATTAAGTGGCAAACTCAAAACCCCTTGCTCTCCGTGTGAATTATTAATTACAGAAATTGTATTTGTTTGACCCATATAGGTAGCTGATAAATTAGCACTCGTCACATCATCAGAAGTAACGATGATTGGAAGTATTGCTGATTCAACACTTGCATTTTCAGGAATTAAAGTATGAACAGTAATAACCTCATTTTGTGAAAATTCTAATTGCAATCCTCTGTCTTCAACTGTCGAGGGAGTAAAGACACCATCTTCTGTGACTCCATAATATCTATTTTGCCAACCGAAATGCCCATAAAATGGATCTGCTGGGAATTCCCAATCAATAACACCATCTCTCAAGATATCTATTTGTGGATTAAAAGCAGGGTCTGCATAAGTACCTACAAGATAAAACCAATTAAGGTACCCTCCTGGATCTAATACTACATCTACCGCAAATCCTGGCTGTGGGGTGTCAAATACAATCTGATAACCAGGAGTAAGATTCCCTAAGATATTCCCTGAAATATCTTTCAAAAATACAGTTGCGTTAGCACTACCAATTAATTCAAATGTCTTCATCGGCCTTGATGAATACATAAATTCGCTAGAGATAACATGAGATTGCCCATCATCTACTGTCATATTCCCTAAATTAGAAACTACCAAACCAGTCTCGGGAATATCCCAACCATTATTTTCTCCTGTAAGTGATTCAAAAGACCTAATCCCTCCAAAGAATAATTCAGTTAATGTCGGCGTATAGTGTGGATCATCTGTTCCAAAATTCAATTGTAATCTTACATTGGGATACAGATCTAAATCAAGCCCTGCTAGCGAAAAAGGTATTGTTAAGTTTTCAAAACCAGGAACTATTTGGCCTCCAGCATTTAGTATTGAACCAGTAACCCATGTCCCATTTGGAACTTCCATGGATGCATCCACAAAACCTGCGCCTAATTCGTCCATTGAAAGTAACTCACTTTGCCATTTACCCTCCATTTGGAAATAATCTACTTCTATTCCTAAATCATCAACATACCAACCATCATAATTCCAATATCTATCTGATGCAAATTCAAATCTAAACTGTACTGTAGATCCATTGTATGCATCTAATGTTCCTCTCATTTTTTCCCATCCAGGGTGAAAAGCACCGCCAGAGGTTCCAGTACAAGTTCCACCATTTTGGGGTTGACCGTATCCTTGCCCAACAAATGCATCATACCCCCAAAGCATGTTTTGAGTAAATGAACCTTGACTAATAGTGCCATCATACCATGAATTATTGTATCCGCCCACTACTGGTGGTTGGAAATGAGTAAAGTTTCCACCGTCAACTGAAATAAATACTACTCCTCCATCATACCCAGGTTCTGCACAAATCCAATGATTAAAAGACAAGAAACTAGTTGCATTATCTAATAAAGTGTATGTGGGGGTAGTTAGTCGAGTATGTAATTGTGGAGATGCCCACACATAAGGACCTGCTAAATCAACTCCAAATCCATGGGTTCCAGATGTAAATGCAGTTGGCCCATATCCTGGATAAGGAGTTGGAATCTCACCAAATTGCCATTCTGATGCCGCATAAAGATTCTCTGCAATAAAACCGATAGCTCCTATAGCATCAGGATTTTCGAAACTTTCATACATAGAAAATGCTCCTTGGTTATTTACTACATAATTCCAATCATCAATACCTGGGCTATTTGAGGGATTAAATCCCCCATAAGGTGCTTGTTCATGCCATCCATTTGCATTTACTTGAAAATCATCAGAATACAAGATACTTGCAGTATTTGAATCTGTAATCTCAAGGTTATCTATGAATACACCACAATGATCTGAATAATGGGGATAAGCACATCCAAGTGATGAATCAGTAGATACTCTCACTCTAAACCAAGTAGTTGAGTCTCCAACATAACCTGCAGGATATGTATATTCTAGTGCTTCAAAACCTTGTGAATCTCCTGTTGTACCACTTGAAGAACTTCCAGGAATTGGATTTGCAGGGGAAGAACCTGACACAACAACATCTTCCCATGTAGTATTATCTTTACTAACTTCAATAAACATATTATCTCCATAAGGTGCTGTTCCTCCTTCTAAAGCCCAATGTGCATCTAAGTTAATTGTAGGATCCACCGTTGCAGAGCTTAAATCAATAGGGAATACCAAAGACCCTCCTCCAAGATTTGCATAATTCCCATTAGCGTTTGTACATCCATCAGTAGGAGAACATCCATACAACCATGCATCATATGCCAGAAGACCTGGATTTGTTAATTCAATATTGTCAATATACCATCCTGGCCTAGCATCAGAATCTGCAGATGAACGATAATTCCATCTGAACTGTATAGAATTAGAATTAGAAATATCTGGTATGTTCGATAAATTAAATTCATTAGAAACCCAACCTGATGCATTGATTCCCGCCCATACGGGGAAACCATGCTGACCGCCAGAAGGAGCATTTACTGGAGAAATTCCCACCGTAATGCCAGAATTATTCAATGCACTGTCATTAAATGGTGTTTCATTACCTTGATCAATATTATTAAATTTATTTCCAACAAACCCAGTATAGTTTGCAATTGAACCATCTTCCGTGATTATTGTTCCAGCATAAGGAAGGTTTGCTGGTAAAGATTCGTGAACATAAAGTGTACTATTTTCTCCGTCATAATCTCCATCAAGTGTAAAATTAAGTGAAGTTAAATTATTATCTAAAGTATTAGGATAACCTCCTTCTGGAGCAAGATAAGTCCAATCTCCAACATTAACCCGATACTCTAACCAAGCACCATCTCCATCACCTGTAACATCTGAAGAAGTATCTACATGATACCAATGGTCAAAAGACAATATCAAATCATTTGAGGGATGAGGAGTTAAAAACGTAGGTAATTCCAAAGATTGGAAAATATCTCCTGAAACAGATGATGAGGGATTAGTTCCCAATACAAAATTACCATTTGTAGGTGATTCTGGGATGTCGCCAAATGGCATATTATATGCTCCATTTGATGGAGCCACTCCTGGAATCAATAAGTCTGAAACAGACCACAGATCATCTATGGAACCATATTGTTGAATAGTTCCAGGGAATGCATATTCTAATCCTGATTCGAAATCAGATTTCTGATTAACTAAAGGATCAGGTGCTAAAGAAAGTAAATCGCCGTAATGCTCTAAGGTTGTACCCTCAAGAGTGCCATTTGTGAAATCTGTACCATAAGAATTCAGATACATTCCATAATCTGCATCAATCATTCCGTCAACACCAACATTAACCCAACCATCTAGAACTGTTGCATTTCCTGGGACTACAAATCCATTAGTCACTGTAGGTATGCCTGAAGAATTAATGGATGATGGCCCAGACCATTCAGTAATTGCTGCATTTGCAGTAGGCAAACACATAAGTAATGCTAAAAAAAGACAGATTGTTTTCTTATTTGATTGATTATTTTTTCTAAATATTGACGACATTGGTACACCCTGCACCCCGTAGGGGTGTGTACTAGGCATTTGAAACACACGCTCAAGAGTTTAGTGAATATTCACAGCCAAAAACGCTTCGAAATGAGAATACGGGCATAAATTAACGCTCTTAATATCGGCTAAAATTTAGGTATTTAAGTCCTTGAAAAAAGAACTCAAAAAAAGAATATATGAATCTCAAATCCGAACAACTCATGAAGACTTAGTACAACGTTTGGGAAGAACGCGATGGGAGAGATTTGAACTCCCGAGTCCAAGGGACACGTGATTTCCAGTCACGCGCAATACCAGGCTATGCGACCACCGCAGTAGTACCTCGTGCACACATTAGTTGAAAAAATGTAACTATGATGATTTTGTAGTAGCGATTAAAAAAAGTTAGGTTTTGCCTTAGTTACCGCCACTGTGGCTCAGGGGTAGAGCGACGCCTTGGTAAGGCGTAGGTCGCGAGTTCAATTCTCGCCAGTGGCTCTTTAATTTTAATCAATTAATCCACTTAATCACTATTAGAAAAAAGCAAGTTATCTTATGGAGATGATGCAGGAGAGGTAATATGGCGGCTCCAGATGATGCGGAGAATAACAACATAACTGCCATGGAAATTCAGCAGATGAAAGATATTGAATTAAATTATAATATGGCAAAGATTCATCCGATTTTTTCAAGTATTGATGAAATGAGGAAACAAATTTATTTCATGATGATTTTATTAAGAAAATCTTGGACGAATTCAGAATACCTTACTATTGGAATTGGTTCATTAGCTGTATTGCTCGGAGCGATTACATTTGATGGCGAATTACAAAATGGTGGAGATTATTTAAAAGTGGGAATTGCACCCTTAGGTGATGGTTTAAGTGCAATATCTCCTGCTAGTTTTTTTCAATTAATCCTAAGCATGATTTGCTGGATTTATTTCCTATATCGTTTATGGACTCATTACCCTCTAATGAAGGGGCAATCAGTAAGTCTGTTTATCATGTGGATTAGTGTCACAATAATGGCACTAAGCCTTCATCAAGGGGCACCATTATTTCCCTTTGAAATTAGTTCTGAAGGCATCATAACTACGATTGGCGGATTAGTAATCGCAACATTTTTCGGTTTTGTGTTTTCAAAGGCAGTTATTGAAACTAGAGACATCCATGTCGAAGAAAATTATCAAAATGAAGACCCTAGGATCATGGGTGAATCAATATACAATCATAGCCTATTTGGATGGGTTTCAATACTAATAATTTGGTCTATTGTATCATTCCTAAGTTCTTGGGCAGGTGCACATTATGTCTCAATAAGGCCACATGGGAGTTGGTTTTGGCAATTCCTTTACGTTCTATTTGGCACTTTTTCAATTTTCGGAATTTGTGTATTACTATGGTACCCTCAATCAATGCTTGGTTCTGGAGAAATTGTAATCAAATCAAAAAGAGCCAGAGAAGTTGACGATATGCAACTTGGAGAACTCATGCCTAAAGATGAACAAGGAAAATGCCCCGAATGTAATACTCCTTCTTTAATTTCTAGAGGAAAAGATGGTTTGCCAATAATTAAATGTTCAAAGGTATATAACAAAGTAAAATGTGAAGGAGAAGGTAAATTAAATTCCGAATGCTCTAAATGTAAATCTAAACTTCCTTCAAGAATCAAATGTTCTAATTGTGGAGTAAGCACATCTGTATTAGAACACCTTAGTGATCATGAAGCATGGTGATTAAGTGGCTAATAATAAATTAGAGATAGATAATGAAAAGCTTCTAGTCCCAGAACTTGTAGAGGAATGGGATGAATTTGACGATAATGCCATTAAATCAATCATTGCAGTTTGTACCGTATTAATATTGATATTAAGTTCTGGAATCATATTCATTGCATGGAATAATTGGTGGAATGAAGACTTGATTGGGCCAGGCTCATTCCTAACAAGTAGGCAACAAAATTATGAAAATTTAGTTGGTTTTTCTAATTTAGAATTAACAGGAGAAGGTGTCATTGTGTGCATTGTAGATTCAGGAATAGACATTACCCACCCAGACCTTAGACATATTGAATTAAATGGGTGGAAAGATTTCATCAGTTCTAAAACATATTCTTATGATGACCATGGACATGGTACTATGATGGCAGGAATTATGTCTGCAAAGGGAGGATTAAAAGGACTTGCAAACGAAGTTAATTTGTTAATCGCAAAAGCACTTTCAAAAGATGGCACTGGTAGTGACGAAGTTGTTTCGGAAGCAATAGATTGGTGTAGAGAAAATAATGCAGAAATCATATCATTGTCCTTAGGTGGTGCACCTGGAATAATGCCATCATTTCTTGGAGGAGATCTTGTTGAAGAATCTGTAAATAATGCGATGGATGAAGGAATATACGTTGTTGCTGCAGCTGGAAATGATGGTGAAGAAGACACTGATGATGATGTTGATAGCCCTTGTAGTGTAGAAAATGTAATTTGTGTTGGAGGCGTTGGAATTGATGGTACAATATGGAGTGGAAGTAGCAAAGGCTCAAACGATTTTCAATTATTCCCCCCTAAATTGTCTAGACAAGATCCAGATAAGAAACCAGAATTAGTTGCACCAGCAGATAGCATACCTGTATTAGTATCAACAAATAGCGGTTCAAATGAACCTAGTAAAGCAACTTATGGCACTGCAAGCGGAACCTCTGCTGCAACCGTTTATGTCTCATCAGCAATTGCACTAATGCTTGAAGAAAATCCTTCTATTTCTAGAAATGGCGCACAAGGAGGAAGTCTAGATAATATTGAACAAGTCAAACAATGGATTAAAGAAAGTTGTTTGCCAAAAAGTAATTCAGATGAACATGACGAATATTATGGATATGGCCTACTTCAAGTAAACCTACTTGTCAATAAATCTACTTAGGCATAAATGCAACCAATGTAGATATTTTAAGAGGAACAAAACCAATGCGGTATTTTTCTTGAACATCTCTTATTAAATCCATCCATAATTGAAATAAATTTGCTTCTTCATCAGAAGCACCCTCAAATGGAACATTAGGCTCAATTGTCAACAATAATCCATTCTTTGACAATAAAGGCAATGCATCAGTTATACATTCAACTTGTTCTTCTTCACCAACATCAATAATTATCAAATCAGCGGGTATCGCTACAGGAGAGTTTGTTGCCTCTAATGAAGTACTATTGAGCAATGCTTTATTCGAAATTAACCAAGCATTACACAATCCTGCTAATTCTTGAAATCTCATTCCAGAAACATGAGTCCAATCACTTGCATCAAACCGTTGAGTTAACCTAAGAATAATTGCTGCGAATTTATTCCCTGCTTCCACGATTGTATATTCTGGAAGACTTGATCGTGATGAGAATGCATCCAACAACCAAGCAGAAAGACGCCCTATTCCTCCGCCCACCTCAATTATTTTTTCAGGATTATGCCTAATCGCAATATCCCGAATGCGCCTTATTGAATCAATATCTAGTGAATTTAACTCCATATGAGTTAATTGCTCATTAATCGCAGCAGCTATTTTAGGCTCTTCCACACCTAATTCTAAATCCTCACCAAGCAACCAGGCAAAAGCCTCTTTCTCCGTAGGAAGTGTTTCCACAGATTACTCGAAAACGTCTAGATATTCAATATTCCGCATTACAATGTGTTGAAATATACGTTACTTGCGGCTTACAACCAATGGATAGTTCTGAAACTAGTTGTGTAGCAACATGCCCTTCATGTAGTAATGAGCAAGAGCATGAAATAGTTCACAAGAGAGATGTTGGTTCTGGGCTTGATGTTAAAGTAAAATGCGAAACTTGTTCACTTGTACACAAATTACATATTAGACCAAGTAAATCAGTTAAACTTTCATTCCTACTAAGTGATGGGCCAACAAGCATGAATGAAACTATCGAAGTAGATGATGATGAGGTTTTTCGAGTAGGTGACATATTTGAACACAAAGAAAATCTTTGGAGAATAAACACTCTGGAATCAACAGAAAAAAAATTCATGCGTAAAGCACTACCAGAAAGAATTGGGCGTATTACTGCAATCAGATATGATGAAGTAAGAGTTAAAGTAACTATGACTGATGGAGACATATCTAATCCTGGATTAATAATTTGTGAACCTGAAAGAATATTTTCCACAGGCTCAATTATCGAGTACGAAGGTTACAAATGGAAAATAAGATCAATAAATACCTCAAAGGGATCTACATTACGTGGGAAATTTGAAGCGTATCAAATAAAAAGACTTTACTTACAACCACCTCCACCACCAAGAAAACAACCAACTACCTCTAGAGAGCGTAGACAAGCATGGAAAGAAGGAAGGTTAGGTGAAAATCCAAATCCCGAAAAAGAGAAATGGAAATAACTTATCTCCGGTTGCTCCAAGGAAATATCATTGCTTTGAATACATGCCATGCAATGTCGGGATTTTCCCTTAATCTTCGCATCGAATATTCATACCATTGGCTCCCGTATGGAACATATACTCTAGTCATATGGCCCTCTTTTGCTAACTTTCTTCGAATATTACCTCTAACTCCTAAAAGAAACTGATACTCATATCCTGGCCCTTTACCCTTTCTTTCTTTAGGTGAGTTTTTTCTTATATCTTTATTTCTTGGACCTAAATTCCTTTCTTTAAGTGAATTATTGGCATAATCAAGAACTTGTGTGTCGTGAGTTGCAATACCTACATAAGCACCTAAATCTAATGCTAAATCTATATCTGTACAGAAAGAATCCACAATAGATTGATAACTTATATTTGAAATCTCAGATGGTTCTAAATAAATTCCTTTGCATAATCTGAAATCTGCAAATCCATCTAATTTTTCACACAATTCTTTAATGTCTTCTTTTGTCCTAAATAATCTAGATTGTAATACACATCCTACATTCTTAATATTTCGAGAATGCATATCTAAAACCACATCAATCGTGTCTTGCGTGACTCTATGATCTTCCATATCTAGTCTAACAAAAATACCAGTTTTTGAAGCCAATTCACATACCTCACTAATATTTTTAAGCCCTTTATCTCGATCTAAAAGCAAACCAAAAGCAGTCGGTTTTATAGAAATATTTGCATTTAAATCCTCCTTATTAATCGCAGCGATAACGGCTTTATATTCATCTACAAAAAAATCTGCTTCTTTGAGTGTTTTTATTTCCTCTCCAAGTACATCTACAGTAGTACATGCAGATTGTTTCTCTAAGTTTTTCATTATCTTAATGGCTGAGTTTATGTCTTTTCCTGCAACATATCTTCTCGCAACCCAACCAACTATAAATTTAGGCATCCATGGCAAAATGGATACTAATGTGCGCCCAAATAAACCACCTGCCATGAATGGGTGAAAAGAAATAGAACTTTGATGGTTATGATTCCACTCATATGAAATCTGCAGTCCTTCCGTAAGGAATATTATGTAAATTTAAAAAATGAATTATTGCATTTCTTTGCCATCCTTTGAAAGATTTCCTATCGAGGTATGCCCAAACCTCAGAATTAGGGTTTGCTTTTAATGTAGAATTATATGCAGCCATAATTGCTTGCTTCCAGGGCCCTTTAGGCAAATTTTCTGAAGTTAACTCCCCTTCAGTTTTTTCCATTTTTAATGCATAATTTGCAAGCATATGCCCAATAACTACTCCCTTATCAGAAAGCCTCATTGGTTGTGGTGCATAATGCCCACCTCCTAAACAAAAAACTACTTTTTTAGGAACTATTTCTGGAACCATTACATTTGAGTCCAAATTTAATCCTGAAATTATTACGTCTGCAAGAGCAGATGCTGCTTTTTTATGACCCCACTTATCTTCAGTAGAACCTATTTCAATAAATAATGAAGGTACACTAATCCAAGGGCCATGATGTGTTGTTTCAAAACTTACTACAAATTCATCTAATAAGTCATGATTTGATGCTTGATTTTTTAATTCTTTCATCCAAGAAGACATCCGAGGAGAGGGCGGAGGAGCATCTGCAGATTTACCCCCAAAGGGTGGTTTTTCATTAACCCCATATTGAGGAGTCCCTATTGGATGAATTGTTAAACAGGGAAGACCTGATGCTGCCACATGCCTACTTGGGAATATCACTTCTGAGACTCTTTCAGTTGTCACGTTCTCCCACCTAATATCTAAATTATCCTCAAATAATACTCCTCCATCCCTCCACCATAACCTTACAGAATTACAATTCCATGTTCTGAATCCTTCCACAAGAGGGCCTGTAGTCCATTTACATTTCATCAATAATGACTCTGCTTGATTAGTTGAAGCAATATCTCCTCCACTGATAATAATCACTATGACTTGCTCGGACATGTCTCTCCTAAGCAACTTACTATGATAGCATATCGTCTTCAGTGATTATCTATGAGATTCCGTAGGGGGTGCATGGACAGCACTCTCAGTTTCCCACCACAGAAGATAATTAATTTAGGAAACAATAGAATGCTTATTATTGGCATGGATGGAGAATTACAATTTATTAATGAATCTCTTGAACCAGAATCAAAACATAAAATTCCATTTCCTACATCAATTACAAAGTCATCTGTTTCAAATAATATTTTATTCGGATTTTGGGTTGATTTAGAATTAATGATTGCTAGAATGGCAGCTATTGATTTGAATTCAGAATTGCAAGAGGGTTTATCTAAATCAGATATTCGTATTAAATTAAATAAAAATGAGATGACCCCTGTTTCAGGATCTAAATGGTGTCATACTTTAGATTCAGAACCATTAGCAATTGTTTCTTGCTCTAATTATGTTGCTTTTGCAACATGGAAAAGAGGAATATATTGCATAGACCAAGATTCAAATGAATTATGGAGGTCTCCAGAAATAAAATGGAAAAACCATTTGGAAAATGCAAATGTTGTTGTTTCAATGACAATTATTCCAAAAGGATTACTAATTTGGTCTAAAGGTGCAGAATGGGCATTGATGGACGAAGAAAATGGTGAAATAATTGATCAAGGATTTGTCTCTTTCTCGCATATCTTAGAAAAAACATTTAATTTTGAAAATAAAATTCTACTTTGTTGTCCTGAAGGAAATTTATTATGGATTAATGAGTTAAATTCGGAGGAAATATTTGAAATGAAACAATTAGGTCCAGTACAGGATGCAAAATGGGATTCTGAAAAAGAATGTTGGAGAATCTGTATTTGGAGAAATGATGTTTTATGGTCTAAAGAATCAATACTGGAGGAAAGCCGAAAGGAAATTGGGAAATCTATTTTCAAAACTAACTCTTCGTGGAGAGTATTAGATAATGCTGGCAACTTCACAAATCATTACAAATGAATTATTCTTCTTCATTTGTTACTTTATCATGGCGATATCCGCATTTACCGCAAGTAATTCTATCTTCATGTATAGCTAGAAATACTCCAGGTCCACAAATTGGACAAAATTCATTCTTACGAACTAATTTATCTCCAGAGGTGTCATATTTTTCCCATTTTTTGGACACATTTTTTCCTTCGGCCATTATTCTTCACCTCCAGAAACATCATCCTTTACAGGCATTTCTTCTTTTACAGGTTCATCTGCTAATACGTGTCTATTGATCATATATTCCATTTCTGTATTTTTCAATGAATCAATATCTGCATACACATGAGCAAATCCTGTTGTTAAAGCCTGACCAAACCTAGTATTAACTCTCTTTAGGATAATTAAATCCGTTTTTGATCCAGGTTCTGTTTTTAGGACCATATCAATCATCTCTTTTCGACTAGGTGTTGCCATTTGTGAATGTTTTATGCTAAATTCAATTTCTACTCTATTGAGTAAATTATTTTCTTTTCTGTTAATTACTTCCATTATGATTTCACCTTACTGATACTTTTAGAGCATATTCTCCATTTCTTTCAATTTTAAGTCTTTGAGCAACTTCTGAACGTTCATAATCTAGAATTAACACATACCCGCTCCAATCTAATGTAACTGGAGAACTTGGACAATGCATACATTGATCTACCGATTCTGGCAAAATAATATGACATTCTCCACAAGCAAATCTCTTATTTTGTGCCATGCTTATTCACCTCTTATCTTTCTTCCTTCAACCATTCTAATCCGCCTAAACCTGGTTGTTTGCATGTTAGTCCTATTTTCGAATTCTTTGGATCTGCTGGATTGAATGACAATGACACGATTCTACTCCTCACAGGATCTCCAATTACTAATTCCTTGCCTGATGTACGTCCAACTATTTTCCTATCTTGCCCGTCTCTAACGTCAACGTGATCATCCATAATTTGAGATTTGTGTAATAATGCTTCTACTGGCCCTATTCTAATAAAACAACCAAAGTCATGTACTTCAGAAATAGCTCCTTCAATTACTTCGTTTTCTAACATTACAAATAATATTGCTTTGAATTTAACTTTTTGATAGATTGCACCATCACCATGGATAATTCTACCTCTTCCAATCGGCTCGTGATCATATGTGACCAGAACAAATCTGTTTTCAGAATCATATTTACCTTCAAATGCTTCTGATGCTAATTCATCGATTCTCTGGTTAAGAGATTGCCCTTTACGGATAAACTCTGCAGGAATACGTAGCGTATCTTCCATAGTTGCTTGCATATACATGGCATTTCACCTACTTCCCACCCTCAATTACAGTCGACAAAGCGGGAATCATCCCACTCTGTCCGTCACTGGTAGCCTCAAGAGAGAGAGGTCGAAGTAAACTTCCGACCTAAGACCTCCATATAAGCATTTCAAATCATTTCGGAGATTCATTCACTCCTCTCATTCAGATTGTTTTCTATAATTAAAACCTTAATGTTTTAGTAATCGCTCAATGACTCCAATGTGAGCGTAATGAATAGAACCCGTGCAAGCCACATATTCGTCTTGGTTTCAATCACCATTATTCTACTTCAATCATGGGTTCCATTAGCATTGGTTTCAAGTGGCGAAATTCATAAAGAAAGTTCTGCAAGAACAACTGAAGTTTGGACTGGCTTAGAACAGCCATGGTCTCAATTCGGGCATAATCCAACTAGGAATTCTACAATTTCAGCACATTCACTAAATGGTGGCTTTGGTTTATCCTCCTTAGGAATTATTTCTGAACCTACTATAAATTGGAAATCTTCTGCAGATGATACTTATGGAGTACAAAGTTTAGGTAGTGCAATAGGTGATTTTTCAGGCCAAATTTCCACATACCCCTCCTCTGAAGAAAGGTGTGGTTCAGGAAATTTATTTGCCGTTTTTACAATTGAACGTAATTCTGGTTCAGGCAATGATTGGCTTGTCATAGTAGAAGGGGGTTTGAACCGTGAGGCATGGAGAGTTGATTTGGGAGAAACTTCTGATGTAAAATCAACTCCTGCAATTGTTGACGTAAATGGTGATGGCATTTATGAAATAATTCTAGCATATGATACATCTTCAGGGCTTACAATTGATGTATGGTCCCCCCAACTCTCTTGTTCAGAAGCAGGAACATGGAATGCGGATCAACATTCCAATGAGTTGTTGTGGACACATACAGAACCTGATTTGAACATTGGAATTGCTGCAGATTCGTTTAATGCTGGCCATCTTGCATCAACACAGGCACTAATCGCGGATTTACAATTAGATGGTGATCCTGAACTGGTTATATCTGCTGTAGATCAAGTCTCTGATAGGCCTACAATAGTAGCATTTCCTCTTTCTAATTCTGCTCCAAATCAAGCATTATGGCAAATAGAGTTAGATTATGGCACACACCCATCAGATCCAACATGGGCTCAAATTGATGAAGATAACTCTGCAATCTTAGTCACAACCATAGATGCTGATGATGGTAATATGTGGGCATGGAGAATTAATTCTGAGACTGGGTCACTTGACTGGAATGCAAGATCATTGATTTCTGAATCAGACAGTGGAGTGCCACATATTAGATTACCTGGACCCGTAGTTGCACAATTAGATGATGATGATGTTCCAGAAGTAATATTCACTGCGCCTGGTGATTGGGACGATAACTCACCTGTTGATGGAGCTAGTTTCCATGCATGGGAATTGACAGATGGAAGTGAAATATGGACATATTCAGCACCCAATGGGTATGCAGAAGCACCCCCACTCCCTGTAGATATTGATAATGATGGAATCCATGAATATGTATGCTGGACTACTTGGTTTGAAAATGGCGTACTTAATTCTGATAGGCATGGAAGAGTTGGATGCGAAGACATTACTGGTAATTCCGCAGGATGGTGGGAAGACATGGAGCCATTTGATGGAAATTCAAACGATGGCATTGCTATAAGTCAGCCAATAGCTATTGACATTAATGGTATCGGAGCACCTGAGATTGTTATTGCATACGGGCAAACTTTACGCGCATATGATGGAGACGACGGGAATTCAGACATATGGGAAAATGATGTAGACCTTGGCAAAAGAAGTTGGGCATCTCCTTCTGTAGCAGATTTAGATGGTGATGGATTACTTGACATCCTTATCGGTGACGTATTAGTATCTCAAGCAAATATTGACATAGCACCCATACTAGACAATAGAGGCATATTTTTCTCTCCGTCTGCTGCAGACCCTGGTGACATGGTAGAAATTACATTACAATATGCCAACCATGGCACTGTTTCTTCAGATGAACCTGTAGATGCATGGGTATACATAGATAATGAATTACATTCAACACATAGGATTTTGGACATGGAGCCATCTACCCCCAGCGGGAATGCAATTGATTCATCATTTACAATTGATTGGACAGCAACAATAGGAACTCATGAAATCAGATTAGAATTAGATCCAAATAAAAATCTTACTCAATCAAGAACAGACAATGATAATTATGCTGTTCAATTTACTGTTGTAGAACCATATGATCTGGCAATATCCCTACCTCCAGACACCACTAGAATTAATCCTGGAGAATCCGAAACATTAGACATAAACATTCTCGCAATAGGTAGAAGGGCATCTGAATGGAGTATGACAATAAATAATTCAAATATGCCAGAGAATTGGACCATCTTAGATCTAAATCTAAATTCTAGTCAATCTGTAACTATCGACCCTGATGGAGAGCCATGGAGTCCAAACCTTTTAGTTTCCATTCCATCTTCTGCAGAAGGATCTGAATCAGGTTCTTTTTTACTCACAATGACATTGGATTCAAACCCAGAAATCAGCAAAGAATTCCTAATACCTATTGAAGTCAACAGAACAAGAGGATTGTCAATCACAGGGCCTGATGGAAACCCAATATCTACGGGTCATGGCCTAAATGGAGGTAATGCCACAGCATGGTTCCAAATGGAAAATTTAGGAAATGCTGAAGAAAGATTAACTAGCCAATCTTGGAGTTCTAATAATTGGCAATCTGAACCATTAATCTTTGATGGGAATGGTGGCCCTTATTATTCAATCACCTTAGCACCTGGTGAGAAAAGAGAGTTTTTGGCTGTAGTTCCTGTTCCAGAATCGTCAGAATGGGAATTGGGATCAATCGCTGAAAATACGTTCACTGCATGTATTGGAACTGACGATGATAATTTATGTAAATCAATAGATTTTACATTCATTGCAAATTTAATTTCAATGAACCCGCCTCATGTAAAAAGTATCCCTGGCGTTGATTTGTCATGGGAATTAAAGAGTAATTCCAGTCAAGGAGACATATCAATAGATCTTGCAGCTGCAGGAATGATGCAGAATGGTTGGACGTGGTCTGCTGAAGGACATGGAATCCTTGAGGGGAATATCCTAAATATTTCTCAAATTGAAGATGTAGGCCATACATGGTTAAATGTTTCAATAACTGATCAATCGCCACCATTACTACATGTAATAAATTACGAAATTGGAACCGACATTAGCATGAATTTTAGCATAAACCTACTACAAGTAAATCGAGCAGATGTTGACATTGTAGATCCATCTACAAGTCCAATAATTATCGATGTCAATTCTGTCAATTCACTAATTGTGAAATTAACAAATAAAGGAAACGCCGAAGATATATTCAAATTAAATGCTGAATTCATAGATTCTGGAGATGTTAAAAATGACCCTGGAATTGTATTTAACATTCCTCAATCAACATTCACACTAGGTGTAGATTCCAGTGTATTTCCAACAATTGATTACAGCATCTCGGAAGACACACCAGCTGGTGAAACTTTAATGATAAGAATTTCAATCAGTTCAGAAATAGACAATACTCTCTACGAATTTACAGACATACCAATTACAGCAAAACAACACCACAATTGGTCTATTTCAAACATAAGTAATTTAGAGTTCTATGGATCCCCAAATGAAATAATTAATGTAGAATTCAATGTAACAAATACAGGAAATCTACAAGACATAATGGAATGGAGTGTGTTAACTAGCATAGTTCAACACCAAAATGATACTTCGATTTGGAATGGTGATATTGAACAAGAAAGAGAATTAATGGTCAACGAAACCAGTGTTTTTTCAATTAACATCAGCATCCCAAATAATTCATGGGACGGAAGTACATTCTATTATAATCTAAGCTTAATCTCTGATTCTAATACTTTTGATGAATTTAGCATTAAAGTAACAACTACAAGAAATAGTGGATGGTCTTTAAAATTAGATGATTCAAATTTAGATGTAAACGCATCAGGATCAATAATCTCTATTGAAATTGAAAATAAAGGAAACTCGATAGTACAACCAATATTACTTCCTGTATTGCCTAGTGGATGGAATATGAGCGAAATTCCTGCCATGACTGAAGTAGAACCTGGAGGCAGTATTTCTGTAGATTTAGAAATCATGCCTCCATCAAATTCCATTGCTGGAGAAATTGGTATCATGACATTAATTGTCAAAGATGGTGATACTCTTGAAGGCAGAAGTGAAATCGGCATTCCACTTAGAGTAGCAAGCACATATTCTTTAGAAATTGGCTTTGAAGAGAATTGGATCATAAGTAGTGAAGGAGGATATCCCATGGCATGGATTAAAAATTCAGGCAACTCCCTAAATAAAATCACATTGGAATTAGAACTTCCTGAAGGGTGGGAGAAAACATCTCCAGATTATTTCTATATTCCCTCTGGTTCAACAATAGGCATACCTATATCACTAATCCCTTCTGAAAATTGGGATCAAAATAATTTTTCTCAGATTATTAAAATCACAGATTCTTCTGGTTCGTCAGAGAATATCACATTAAACGTCAAAACTTTTTGTTGTGGCCTAGATATTTCATGGGGAGTAAGTCCAGTATTTAGTGGATATGAAAATGATGCAGTAGAAATAAAAATTCTTGGTGATTTAACTGATGAACATTCAATTATTGAGCTTACAAATACGGGAGTCTCTGAATATCAGTACTGTAAAACTACTAATTTAGAAAACTGTATCGATGAATTAAGATATAAAACAATAATGATTGAAAAAACAAACATAGACGCCATATGCGAGTTTAAATCACTAATCTTAAGTGAACTTGAAAATGGGATTAATGCCAATTCTAATGAGGTAGCAAGTTGCCAATTATCTGTAAGTTCTGAAGAAGTAAGATGGAATATTATACTTAGAATAAATGGGGAATTAATTGACAGTCTTTCGGGAGTACATATTGGAAACTCAACAACACATAATATGAGCATAAACTCATGGGAGATAACAAGTGGCAAACATACCCTTGAAATAGAAATATATGATGGATTTGGAAAATTAATTGATAGTGAATCTGAAACTATAATCATTAAACACAGCGGATGGAATATTGGCATTTCATCAGTAGATATCTCCTCAGACAACCAAGATATAACAATTAATATGCGAAGGGAAAATTATGATCAACTCTTAGACATACATTGTGTCCTAAGTGCATCACACACAAAAGGAGAATGGAGTGGGATTTGGAAAATCGATATGGCAAAAGGACAGTTAGCACCTACATTGACAATTCCACTACCAAACATAACATCAGGAGATGAAATTAACTTCAATTTAAATTGTGCAGAACCATGGCATATAGATGACAATGTAGAAGATAATACATACACATTTATGATTCCAAATGTTAGTGCGCCAATACTTGAACAAAATGAGTGGATCTGGGGAATTCTTTCATCAGCAATAATATTAATATGTGCCAAATTACTAGGTTTTCTTGAATTAAAGCCAAAAAAGAAAGAAAAGAAAACTGTAAGTACGAATAATAAAGCGATTAGTAAACCAATATTAAACAAAAAAGAAATTAGTGAGGAACCAAAAGAATCAATACATCTTGAGGATGATATTGAGGATATCTCTGAAGAAACCTATAATGAAGATAAAGACATTAATGAAATTGCAGAAGAAGAGGAAATAGTTGAGGTTACTGAAATAGAAGATGAAGGCATTAAAGATGAAGAAGAGGAATCAGATCCAAATGATATCGATGCAAAAATTAACAAAATGATGTCAAGGAAAAGATACTACGACTAGGTGAATGACATGAATAATTTTCAAGACAATACTGACTTAAACCCATTTTATACCTTCGATACTTTTGATTGTGAAGGCATTTTAGAACTATTAACTGTATTGGAGACTACAGATGAAGATTTTACCCAATTTTTAAGTGACAATCCTATTACAGTCAAAAGAATTTTAGAACAAGGAATTGAAAATCCAATAAAAAGGAAAGATATTCCGTGGGATGATGCAAATTTGATATTTATTGTATCAAAATCATTAGAAAGTAAAATGCACCCTCCACTAGGAAAAGGAAAATCAAAAGAAAGACTAGGAAGAGTACCTTTAGGCGAAGGAAACCCAATTAGTTATCTCTTAATGTATTTAATACCGCCAAATAATGAAGAAGGTGAAGTTCTTCTTAAACTAATATCTCAATTACATTCTGGATTCTCAAAGTCAATTCACGGACATGAAAAATTTTCTAAGGGCAAATGGGGAATGTCACTACATGGATATTTATTAAGTGAGGATGTAGTTAAATTACACAAACTATTGAAAAGTGTAAAATGGACTGTTTCTGCAAATGAACCTCTTGATGGAGGTGTTCGTACATTTGCTAATGATCTAAGCATTATTCTTAGAGATGCAACTAAACAAAAAACAGGTGTTTTAATGAGGTCGCATAACTAATTAAAATCCATTCCAGTTAATCTTTCAAACATCTCTGCATATAATTCAGAGGTCTTTTTAATTATTTCATCAGGTAGTGCAGGAATAGGAGGTTCATCCGTACCTGCTTCTCTAGCCGCATATAATACTGTGTGATGTCCTGTTCCAAGATAATGTTCACGAACAAATTCTTTTGATAAGGATACAATTGTCCCATTTGCATAATCATCTGCAGCCCACCATCGATCTTCATCTAGAGTCCCAAATGAGTCAACTAAAACTGGAACTCGATTAGGACCTAGTGCAAATTCCTTTTTTCCGTCAACATGAATAAGACCACTTTTTGCAGCTTCTCTCTCAATGATTTCATCAATTTTAATTACAATCTCTAAAATAGAATCAAACTCTTCATCGGTTATATTAGAAATTTCAAGTGCTTCTTTACGATCTAGTAATCTATCAAATTTTTCAAACTTAGTTGATACTTCAAGATATGGCTTGGGAAGTTTTACTCCTTCTTGTAACTCCACACCTGGTTCAAAACCAAATTCTTCAGAACCTACGTCACCTCTCTTGTATCTACGCCAGCCACCACCTGCAAGGTAATGTCTACAAATCACTTCAAGAGGAACAAATACATTCTCCATGTCTCTTGGAATAGCACCAGGTTCTCTAATAACTTCAAAACGACGTGCTAAGACTCTGTCTGGTGCATTCATCTCAATTATGTGAGTATCACATATACCTGCTTCCTCCACTAATTTAAACCAATGACAAGAGGTTCTATTCAGACTCTCACCCTTACGCGGAATCAAAGATGGAATTACTTGATCAAATACCGAAATTTGATCAGTATACCTAAATTCTATTACTTCTGAATCATCTGTACTCCAAACTTGCTTTACTTTCCCATGATATATCATCTCGCCCATGAATCACTGCTGAATAATGACGACGTAATATTGTTACGTATACCAAGGATTCAAATCAGGCCAAGTGCGTCTTCAATTCTATTCAATTCAGGACCTGTTGTTTCAGGACTTACAATAGCTCCATTATTTGTTGTTGCAATACCTGCACCAACAAAAGGCGAACCATAACCTACAGTGCCAACCATAACATCTACGCCAAGTGTTTTCTTGATTTTTTCAACTTCCTCAACTGTAACATCAGGGTGTAATATTGCACCTTTACTATTTGCTGCAGCTAAACTACCCAATATCTCTTGCCCAGCAATTGTTGTAGAGATTCCTGGAACCTTGAATACATCAGATAACAACTCTATTCCTTCGTCTGGCAGCAAGGGACTCATTAATGCCCCCTTCGATGTACATACTAGTAAATTCCCAGCAGCATTAACTCCGTGCTCCATTACTACAACATCACCAAATGAGGTTAATTTATCAATATCTTCTTGTGTTGCAATATCAGCAACAGCAATTCCATTAGAATTACCACAAATTAAACTCCCAAGCAAATTTGAGCCTCCAATACTTATTGGAAAAGATTCTAAATCTAATGCAGAGAGTATATTTTCTAATTGATCCCCAGCGACTCCGACTGGATGAAAAAGTACATTCCCTACAACTGCTAAAGAAACTCCTACTTGGTTATGACCAAATACTTCGGTTGCTAACAGCCCCATACAAACTATTGCGTAAACAATTTAGTTATATGCTATGTGGAAAAAAGTGATTGTAAAATAAAATAAAAAAGTGAAAAGAGAGGGGTACGGTGACTGCATTTCCCGTGGGCTCTCGCACCACA
The DNA here is from genome assembly GCA_002699515.1 of Methanobacteriota archaeon. GTDB lineage: Archaea > Thermoplasmatota > Poseidoniia > Poseidoniales > Poseidoniaceae > MGIIa-I. Next base: position 43,225 of record PAAW01000078.1, read on the forward strand.
GTACCGTAACAGACGCAGGAGGGCTTGACTTCCGGGTTCGAGATGGGACCGGGTAAACTCCTCCGCTATGACCGTACACCCACTCCTTTCGAATGTGATAGAAGTGAGGTGATTATTGGCATGTCTTTTGGACGATGGATAGCACGGGTAGTATTGACGTTTTTATGTAAATTATGAAGCTCGAACGGTTAGTACTTCCGGACTGAATACCTCGGAAAACCTTGGTACTTACATCCGAAGTCTATCAAACTCGTCTTCTACGAGAGTTCTGTATTGCCTCGTCTTTGGGGCGGCTTCGAGCTTAGATGCTTTCAGCTCTTATCC
>PAAW01000074.1 GCA_002699515.1 Methanobacteriota archaeon
ACCTTTGCAACCTCCATCATGTACTCTCTGTCGGTAACAAAAATCCGAGTACGGACGACATCCGACATGGTACCGCCTGCTTGTTCTATAGCATGCTTGATTTTCTCAAGGACATACTGGGTTTGAGCACCTACATCCCCTTCGCCAAAGAAATTTCCTTGCGCATCCACAGCCGTAGTTCCTGCAACCTCTATGAATTGGCCGACTCTGACCGCACGGGAGTATCCAGCAATAGGCTCCCAAGGCGCACCTGACGAAATATTCACTCTTTTACTCATCATTTTTTATTAGTGCCCATATGGTATATGATACCATCGGATAGACGGGTACTGTATATACTATAGTCAACGCATTCCTGGTTTCCAAAAACTTAGAGGTTCTGGAGTTTTCTTTTGAACAGCTCTTATAGCCAAATGGTCAGCTCTTTCATTCCATTTGTGCCCTCTATGGGCACGAACATGTCTCCAAGTAAGAGTTTGATTTGACGAAACTTCTTCCCACAATTTTTGAATATTTTTTGCTAATTTCTTATTGGCTTTTGCTTTCCATGTTCCACTTGCAATATTTCCTGCATATGTTGAATCAGTGCATATTTCCACAACTGATATTCCATCATTAATTAGTAACCATCGCAATGCATGAGCAATTGCAGATAATTCTCCAGTGTTATTGGAACCAACTTCTGCCCCAAAATATTCTTTGGAATCAGTATCTGTAACTACTAAACCAGACGTTTCAAAAATTATATCTCCTTTGCCTTTACCTAATTGAGAATCACCTTTTACAACAACTATCCCCCATCCAGCCAAAGTATTTTTACTCACATTCATGTTTTCTAAACATGAACCATCAACATAAATGCTATACTCTGGAGTTTCGATATCAACTACTCCTTTATTCATCTATATGACTTTTGTAATCTGCTGCAGACATCAAGGCATTTAATTCATCAGGATCATTAATTGTAAACTTTGCAATCCAACCTTCTCCATATGGAGATTTATTAATTAATTCAGGAGTATCTTCTAATTCTAAATTAATAGAAATGACAGACCCAGCAAAGGGAAGAAAAACTGGACTAGCACTTTTTACTGATTCAACAATTGTAAACTCATCATGATTTTCAAAGTCTTCACCTTCTTCTGGTAATTCAACATACACAATATCTGTTAATGCATTTTGTGCATGATCTGTAATGCCCACGGTTACAGAACCATCGTTTTCAACTCTTACCCATTCATGCTCGGGTGTATAAAATAGTCCTTCTGGAATTTCGCTCATGTATCCCCGAAGCCGACTAAGGGGGTCAAGTTTTCGCTTGATTATTCAGATTCAAAAGTAGTATTTTCGAATGCTTTTTTAGAAATATTTGTAACAATAATAATACTAATTATTGTAGCTATAACTCCAAAAACCATTAAAATCCAATCAATTATTGTATAATCTACTTCTAATAGTCCCTTTTGACTAAATACAACTCTGCCTAGAATAGCACCATAATATGTATAAATTAATGAATAAACAATACTTGAACAATTTGAAAAAATAAAAGTTTTTGTTGAAATGGGAGAAATTGAAAGTACATAATTCAACCATTCATCAGGTATTAATGGACTTAATCTTACTAGAAATGATAATTTAAATCCCTCTTTTTCTAGAGAACTTTCCAGATTTCTTGTAATTTTATTTTTCATGATGATTTTTGAGACCGTATCTCTGAAAAAGTATCTTCCGATTAAAAAAGCCAATAATCCACCAATCATACTTGCTAAAAAATTAATTAGTAAACCTAAAGAAAATCCAAAAAAAGTACCAGTAAATATTTTCAGAATAGGAGTAGGGAATAACATGACAATTGCAATTGATAAAATACAGAGATATACTAATGGACCCATATTTCCAGAATCTTGAATTAATTGATTAATTGATTCCGTGTTAGTGAATAATTGAAACCCAACAATTAATGAAAAAATAATCATTATAATCCCTATTATGAATTTCCAAATAAAAAATATTGGCCTTTCTTTTTTTACGTTCATTAGATCATTTTTTTTATTTAATAGGGCGTTCTTTATTGATTTTTTACCGCCCATATTCATTCCCTAATGTGTGACTTTAACATTTTAACCCTTAAGTAACCGTTAAGGGTAGTGAAATATGCGCAAAACATGAGAGATGTTTATGGGTGAATCCCCTTTTCGATTTAGCACGCCTGATTCAGACGAGGAGGAAACTGTTGAATGGATAGAATCAATACTTTCGGTAATAGATGTTCACGGAATTAAAAGAGCGGAGAGGTTGCTATTAGAGACGATTCAAGCTGCGAAAGAAACTGGATTAGAAATACCAAGAATAGCAACTACTCCTTATCTAAATACAATACATCACTCATTAGAGTTAGAATATCCAGGTAATTTAGATATTGAGAAAAAATTGCATGATATGATAAGATGGAATGCAATGATGATGGTATCTAGTGCAAATAAAAATATTGCAGGGATTGGAGGACATATTTCCACTTACGCCAGTGTATCCCATTTATGGGAAGTTGGTTTTAATCATCATTTTAGAGGTAAGGATGGTTTAGATTCAGGAGATCATGTATATTGGCAAGGGCATGCAAGTCCTGGAATTTATGCTAGAGCATGGTTTGATGGACGGCTTAATGAAGAAAATATTAGAAATTTTAGACAAGAAGTTGGAGGTAAAGGCTTATCATCTTACCCTCATCCAAGATTAATGCCTAATTTTTGGGAGTATCCTACAGTAAGTATGGGGCTAGGCGCATTAACAGCAATACATCAAGCACGATTCAATCGTTATTTGGAATATAGAGGTTTAGTAGACACTTCAAATTCAAAAATATGGTATTTTATGGGGGATGGAGAATCTGATGAACCAGAATCGCTTTCAGAACTAACTCTTGCTTCAAGAGAAAATTTAGACAATATTGTTTTTGTAATTAATTGTAATCTTCAAAGATTAGATGGCCCAGTTAGAGGTAATCATAAAATCGTTCAAGAATTAGAAGGTAAATTTAGAGGCGCAGGCTGGAATGTAATCAAATTACTTTGGGGAAGAATGTGGGATTCATTATTTGAAAAAGATATTAATGGTGAACTATCTTCAAGGCTGCAAGAACTTGTTGATGGAGATGAACAAAGAATCTTTACAGCAGAAGGTGCAGTAATTAGAGAGGAATTATTTAACACATCATCATTGAAAGAAATGGTGTCCCATTTGTCCGATGGCGAATTAGAAAGTTTAACGTCTAATCTCGGAGGCCATGATTCAATAAAGATACACTCTGCTTATGAGGCAGCCAAGAACATCAAAGGAAAACCTACTGTTATTTTAGCTAGAACAGTAAAAGGATGGGGTTTAGGTCCAACATTTGCAGGTAGAAATACAACACATCAAAAGAAAAAAGCAGGTGAAGACGTATTAATATGGATGCGTGATGACATTGGTTTACAATTTACAGATGATGAATTAAATTCATATCCATTTATTACCCCAGATATGGCTGTTTCTGAAGTTGAATATTTGCAAAGTCAAAGAAAGAAATATGATGGTTATGTTCCAGAAAGAAGAGTACAGAAATTAGATTATAACCCACCTAATATAGAAATTTTTGAAGAATTTGATACAGGAACATCTGGAAAAAGGCAAGTAAGTACAACAATGGTTTTTGTTAGTTTACTTAGAAAATTAATGAAATCAGAAAATATAGGGGATCGTATAACTCCAATAATTCCTGATGAAGGTAGAACTTTCGGAATGGATCCATTGTTTTCTGAATTTGGAATTTATTCACCACTTGGTCAGTTGTATAAACCAGTAGATTACAAGGTGTTGATGAAATATAAGGAAAGTAATACAGGTCAAATACTACAAGAAGGAATTAATGAAGCAGGAGCAATGGGTTCATTTATTGCAAGTTCTATTTCATATTCCAATCATTCATGTACAACAATTCCTTTTTATATATTTTATTCAATGTTTGGATTTCAAAGAGTTGCAGATTTAATATGGTCTGCTGCTGATGGTCGTTCAAGAGGATTTTTGATCGGAGCAACATCAGGTAGAACAACTTTGAATGGTGAAGGATTACAACATCAAGATGGTCATTCATTATTGATGGCACATACAAACCCAGCAATTAGGGCTTGGGACCCCTCCTTTTCATATGAGTTAAGTGCAATAATTAAATATGGAATGCATGAAATGTATGAATTAAATAAAGACGTAATGCATTATGTTGCAGTTTACAATGAAAATTATCCAATGCCTGCTAAACCAAAAGGGGCAGATGAGGGGATTGTAAAGGGACTTTACTTGTTGCGCAAAGCTCCAAATGGCGATGCCCCATTAGTGAGATTAATAGGATCTGGACCAATAATGTTACAATTGCTTTCTGCTGTTGAAAAATTAGAAAAATATGGAATTAGAAGTGAAATTTGGTCAGCAACATCTTATGGAGAATTACGTAGAGATGCGATGGAATGTGATAGGTGGAATAGATTAAATCCAGAAAAAGAACAAAAATCTTCTTGGGTTGAAACTAATTTAGGAATTAATGAATTCACAACAATTGCTGTATCTGATAATATTGCAGCGGTTCCAGGTTTAATTTATCCTTGGGTCAAAGGAAATTATGTGACTCTTGGTACAGATGGCTTTGGTCGTTCAGATACCAGAGAGTCATTACGTAGATATTTTGAAATAGATTCTGAACATATTACATTAGCAGCAATTTCATCATTAGTCAAAGAAAATAAATTAGATAGTGAGATATTTATCCAAGCAAAAAAAGATCTAAAAGTTAAGATTGATTTTTAATCTTAATCAAAAAAAATCACTTAAACTTGATTGACCAATATTACGAACTTGTGATGACTTTTCCAGTTTTTTGAAATTTCGTTCTATTCTAGATTCACTAAAATCTCTTGAGATTAACCATTTTCTAAGAGCTTCCAAATCAACCGGTTTTAAATTCAAATCATAATCTTCGTTAATTGGGTGATTCAGGAAAATTTCTCGAATTAATTCTAGATTTTCAGGAACTTCTATTTCTTTTTCCATGCATATATTTTCAATAGTACCTAATTTTTTAATTAACTTCAATCCTGTTTTAGGGCCAATTCCTTTAATGCCTGGGTGGAAATCGGTACCAATCATAATTCCCATGTCTACTAATTCTTCACGTGTCAAATTATTCTCATTTAATAATTCATTAAGAATTATTTTTTCAGCCTTAATTGTTCTACCCATTCTTTTGCTTCCATCACTCATCATATTTCTAATTAGAATTGGAGCACCATAGAGTAAAGCATCCCAATCTTGAGTTGCAACAACATCCAAATCACCTTTTACTGCCATTACAGATGCTTGTGCTTCACCTTCTGCAGCAGCACGAAATGCAGGAACGCCTAATAAATGTAACATTTCTATTGTTTCTTCAACCATTTCTGGAGTATAGCGAATACAGCGTTGTGCCCATTTATGCGCTTCTTTATAATCACCAATTTCCAAAGCTTCTTTCCATTTTTTTTCAGCATCTTTACTAGATTGTTTTCTTGAAGCGATTGTATCTGCTTTCAAATCGGGATGCACCCCGTCAAAAATAAATACTGGAATAATGCCTTTTTCTAGTAATCCAGTAGTGCGATCAAGAAACCCCATTAAATGAGATACAGGGCGTCCTTGGGAATCTTTCAGTGGCCCTCCATCACCAGTTTCACTTCTGTCACGAATTGAAGTTAAGAATTGAAAAGCAACTAAAAAAGCATCAATACCTACCTTTTTTCCCGATAAAGAATCTAAGTCAATTTTGACGGGATTTGATAGATCTTTAAGATTGCAGCCCATGAATTCACCTATTCAACATCTAAATAATCCTCATATTCTTCCACATATTCATCATCAGGTCCAAAACGTTTCATTTCAGCATAAATTCCGTAAGAAAGTAACCCTATTGCTGGTAATAAACCAAGCAATGGATATAATCTCCAACTTAATTTTCCACCAATGACTGTGATTGATTCTTGAGGGACAACCCATCTTGGATTTCCTTCCTCAATGAACACCTTATTTCCAGTACTTTGAGTAGCAAAATTAGGAACAATTTGATTTGTAGTGGTGTCATTTACTAATGTTATATTTATTAGAATACCACTTCCTTCACTTGGATCAATTTCTAGGACTGAAAAATATAATTGTAAAATCATTCTTCCATGTTTAGAAGTATCAATTTCATTTCCGATTATTTCTTCATAATTTTCAAAACCTAAAGCAAAAATTCTTTGGTCCTCATTAGTATTATTTTTCAATGTATTAGTAAAAATGTATGAATTGTCTACCCATAGATTAAAATTATCTTCTGGAAGTAAATCTCCAATAAAAGAACCTTGTTGAGTTTGCATTCCAATTAAATCTGAAATTGAATAGACATTGGGGTCAGTATCAGTATTTTGATATTGATTTACTTGAATATATGTAATAATTGGGGCAACCAATATTGGAACGATTAAAGAAAGAATAAGTAAAATCACTGCAGGAATTTTAGCCCAATTTAAAGGAGGACTGACAATCGAAAAACCAATAATTGCTATTGTCAATAATGTGAAGATAATAATTGGCATTACAATGCTATTTGATTGAACCTCTTTAGAAGTAAATCCAGAACCACTAACTGCATATGGAGATTTCCATTTACCTTCTACAGGATCAAAATCAGTTTCTGGTATTGGATACACAACTTCAGGCATCATTGGAAATGTTATTGTAAAATCATCTTGTAGATAAAGCTCATAGAAATCTCCAATTCCGCCTGATTTTTGAAAAGAAATTCTAATATCAAATTCAGCACCAGCAGGAATAATATTGTCTGTGAATTTTGCTTGATCAAATACAAAATTATATTTGTCAGTGTTGCCTTCCCCATTTCCACTTTCCATGTAAATAGATTGAAGATCTCTACCATTCATACTTAATGAAATTGAAACATCAGTTCTACAATTTCCAGAATTACATCCAATATTTAAAATTAGACTTCCAGTTACAAATTCTCCTTCAATGAGNGGTATNGATTCATTNTTTGGNCTACAACTAGAATCAATACANCCTTTGAAAGTAAATTCACGTGANCCNCCTCCATTATTTTGACTTCCTGGCTCAAAAGNATTNTCAAAAAAAGAATCATCAGAATTACTTTCATCATTATTGTTTGCATGATTCCATGTAGNCCATTCNTTTACAGGTCCCGNAGTTTGTTCACCAAACATAAAAAGAGTAGGCCTATCAAAACTAAGAACTCTTTTTTCATTAAATCCTGAATTATCTTGAAAAGTAGTACTTTCTGCTTGTATAGGGACACTTTGAATCACAAAAATAAAGATTAAAATAAGCGTGAGAAGGACTTGCTTAACTGCAAATTTCCTATGCCGCATAACCTCTGGAACGTTTTCATTAAAATATACCATTCGTTAGTTTGTTTTCCGATAAGATGAGTAATGAGATGTATTACGGAAGATGTGGAAGCGATATTAGTTGGAAGCGGATGGCATCCTAGTTTATTTAGAAATGAGATGGAAGTGTTGTCAAAATCAAAGCCATATCGTTTTGGTACTAGGGTAGTTTTAGCTAGTTCTGAGTATGATTTTTTAAAATCTCTTGAGCGTTCTGCAACCTTAGATGAATGTTTATTCCCCTTTGGATTAACAACAGATACATCAACTTTAGAGGATGTTATTAAAGGATGGATAGAAGATAATAATTTACAGTTAAAAACAGGAAAAAGTATTGCAGTTCGTTGGATACGTATTGAAGGAGGAATAAGTGGAGTTAATGGGAAAGAATTAGCAATGTTCTGTGGAGGTATTTTGAGCAAAATGGGTTGGCAAATAGATTTGGAATCACCAGATGTAGAATTAATGATTATTTTAGATGGCATTTCAGAACATATTTTTTGGGGTAAAAGATTGTTTTCTAAGCACCCTAGAGAAGGATGGGTACAAAGAGCAGCAACAGAAAGGCCATTTTTCAAACCAATTAGTCTGGACCCAAGATTGGCTCGTGTTGCATTAAATTTTGTAATTAATAGTTCAGATGAAATTATTTGTGATCCAATGTGTGGAACTGGGGGAGTACTTTTAGAAGGAGCATTATTGAATCAACAAATGGTTGGAATTGACTTAGACGAAGAAATGGTATTAGGTAGTAGGAAAAATTTAGATTGGCTGATGAATCAACAAAAAATTTTCAATTCACAAATCGTGCTTCATGGTAATGCCGTAAATATGGCCGAGTTATTAAGAAAAAATAATATAAAAATAGATGGGCTAGTATTCGACCCACCATATGGAAAGAATGCATGGAAAAGTGATGAAACCTGGAATTTGTTTACGAATGTATTGATGAATACTAGAAAAGCAGAAGGGATTACATCAGATTCACGTTTGGCATGTTTTCTTCCTATTTTACCCAAAATAAACGGAATTAATGAACCAATTACTGAAGATCTAGATTTAGGAGATTTCACAACAGAGCAACTTAAATTGAAATTTAATGCATCAGGCTGGAATATTATAAGTATGCATTCTATACCAATACACAAATCATTAGCAAGGATGTTGGTTGTTGCAGTTGCCTCTTAGAAAATTTGATATTTTTTTCTTAGAACATTTTCTAATAGCAGTTCTTTTTCTTCAACACTCGTATCATTATCTTCTATTTTTTCAAAAAAATTTATCCATTTCTTTTTATTTTCTTTTGTAGTATTTACAAGTTTAAGAATATGATCTCTTTTCTTAAATTCATGATTAAGATGAAATCTATAAGCACCCATAATTAAATCAATTACGTCTTTCATAATTTTATTCTCATTGTTCGTGTTACTTTAACCTAATGAAATCAAAGGGCAGGTTTGAATATGAACTTCATCTAGCATTAGTAGGGCGCATGGGGTAGCTTGGATATCCTGTCGGGCTTCGGATCCGACGACGCGGGTTCGAATCCTGCTGTGCCCGCTTAAGTTCAATTTTCTCTCATTTTCTTTGCATGGATAAACGATTTGACGCAGATAACCAAATATATTCCGCCAATAATTAATAAGAAAAGTTGAGAAATTGTTGACATGCTCCAATCATTATTCATAACTCCATTAAATGCCATTGCTCCCCCTAATACAGAAATTAAACCAAATGTAGATGATATATGCATAAATAAAGACCTTTTTTCTGGTAATTTTCTTACTAATAATCCAGACAAAACTATTGGAAGCCCAACAAATGAAGGAATTAATGATGTAAAACTAGACATATCTGTAAGAAGATATACGATAATACCCCACAATACCATTATTGATCCAATTAGTTCTGAAATACGTGGTACTGACATACCATAGACGTTAAACTCTTCACTCATGAAATAGGTCAATTGATTAGGGTAAATCAATCTTCTTCATTTGTTTTCTATTTTAAGGCCAATTTTCGGAAGGCCAAGGAACTCTACTCCATCTTTCCAAACAATCATCTTCATAGTAAATATCAGATAACCTCTCTAATCCTAATCCAACAATTTCATGGCCCGTTAATCCATTTACGGGTTCTTTAAATGAAATTGGACTTCTGAACATTAGGATTCTATCTATTAAATTTGATTCCACAAATCTTCTTGCAGTTTCAGTACCTCCTTCAATAAGTAATTCTTGAATTCCCCTTTCTCCAAGAATTTTTAGTAAATCTTTGGGATTTATTCCTTGACCTTCTTTATTTTTTTTCATCTCTAATAATTCAATTCCTTTTTTTGATTTTAATAATTCAATTGTGTTTTCATCACCATTTAGATATACAATTAATGTAGGACTTCCATCATTTAGTAATTTACTTTCTAAGGGTATTCTTAAATTACTATCTAATATGAGTCTGAGGGGATTTTTCACATGCTCTTTATTTATTCTTCTTACATTTAGTAATGGATCATCTCTAATCACAGTATTCACTCCAACAAGTATGGCATCAGAAAACGATCTTAATTTATGGACTGTATCCAAAGTAGTTTCTGATGAGAATCTTTGACTTGTTTTTGATTTATCATCGATATATCCATCACAATCAGTAGCCATTTTTAGAGTAACAAGAGGTATGCCATTATTACACCAATTTAGGAATGATTGCATTTGGATTCCAGTTTCCTTTTCAAGTACACCAGTCGTTACCTTAATTTTTGCCTCCTTTAATGCTTTTAATCCTCCTCCTTTGACTGTTGGATTCGGATCTATATGTCCTATCACCACTTCACTTATTCCAGCCCAAAGTAAAGCTTCAGTGCAAGGTGGCGTTCTACCATGATGATTACATGGTTCTAATGTGATGTATGCTGTAGCTCCATTTGTATTGTTTCCATTTTCCTCAGCATTTGAAATTGCCATTTGCTCAGCATGTAAACCACCCAAGTAGTCGTGCCAACCTTCTGAAATAACCATTCCATTTTTTACTAAGATACAGCCAACTAATGGGTTTGGATGAACTTTACCTCTTCCTCTTTCAGCAACTTCAAGTGCTCTTTGCATGAATACAATATCGGTTTCTGACCAATCCATTATTCTAACCCTGAAACTCTTACCTTTTTGTTTTGATGATGCTTTTCACATCAATAAGAAGCCTTTCAAGTTATGACTTCTCCCCAGACTTATGGCCAAATTTGCTTGTATAGTAAATCCAGCGGGTAGGGATGGGCGCTCACTTAAAATATGGAAGAAAAATGAACTCATACTCAAAAAAGAAAATTTGGATTATGAAGTACATTTTACTAAACATATTGGGCATGCTTCGGAGATAGCATATTCACTTCGAACAAGAGATGATATTGATTGTGTAGTTGCTTGTGGAGGAGATGGAACAGTGCATGAGGTTGCTTCGGGACTTCGGGGGTCTCAAAAAAAATTAGGTATAATCCCTGCAGGTACTGGTAATGATATTGCAAGAGCACATAATATACCGCTGACAAATCCAAAGAAAATAATAGATATTTTGGTGAATGGTACTGATAGGCATGTAGGCGCATTTCGCCTTCAAGGAACTCCTGCACCATCAGTGAATAATTACCCTGAACCAAAAAATAATACAAAATGGGACGGAGAACCAGATATAGAGGGCCGTATTGTAAGGTGGGTATTTTTGGAGTCTGATTGTGGAGTAACTTCAGCAACATCCAGAGCTAAATTAAAGAGAGGAAAATGGATAAAGGGGTCAATAAAATATACTTATCTTGGAATTACAGAGATACTTCCTTGGAAAAAGAAAATGGCTTGGGTGAAAATTAATGATGATGATGGAATTGTAGTAGATTTTTCAATGTTGGCAATCACAACTACAGAGATGTTCGGTGGAGGTTACAAGGTTTGTCCTGGGGCTTCACCAATAGAAGAACATGGTCAATTATGTCATGCATGGGGGCTTAGTAAAATCAAGATGTTACTTCTTATGGGACCATTAAAGAAAGGAAAACACGTAGGTAAATGGGGGATTGAGCAAAAACCATGTAAAAGGTTAGAAATAAAATCTGTAGACAAAGAAGGAAGCCCTACTGAAGAAGTACATTCACCTCCACTAATTGTTCAAGCAGATGGTGAACCATGTTTGCAAACACCAGCGCTTTTAGAATATCATGTTAAACAATTATGGATTAGAGGATCTAATCAAGTTCCTTGGGATTAGAAAGAAAAGTCCGAAAAGTCATCATCATCATTAACTGAAGTTCTTTTGGGTGCTTTCCTAACAGGAGGGCTTTTCTTAGGAGTCTCTTGATCATCAGATCTTGATTTTGTTTTACGAACACTTCTTCTTTTAGGCGGCCCTCTTTCTACAGCTTCATCTTGATGATCTTCAGAAGAAGCACTTTGTCTTCCAGACATGCTTCTTCTTTCTTTAGGAGGACTTGAACTTCTTTGAGTAGCAGTAGTAGTAAATCCTCTACTATCTTCTTCCTCTTCTGCTTGAGGATTAAGAATATCATCAATATCAAAAGCAAGAGTATGTCCAATCCTTTCAGTGGAATCACCTAGATTTACTCCACCAGAGTCTATTGCTTCTTGTAATTGATCTCCCATGTCATATGCGTCATCAGTAAGCACAACTCCGCCACCACCTAATTCTGCACCTTGGCCGCGTCCTTCTCCAATTGAACTAAGAACACTTTCAACATCAAAATCATCCAATTTTTGTGTGACTTTATTTTTCTCTTCCTTCTTCTCTTCATTTCCAATCATAGATCCTGCAGACATATCAAGACCATCTTTCTTGGCCTTTTTCACATCTTTACGTACAACCTTTGCCATTTTCATTTGAGCATCTGTAAGCATTGATTTTGCAGCAGCTTTAGCACCATGTCTTTCCATCCCCATTGAGAATGTGAATAATAAAAATGCACCACCTCCTCCAGCAATCAAAACCAATAACATGTACAGATATGTACCAATAAAAGGGACATCTCCTTTACTCCATTCTGAATTTGCTTTACCATCCATTGAAATTGCATTATCATCAAGATTTAAACTTGTAACTACCATTGAAATTCCATTTGCTGCCAAGGTAATTGCTCTACAATCTTCTCCTACAGTCCATTCACCAACCATAACTCCATTGGTAGGGTTGTTTGTATTAACTGCATATCCAACAAGTTCAATTGGTTGATGCCAATCATTTAAAGCAGCAAAACCATCCAAAATATTTTCATTTGCAGGAATTAAACCTACAATTCCATATTTGGTGTGAGTAAGAGTTGCACTGTCTAATTTAGGCATTGTTGTTAGTGCTGTGGGTGTATCCCATTCTTTTACAGTTAATTTGTCATAATCTTCAAATGTTTTTCCTTTTGCAGTATCAAAATCATCTAGTGCAATTAATACAGATGTTGGAATCACTTGTTGGCTTGGTTGTCCTTTGACACCATCAGTGAAATGTTTACTTGAGATTAACCAACCTGAAACACGAACTTCCTGAGTTACTTCACCCGTAGATCCTGCTTTTAATTCGCCTCCATTATCGTCACAACCTTGTGCAGTAAGTTCCATTTGAACAGTTCCTTCAGAAATTTTTGAAGATACATTTACTAAATTTTCAGGGTTATTGTCCCAAGTTGTTTTGAATTCATCATTATCGTCTCCCCAATTCACAATTGGTTCACCAAAACACCCTGCAAAAAGCAGCGAAAATAACAAAATCGCTCCGAATTTACCTCGGCCCATGTTGTTCCGATACCCTCTTACATTGAAAAAGAGACGGTTGAATACATACACAAATACTTGAAAGGAACTAGTCCTCGGAGGTTCAAGCGGCGGTCGCATAGCCTGGTATTGCGCCGGTCTTGAAAACCGGTGTCCCTCGGA
>PAAW01000075.1 GCA_002699515.1 Methanobacteriota archaeon
GGAACATCATGGTATTTATTTATTTACTGATTTCAGCGATGAGGGAACTTATGCTGATTTAAGTGTTAAATATTTAAGAGATTCTAGTAATAATGATGTGCTTTTGACCGAAAATGATAATTATAAGATTCAATTTGTTCAACAAGGTGATAGAGGTAGTCAGGGCGAAGTGGGTGGATTTGGTCCACAGGGTTTTACTGGTTATCAGGGATTTACTGGATTTGGAGCTCAGGGTTTTACTGGATTTCAAGGTGTACTTGGTTCTGTTGGTCCTCAAGGATTTACAGGTTATCAAGGGAGTGACGGAAATGACGGAAATGACGGCGAGGTTGTGAATTGGTTTAATACCTTTGAAAGTAAATTTAAATTAGTTTCTGATTTCAATGCTACTCCTGAAAATAAAACATTTGGATTATTAACCAATGAAAAATACACAATAGATATTTCAGGGGCAGTTGGTGAAAATGCGAAATGGACTGAAGCCGAAAAATTCAGATTAAATAATTTAGTTACCAATGGTGTAGTACAAAAAATGGAAAATACACCATCTTCTGGATACACAACTTATAAATTAACGAGAGATATACATGTTATAATAGACCCTCCAGAATTAGAAAATAAGTATAATTCTGGATACACAAATTTAGATTTAGACAATGCTTATCAGGATGCTCCAGATTATATGCATACGAATTATATATATTTACATGAAGGAGCAATATTTGATGGATGTGGCAATTCTATTACAGTTGATTGTGATTATAATATGGTTGGTGGTGTAGAAACAATGTCTGTAAAGAATAGATACAATATTGGTCAAAGTGGTCTATTTAGAGTATATGATTTCGTAAATGAAACTGTTTATAATGAGTTACAAACAGGTCCAAATGATTTCAAATTAGCTGCTTGGAATTCTTGGATTGCGGGAACACAAAAACGTAATGAAATCAAAAATTTGGGTATACATGGTACAGCTACAGGTAGAAAAGGCATTCCGGGTAATGAATCTTCTTCTGTATGGGGTGGTTCTATTTTACTACAGAGTCCTATGGCTAAATCAAATACTTGGGATACTAAACATCACAGTAGCACAGATAATACACCTCAACTTATTGATTATACTGTCCTTATAGATAAAGATACATATATACCGGGTGGTTCGAATAATCGACATAGAAATGATCCAAATATACCATTAGGAAATAATAGTTGGTATAAATGGAACAAAACTTTCTCAGCTAGAACTAATTTGTTAATTAAAAATATTTTCTTTACAAGAACTCGTGCTTCAGCATGGGGAGATGTTAATGGTAGTTGGACAGATTATGATTCTGACGCAATACCTTTCATAATACCCGGAGAAGGTATGCCTGGACCCAAGGGTCATTTAACAGTAGAAAATGTTTATGTAAAATTAGATTATTCATATAACTCTTTAGCAGGAATTGCTGGCCCTGGTGTTGGGAATGAAAATGTATACTATATTGGTACTACTGGTATTTTTGCCAGTGAAATAATGAATGGAAATACTGATAAGTTTAGAATAAATACCTGTATATTTAAAAATTGTATATTTGATTATAATGGTCGTAAACCTGGATATGGAGATGCAACTGTTGATGCTTCTAATAATGGATATAGGTCACAAACTTGGGATAGTTTATATAATTCTAGGTCGGATACTAATGTATTTATTAATTCAAACATGGGATGGTATGGTGCTATACTCGGACCAAATTCCATGAGGTCTTTTACATATGATAATAATGCTGTAGATACTTCTCAGTGGTCGGATATTTCTGGAAATGTAGGAATACAAAATTGTTATATTATATTGGATTACTCTGTTGATAAAACATCTAGTGTTGCGACGGATACATGGAATAATAGTAACTATTTATATGGTTCTTCAATCGAAGACGACTTAAAACTTCCAATGGGCGACGTAAGTGGTCATATTATCACAAATCCATTATTTATGGTAGGAAGAAATAGTTTATATGGTGGAATTGGTGAAAATAACGCATATGAATTAAAATCTACAAAATTCGGCCCTCAAGATTTCGATAAGAATTATGGTGGTATGACTGGAACACCTAATTATTTAGACTCAACTTCTAACATATATTCTAATACAACAGTTCATGATGGAATAACTTTAACACCCGGATTTACATCTAGTCCATGGATAAATTACACAGATATTAGTGACAATAATCCAGATATTTCTTTGAATGCTAATACTGGAACTAGTGTTTTATCTCAAGCAACTGTATTGGCGATAGATTATACTGATAATAATGATTTAGATATGAAATCTTATTTACAGACTATCAGCTCAGGTACATCTGGTATTAAGGCATTATTATATGTTATAAATTCTGCTAACAAAAGTGAATATATTATTTATAAGTTTAAGAGTTTGGTTGATAAGGGTACATATGGACATGTTAATGTTCAATATCTCACTGATTCAGCAAATAATGATGTTACATTATCTGAAAATTCTAACTATAAAATACAATTATTCAAACATGGAGACAGAGGTAGTCAAGGACATCAAGGATTAATGGGTTCACAGGGTCATCAAGGTACTAGAGGAGATTTTGGCGGTGCTTCTTTTGATTACACCTTTTCTGGTCAAGGATACACTGCAGATATTTCTCATGTTAACTTAACTCATGATATTCAAAAAGATTCTTCGGGTGTTTATATTTATAAAAACGATGACAACGGAAACTCAATTGACAGTTTTATGAATACCATATATGTTGCTACATCTACGCCTAAGGGATTTTTAAGAATATCTAAAAAATCTGATATACAGTCATTTTTATTATTTCAAGTAACTGATTTATCTAAAAATACAGGTCACGATTATTGGACATTAAATACTGTAAATCAGGCATATTCTGCTACTTCTCCTTTTTCATCTACAGATGATATATTGATAAGTTTTACTGTTAATGGAAATAAGGGTGATATAGGACCAGCTGGTCCTCAAGGTTATACTGGTTATCAAGGATTGAAAGGAGAACCCAATGGTCCAAAAGGAGAAGCAGGTCCTCAAGGTTATACGGGTGTTCAAGGTCCAGCTGGTTGGGGAGCACAAGGGTATAAAGGTGACAGAGGAGTTACAGGTGTTCAAGGATTTACTGGATATCAAGGAGCAGGATTTCAGGGATTTACTGGATTTCAGGGATTTACTGGATTTCAGGGATTTACTGGATTCCAAGGATTTACTGGTTACGGAGCTCAAGGATTTACTGGATTCCAGGGATTTACTGGATTCCAAGGATTTACTGGTTATGGAGCTCAAGGATTTACTGGATTTCAGGGATTTACTGGAGTTCAAGGTCAAAAGGGTGAACCAAATGGACCTCAAGGATATACTGGTTATGGAGCACAAGGATATACTGGTTATACGGGTTTCCAGGGATTTATCGGATTCCAAGGATTTACTGGATTCCAGGGATTTACTGGTTACCAAGGAACCAAGGGTAGTCTGGGGGCTGCAGGTGGTGCTTTGAGTTTTGACTATTTATTCGATTCTACATCGGCAAATGCAAGTGTTCAAAATACATTTATTAGATTAGACAATAATATTCAGAAGGATAGTGCCTTTTTTTACGTATCAACTGTCACTCAAACAAATATAAACGTTATGAGTGTATATTCAGAATTAGTTGGTAAAAGTGGAACAATTCGATTGACAAGTATAACTGATAAAACTAAATTTTTGATATTTAAATTTGTTGATTTTACATCTGTTCAAAATACTCGAGCNGAAATAAGTGTTATAGCTCCNGCTATCGGTTTTTCAAGTAATAAGCCTTTTTCGACAAACGATTTAATAAATATTAGTATTGATNTAGATGGTAAAGATGGTTCTCAAGGAGCACAAGGAAGTATNGGGTATCAGGGAGCAAAGGGTNTTGGAGCTCAAGGATTGNNTGGTGTNCANGGNTNTACNGGATTTCAAGGTNATNNNGGGNCTAGAGGTTATAAGGGTTATCAAGGACTACCTGGTTCNGCATTAGCTATTGAAAAAAATCAGCAANTATTAGAAATTGTTTCTGGNGTATGTGATGGAAGACAAATACAAGCNGAAAGTGCGACATATACCTTNCCTACNATATCTTCTGTTCAAGAAATAGGTCCAAGTGATTTACCTGGTTTTGATTTCTTAACAAGTTGGTATGATGATGATNCCTATTTTTACGATATNAGCGGNAGTTCTATTAACTATNAACCNCCTNTCGGAACAAACCAAGTTATNTATACATTTACGTTTAATATNAATGAGCATCGACATAATGGNACAGGTATGTGGTTTAGATTTTGGATTGATAATCAAGAAGTTACATGTCAGAGAAGAAGTTCNGCAAATTATGTTTGGGGTTCAAATATAATTACGTTGAAATATATTATTGATATTGACAGCAATTTATCATCAAATGATATTAATAACGCAAAATTGTCTGAATGGACTGCTAATAAAACATTAAAAATAGATGTAGCTATTTATCTCAATAAGATAATTTTCCATTCCGCTAATTGGAATGATGATGAAAATATACTTTCTAAACCGACGTTACAAATTGAAGCAATTGGTGATGCAAATGTTGCTTTCAGAGGTCCAACTGGTGTTCAGGGAGCTGAGGGCTCCGGAGCACAAGGTCTTACTGGTGTTCAGGGCTTTACTGGATATCAGGGATTTACTGGATATAGGGGATTAACAGGATATCAAGGATTTACCGGAAATAGAGGAGCATATAATTCAAGAAACTTTATTTGGGGAGGCGTCAATTCCAATGGAACTAGTATTACTTCTACTAAAATTATATGTACAGCAGATTGGAGTCAAGCTATTTCTTCTATATTTGTTAGTGAAAATGACACTTTTGGTGATGTTACTGGTTGGTTAAATAGTTTTCTTCAAGTTGGAGTTGTAGGTAATTACGGAACATTGTATTTATCTAAGGACCAAAATCAATCAACATATGCTATATTCTCTGTTTCAAATGTGGTAGATAATGGTTCATATCGTACTATTTCAGTTACAAAAATAGGTAATGGAACAGGATCACCTAGTAGTGGAGATAATATACTCGCAACATTTTATCCATCCGGTCCAAGAGGTAGTCAAGGATTAACTGGTGTACAAGGCTCTGATGGTTATGGTGAACAAGGATTTACTGGTTATCAAGGATTTACCGGATTCCAAGGATTCACTGGTCAACGAGGATTTACTGGTTATGGTGCACAAGGATTTACTGGATTTACTGGATTCCAGGGATTTACCGGATTCCAAGGATTAAAGGGAGAAGGAGTAGCATATGATTCTACTATTGATTTAATATGTAAAGACATTAGTGCTAATGATTTAATATGTAAGGACGTTAGTGCTAATGATGCTAGTTTTAATATAGTAAATATATCTACACTTAAAGTTAATGGTTCCAATGTTACCGGTGATTTGATTGGAATATCTGAGGCAACTTATTCTAGATATGCTCCTACTGTTGGAGATAATGTTACATGGAGTGGTCCAACTACCGAAAATGCTATACAATTTTCAAAGCATATTATTCCTTCTCAAAATGATACATATGATATTGGGGGAACAGGTGGTTCTAGATGGAACGCGTTGCATGTCAAAGAAATATTTGTATCTGGAGATTCAATACTTGCCGGACCCGTTAAAGCTATCAGTATTGGTGGTGATGGAAATTTGGCTATGCCTTCTGGGGCAAAAATAGGTGGTGTAAATCCCGGAACTATAGTTATTAAAGGTAAGAAAGAAAGTAGTGCAAATCTTCCAAATCAAGGATTAACCGGCGATGGATATATTGTTGGTGGTGATTTGTATGTAGCTGCCGATAATAACAATCCAACAACATGGACCAATGTTGGTACTATACAAGGACCTCAAGGACCCAGAGGTCATCAAGGATTTACAGGATTCCAAGGATATACTGGATTCCAAGGATATACAGGTTATACTGGTTTCCAAGGATTCACTGGTCAACAAGGATTCACTGGTTATGGACCTCAAGGATATACAGGTTATACTGGTTTCCAAGGATTCACTGGTCAACAAGGATTTACTGGTTATGGACCTCAGGGTTATACTGGTTATACAGGTTTCCAAGGATTCACTGGTCAACAAGGATTTACAGGATTCCAAGGAACAAGAGGATTCACTGGATACACAGGATTCCAGGGATTTACCGGATTCCAGGGATTTACCGGATTCCAGGGATTTACTGGATTCCAAGGAACAAGGGGATTCACCGGATACACAGGATTCCAGGGATTTACTGGATATGGTTCTCAAGGATTTACAGGATTCCAAGGTGTAAAAGGTGATACCGGTTCTAGAGGATTCACGGGATTCCAGGGTGCTGCTGGTAGTGGAGGTGGTACATCACTAACAACTTCCAGTGATATTTCCATTAACGCAATTGATGCGAAAGATGCTAGTTTTAATAGTTTGGTTGTAAATGGTGTTACTATTGATACAAACGGTGGAGGCGGCGGAACATCACTAACAACTGCCAGTGATATTTCAATAAATGCTATTGACGCGAAAGATGCCAGTTTTAATACAATGGAATCATCTGGTCTATTTTCTCTAGGTGGACATATAATACCCAAAGCAAATGCTCAATATGATTTAGGTAATGCTGAATATAAGATAAGACATCTTTTCTTAAGTGATAATTCCCTATGGATTGGTGATGAACATAAGATGGATGTTAGTGGTGGTAAAATAAGATTCAAAAAACGTAAGGTAGGTGATGGGTTTGTTCCAAAAGAAATATTGGATGCATCTGATAATAGTACTACTGAACATCATATAGCAGGTATTATTGCTCATTTTGCTGACGTTACAACAGTTGATGATATTAAATTACATCATTGGGAAGAATGGGTAGAAAATACAGCTTTATCCGGTGTTACAAATTTAAAACGTGACCAATTATTTAAAGTAGATGAAGATTTCCAAGAAACTATTGAAACTGAAGCAAAAGAATCTATGTTTTCTAGTCCAACATTTACAGGAAAAGTAACAATGAATGACTTGAGTGCGAATGATGCTAGTTTTAATAATATACAATTCCTAGGTAAAATATTGAAACCAGATGGAACAGAATTTGTTGGTGGAAGTGGAGGAACCACTTATGATTCAACAACAGACATAACTGTAAAAGATGTAAATATTCATGGAGATTTAAGTGGAAATGACGCTAGTTTTAATGATGTTTCTCTTAATACTCTAAAAATTAATGAACATTTAAATGGAAAGGACGCCAGTTTTAATAATTTACAAACAGATGTTTTAAATGCTGGTAGTTTCAAGATATCTACTAGTAACTTTAAATTAGGTACACGTACTATAATTGATGGAGGTGCGGGTGCTAGTATTTCAAGTTTAGAGGTGAAAAATGGAGGAAATGTAGGTTTGTATGCAGATGGACAAACTGGACTAGTTCAGGTATCAGGAACACTAGAAGTAGATACTATTAATGAAAAAACATCGACAAATGGTGTAACCATTGGAGGTATGTCAATAGTAGGTAACACTTTAACTGTTGGAAGTAGTGGAACTGGAACTGTGAGTGCGCAAAACTTTTCTATTGGGTCGAATGTTTTTGTTTCAGCAGCAAAACAAGCTCTGTTTACAGCTTTAGAAATAAAACATGGAACCTCTAATGCACTAAATGTACATTTGACTGAAGACGGTGATGCTACATTTGCTGGAACTTTGAGTGTTGACACTATTAATGAAAAAACAAGCGCCTCTGGTGTAACCATTGATAGTGTATTATTGAAGGATGGTGATATTAGTGGAAATGATGCTAGTTTCAACAACATCCAATTCCTGGGTAAAATATTGAAAGCAGATGGAACAGAATTTGTAGGGGGTCAAGGATTAACCGGATTCCAGGGATTTACCGGATTCCAGGGATTTACCGGATTCCAGGGACAACCGGGTACCTCTGGTTCTTCGGGAGAAAGAGGGTTTACTGGATTCCAGGGATTTACAGGATTCCAGGGATTTACCGGATTCCAGGGATTTACCGGATTCCAAGGCCTGAAGGGTGATTCCGGGTCAAATGGAGAAAGAGGGTTTACTGGATTCCAGGGATTTACCGGATTTCAGGGTCAAGCTGGTAGTGCTGGGACATCAATTGGTGAAAACACTAATATTTCAGTTAATAATATAAATCTTCATGGAAATATCATATCGGATAATAGTGTTAAAACAATTACCGTAACAGTAGCATCAAAAACATCTAATCATCCCGAAAATGGTAATGGGTCGGATTCAGGATACTGGTTAGATGGTGTCGAATCACCTGAATTAGAATTAGTAAGAGGTATGACTTATAAATTTGACCAATCTGATTCTACTAATAGTACACACCCATTTAGATTTTATACTGATAAAAATAAAAATACCGGTTACTCTACTGGAGTCACTACTAATGGTACTGTCGGGTCTTCAGGTGCGTATTCTCAAATTAAGGTTGCATATGACGCACCAAATGAAATTTTTTATCAATGTTCTGCTCACCCCCTGATGGGTCATAAATTTAAAATAGTATCCAAAACTGTCTTGAACGATATCAGTGCCAATGATGCCAGTTTTAATAATATTGAAATACTTACAGATATAATTGGAAAAGATGCTAGTTTTAATGATATTAAAGTTAATTCAATTGAAGCTTTTACACTGAAGGGTAGTATTATACCAGATGTAGATGATACTTATGATATTGGGTCTTCTACTAAAACAATTCGTGATTTATATCTTGGACCCAGCTCATTATATGTTAATGGAAAACAAATTCTTCATGATGAAAGTGGAACTATCACGTTAACTACTACTTCTGGACAAAATCTCAGTGTTAAAACAAGCGGGTCTGGATTATTGAAACTCGAAGCTGCTTCGGGTGGAATTACTTCTACATCTAGTGGTAATATTTCATTCACAGGTACAGGAACCGGAAACTTAGCATTAACTACTAATTCTGGTGATATTACCCTTGATTCTACTTCTGGTCAAATCGAACTCAAAACAAATATAGAGATTACAGATACCAAAAAAATTACCTCTACTGGAAATAACATACAATTTGGTGACAATATTCAGCTAGATACTGGAAAAAAATTAATTGGTGATGTCACTGGTAATGCTGATACAGTTACTAATGGTATATATACAACAAGTAGTGTAACTGCTTTAACTGATGTAACATCAGTTGGTTCTGGTTCTATTATTACTAGTGCAGAAAGAACCAAATTAAGTGGTATATCCAATTCTGCTAATAATTTTTCACTACCAACAGCAGCATCAGGAACATTAGGAGGTATTAAAGTAGGAACAAATTTAAGTATTGATGGAAATGGTATTCTTTCAGCTACTTCTTCTACTATCGATTCTAGTACTGATGTTTCACTTAATAATTTATCCGTTCATGGTACAGAATTAAATGTGCTCGGTTTGGACTATAAAATATCAATTGGTGATCACAACCCCACATATGGTGGGGCAAACGGTGTTAAATCGTTTAGAGTAGGTCGTTATTTGAAAACAACTGGGGAGTTTTCCTTTTCTTCTGGACTTCAAAATGAAACAACTGGTTCCTACTCAGCTTCTTTTGGTAGAGAATGTGTTACGTCTGGACATTATTCATTTACAAGTGGAAAAGATTGTGATGCAACAGTAGATTATTCGACTGCTATTGGTCGAGGTTCTAAAACTAGTGGAAATACTTTATTGGCTGTTGGGTGGAATTATGGAAATACTGTTTCTTCAGCAGAAACAGTTATAGGTAATAATGTATTTTCAGTAGATAAATATGGTAATGTTGGTATAAGAAAACCTTACCATTCAGCGAGAAGTTTAAAATTTGGTTCATATGACAATTATGATAGTGAAACGGGTGATTGGTATGGATATAAATTACATATACAATCATATGCTGAGAAAAAAGGGGCACAAATTCTATTAGAATCCGGAGGAAATTCAAATAGTTCAGGCGGATGGGGACCGCCTTCAGGAATAACATTTATGACACCACAAGGAAATTCGTATACTGGAACGGACCCAAGTACTTATTATGCTGGTAGAATTGTTAGTGCGTGGACTGCTGGGGAGTCTGGATATGGTAACAATTGGATTAAATTTCAAAATTCTACTAGCGCCACAGCATTTAATACTACTATGATTTTGAAAGATAATAAAGTTGGTATAAATACAGATAATAAACCAGTCAAAGAGTTAGAAGTATATGGGGATATTAGTTCTAATAAGCTGTTCGTAGGAGGGGTAGAAGTTACAGGTGGAGCAGGGGCAATAACAACAGCAACAACTGCTAAAAAAGAAGGGCAAGTTTTAGAAATGTTAACGGGATTATGCGATGGGCGAAGTGTTATTGCTAAAAGTGGGACATATACTTTACAATCTGTGACAAGCGCACTTTATTTAACAACAACATATCAAGATTTGACTGGTAGTGAAATAAGTTATAAACCACCTACTGGAACAAGATATGTGATATATTCCTTTAAATATTATCAAACATTTGACTCTGGTTCAAGTGCGTATAGTAATGCTGGAATACAATTATTAATTGATAATACTGTACAGGTCGAACCAGAAATGGTCGGTGTAGACCAGTATGGTGATAAGTATGTTACTGTTAGTTGGACAATCAACATTTCTGGTTCTACGAATACTGATGCTGTGAGTTTAAATGCATGGTCCTCCACAAAAACACTTAAATTACAAGCCAGAGAAAGGGCTTCAAACAGACAGGGTATAATACATATGGCAAATTACACGACAGATCAAGTAGGTGGTGGAGGAAATGCTACAACTGTGAATGGTCAAGTAGAAGGTGGAGTTATAAAACAACCAATACTAACTATAACAGCAATTGGTGAATCACAAGGAGAAACTGTAACCCTTTCACAATCATCTATAAGTGATTTAAGTGATGTTAATTTTAGTACTTTAACTGATGGAGATGTGCTTACTTGGGATAACACTAATAATTATTTTAAGGCAGAAGCAGGAGGTAGTGGAAAATGGTCGGGTTCCGGTGATATTTATTATACCGGTGGCAGCGTCGGCATCGGCACAGATTCGCCAGAAACACTTCTTCATATACACAAAAATACTGCGGGAAATACAGGCGCGGCAGATAGTAGCGAAGCAGATGGAAATAAAGTGAGATTAAAAATTACTGGTAGTACGGACCACGCTTCCCCAGGTATTGAATTATATGAACAAGATAGTAATGAAACACATAGTGGTGCTGTTTTAAAATATGATGGACAGGCTAATGTATTTAAAATTAATGTGTTTAGTTCAGGAACAGAAAGAGAAGCATTAAGTATAAAAAGAGCAGACGGCTACGTGGGCATCGGTAATACTTCGCCAGTTTGTCCTCTTGATGTTGAAGGAGAAATATATCAAAATATTACCTGGCGTGCTTACTTAAATTCCTCTGCCACGACGGGGACGGGAGCCGGACACTCTGGAGACACAGTAACTATAAAAGCACAGGCAGATATATGGTCGGGAGGGGCTTTATTAGTAACAAGTGACGCAAGAATAAAAGAAAATATTGAGCATATTGATGATGGGATTTCATTACAGAAAGTAAGAGATATAAGTTGTGTTTGGTATAACTATAAAGATAATTTGACAAGAGGAAATGTAAGAGTCGCCGGATTTTTAGCACAGCAAGTGAATGAACATTTCCCAGAGGCAGTCTCTATTAAAACTGGATATATTCCAAATGAAATGAGAAATTTGGATGTTTCTTGGAATGGATTAGATATGAGTAGTGATTTACAAGATGTTAGTGGTGTTAAATAT
>PAAW01000076.1 GCA_002699515.1 Methanobacteriota archaeon
CTAATTATGATTGTAAACCAACAATAAGTTTTATTTCAACTTGTATAAAAAATAATGTTCCGAAAGATATGGTTCCAAAAAAAAAAGATGAAAAATAATTTATTATACTATTAATTAAATTATTTTTTAAATAATGATGGTATACTATAATCGCCATCATTTACGACATATTTTGCGATAATTTTAGGGTCTACAGTATTATTCATAATATCATTGGGGTCATACACATTAGAATGGTCATCAATATAATATATGATACCTTTAATATCTTGAGCTCGTACAACCCTTTTCGTGTGAGTTGGTTTTTCGGTAATTTCATCAACTTGGCCATGTGGGATTCCTTTTATGTGTGTTCCGCAAAAGCAGGTACTATCATTTTTTTTGCGCCTAGTACATTGTTGTTTATTAGCACGCAAAGCTCTACACCTATCGTGATAAGGGACAATATTTTTAACTCTTTTCCTTTTCTGAAAATCAAGTTTTGTAAATTCTAAAGGTTGATAATCGAAAATGTATGCCAAGAGTTGATTTTTTCCTTCTGAATCATTTAAATCAGATGTAGAATCAACAAGGGTTTTGATGTTATTCTTAAAATCTTGCAAATATGTTCTGGTTTTACTATTAATACGTTTCTCCATGTTTAATAATAATATACTCAATATTATTAAAATCAATTTTATATATTATGAAGTAATGAACTTAAAGATGAATTAAATATTAAACCCACCAACTTTATTTAATAACATCCAAAAAATAATTAAAGCTGAAATCCATATTTTATATGGACTATAAATAGCTGGTGGTATACTTGGTACTATGTATTGAAATAATACAAAAAACATATTAACCATAACAATTGCTGCTGGTCCAATAATATATTTATATGTCACGAATACTGATTTCATGAATATATATATATATATTATTTAATATTATAAAATTTATAATCTGGGTCCCAGTTGGGTTTAAGTGTAGATTTATCTATGATATGGGTGGATAATGATGTGAAATTGTTAAAAGATTTCAATATATATCCAGAACCGGACCAGAAATAACCAGATGTATTTTTATTTTTATAATTTGAAATAACTAATGAATCGTATGATTTTGTCCATTTACCTTTATTTTTTTTTAACATTTTTTTTTGGTTTTCATTTAGTTTATTGTCGTCGGTAATGAGTTTTATATAGTTATTTACATCATCTTGTTTTCTATCTAAAACAACTCTAAAATTCCCTAAAAATAATGCGAATCTAACAATACCTCCTTGAATGTATTGTCCATTTTCATCTGTAATGGATTTATCAAATATAATACTTTTTTCATAATTTGATGACCAAGAGCCTTGTCGTATTGCCTGTTTAAAATCTGTAAAATAATAATATGGTCCGAATGCTCTAACCGTACTTGATTTTATACCCAATGTTGATAAATAATTCAATAATTCATAAGAGGCCCCAACATAAGCAATTGTGGGTGTTTCTATACATAATTTTTGTTTATCTTTAAGATATATTAATTTAGGGTTTGTGTAAAAAAGACGTGATACAGAATTGTGTATGGGAAATGTTAATATTTTTCGGTGATTACATATTTCATCCATGGTTGTCCATAAATATTGTGATTTTCGTTGTAATATTTTATTTTCTACATTAATTTTTGTGAATGGGATATTATAAAATAAAAAATATCCATGTCTATTTTTTATATATCCGAGTGGTTTTAAAAAATCATCAAAAATACTATGTGTATATTTTTTTGCTATAGAAATTATCTCTCCAGTTTTGTATTTTATAAATGGAAAAACACAGAGATTTTTGCATATTTTTTGTGAACATGGATATTTATATAAAAGATATAAGATGAAGGGATTTGATATAATTTTATTGGGTCTACTTTCAGCAATCATAAAATAACAAAAATGTAAATGCTGACCATTTTTTAATTTGATATTATGAAAATCTGTTTTCAAATGCTTGTGTATATCATAAGAGTAATAATTATCAGGTAGGAATTTATATTGGGTTTTAGTTTTATTGTTTTTATTATTTTCAATATTTCCCCCAGATTTTAATTTTAAGTTTATATCCATTTATATATATTTTACATCATTTTTTTATTTTCCTTTTTATATTTTCTTTTTCTTTTTCTTGTCTAGAATCCATAATAAATTTTGTTAATTCATCTGCCATTCTTCTATCATTTTTAAAATAAGAAGCTAAAGATGTTATCAAATGTTTTTTACTTAGTGCTGATTTAGTTTTAGTTTTATTATATACGAGTTGTCCATCAGGAACATTTAAAGCATCTATATCTTGTGTTTTCATAATTCCAACTAAACTCTGTGTTAGTTCTTTTTTAAGTTTTCTTCTGTCTCTTATTTCTTTTTGTAGAGTTCTTATTTGGTTATCAATATCTAACCATGTTTTTACATTTTCAAGTAATTCTTGGTTGCTCATTATATTAAATACTTATAAATTTTTAAGTATTTAATCTAAATATTTAATCTAATCAAATGAACACATATTATTGCTATATTATTTTACTATCTATATATTTTTTTATATTTTCAAAAATAGTAAAACTTATAGCATTAACAATAATCGATCTTGTTGCTGCGATAGAAAATCCAGACCAAAGACTACCCATATGAATAGCTTGTTTAATAGTAAATCTATTTGCGATTTGTCTGGAACGTATTACATCGATAGGATATGTAAGTGTCCAATTAGCAAGCCCTGCGGTACCTCCGGAAATAAAAGAATTAAATTTGTAATCATCTCTCATAGAATGATATGTACCAAAATAAACAGAAAGCGCCATAGTTTCTCTTAAAAATGTGCTTTGAAATCCCTTTGCCCCTTTAAACATTGAAAGAGAAACATTTTGACCAGTTTGTCTTTTGATGGTATATGTATCTAGAAAAAACATTTGAGGTGTAACAAATATTGAAGCTATAACGCCAGATAAAAAGTAATTATGTGTATATTTATATGTTCTCTCTTTTATAGGAAATGCCGTCATATTGAAAAATATGCTGGATACAAAGGGATATTTAACCCCTCGATAATAATGTTTCAACGGTAATCCAACCCATTTTTTTTTGTTTTGTAATAAAACCTTGGCTGTATTAAAAGGATGACCAATACACACTTCACCAATGGCAACCCCAAATGAAGAAATAATGTCTGACATATAGTAATATAATATAATTATATTAGAATTATATTAGATATGTTTATAATGTGTTTTACAATGTGTAGAATTATTAAATAATTTTTTACACTTACAAAAAGAGCCTTTATTTTTTCCTCTTTTGAATTTGTATTGACATGTGGGTATATTTAGAGATTGTTCTTTTTTAGCATTTCGTTTATTCATAATATTTTGATGTCCTGTACAATATTCATTTAAACAACCTTTATTGCACGTCATATTTTTTCTTTTACCAGACGAAAAAATATATTTACATTTATTGGGCATATATTGATGACGTATTGGCCAATTAACACCCGTTATTTTTTTATAATTGTTTCTATATGGTAGAATACCATTTTGAACAGTTCTACAATAAGGGCATTTTATTTGCCATTTTTTCAATATTTGTGTTTCATAACCATTATAATAACTTTGGCCTTTAATTTCATTAAAAATAGAATCATAATTAAACGTGTGACCACATACAAGTTTAATAGGGTCTATAAGTTTAGTATTAGAAATTAAACATACATCGTCATTTTCTTCAACTATTTCATTTTTTTCAGAGCATAATAATTCTAATAATTCTTTATTAAATTGAGAATTCATATCATCTACAGTATTTGAAATAGTGATATTTTGCATATAATATGAATATATTTTATTCTTTATATGATTTATATAATGTCCTTTGGTTTAGGAACACTATGGTCGAATAGTAATACAAATTATAAAAAAAGTAAAAATATTTTTAGTAGGAATAAAAAACAAATATCAAATACTATTCAACAAAATAACACTCTGCGACAAAATAATAATCCCCAACAAAATAATATAAGAAACAATAATAATATTACGCAACGTGCTTATTGGGGAACTCCTACTTGGTATTTATTTCATACTATAGCAGCTAGAATAAACGAAGACTATTATAATTCAAATTACGAATATATTTGGAATTTTATTAAAAATTGTTGTGGCGTATTACCATGTCCATTTTGTAGAGAACATGCCATTAATTATACAAAAAACATTAGTTTATCAGATATAAATACAAAACAAAAATTGCAAAATGTTTTGTTTAATTTTCATAATATAGCTAATACAAACGGAGGTTCTAAAACAGAAAATATAAGTGTATTAGAAAAATATAATAATGCAAATATAGGTAAAATATTTAAATTATTTCAGGATAGATTTTTTAAATCTTATATAGGAACTAGGATGTTTAATGATTGGAATAAAAATATGTTTAAACAAGATTTTATAAAATTTACAAAAAAAATAAATGGTAATTTTACGTAATATAAATTTTATTCTGTGTCAACTTCTTCACCTGTGTCATCATATGAACATGAAAATTTTTGCTGTCCTAAAACACATTTCCCTTTTTTTTGTCTACCATGATAAACAAGTGATTTATCTACAGCACTCATAGAATAATACCAACCACAACCCAAGAGGGCACCAAGTAAAATACCAATAAGTAAATCTAAAAATGAATCGCAATAAGAATGTAATCTGAAAAACATATTAGTTAGACCAAAAACTGTCAATAGAGCAATAAATGCTATTCCTCCACGAGATGGTTTATTTGGGTTATTCATTAACCCAGCTATCATATAAGAAATTGTGAACGCATGATAGATAGCATTTAGAGAAGGCATTGATGTAGTAGATACAGTGCTAGTGCTAAAGGGTCCTGAAAAAACAGAGCAACTATCTCCTAGAGGATTTGCTCCGGTCCCGGGAGAAAATCCCCATCCATTTTTAACAGGCTTTCTGGTAAAATATCCTGAACCAGGTATTCCAGGCTCTCCCTGTCCATTCCTAAAATTATGATGGAAAAATAATTTAACTAGCATTCCAATACCATACGCGATTAAAGTACCTATAAGATATGCTAAAGCTTTTAAATCAAAATTAACGAATGATTGTAAAACTAAGAAACTTGATATAAAAATAGGGGATAAAAATGTAAAAAATTTTATTATATTTCCAATAGTAAGTGAAAGTAACGGCATATTTAATATAATATATTATTATATTAAATTTATACAAATACATTATTTAAAACAGTTTTAATATCTGAAACATTGATAAAGGTAATGTCGTCAGAAATAATATTTTTATTATTATATTTTTCAACAAATTTTAAATAATCTTTTTGATTTTCAGTAGGATAAATAAATGTTTTAATACCTGCTTTTAACCCTCCTAAAATTTTTAATTCTAAGCCGCCAATAGCTGAAACCTTGCCTTGTAAATTAATTTCACCAGTAATAGCAACGTTATTTTTAATTTTTTTTTTATTTAATAAACTATATATTGCTATAGTTATTGCTGTTCCCGCCGAAGGTCCGTCTTTTGGTACAGCCCCTTCGGGACAATGTATATGAATACCTTGTAATTTTGTTTTTTCAAAAAGCTTACATAATTTAGTTTGGCTTTTTTTATCGGTTAATTTCCATGCTAATGTTTTAGCTACGTTCATGCTTTCTTTCATAACATCACCCTGTAAACCAGTAAGCTTTAAATCCATAAAATTATTTGAAGGTAGAAAATTACATTCTATTGGTATAATTCCACCCATTCCCATATTATTAGCCCATAATCCATTCATAATACCTACATTCGATTCTTTGTGTATAATTTTATGAATTATCTCATTTTTGTCTTTTAAATAATTAAATTTAATATCTTTTTTAGTTACAGTATATGGAAATGTATGTTTTACTTCAGAATTTAATATTTCTAAATTTATTTCACTAATAATTTCAAATAATATTTCTTTTAACTTTCTTACACCAGATTCATATGTATAATTTTCGATTACAAATTTCAAAACCTCTTCTTTAAAAATAATTGTATTATTTAATCCAACCTTTTCATATAATTCCGGTAAAATATATTTATTTGTAATTTCTAATTTATCAAACAATGTTAGATTATCAAATTTTACACGATGTATTCTATCTAATAATATTTTATCAATGGCGCCTACATCATTATATGAAAATACGAATAAAGCTTTACTCATATCAATATCTATACCACTAAAATATTTGTCCTGGTATGTATCATTTTGAGTAGGGTCTATCAAATGAGTCAATATACCAATAATTTCTTTACCATTTTCAGTTTTACTAACTTTATCAAGTTCATCAATAAATATAATAGGATTCATGCATTTCTGCTCCATCAAAATATCTACTATTCTTCCCCATGTAGAACCTACATATGTATAGTTGTGACCAGAAAGAGTACTGCCATTACTTGAACCTCCTAATGCTATAAAAGAAAAAGGTCTAGTAGTACCATCTTCGTCTTTTAAACAATTAGCTAGACCTTTTCTTGCTAGACTTGTATTATGAGTGACTGTAAAATCACCTAATAAAAATCTGGAATTTCCATCAATTTGAAATCCATAATATTCATCTTCCTCTAATGGAATTACTTTAATACCCGTATTTAACACATTTTTTATTTGTTTTCTTTTATTTGTTTTTTTTCTTTGTACTTTAACGGGAATATATTCAATATTTTCACCATGAATAAATGTTCTGTAATATGTTCCTGTTTTTTTTTCACCTTTATATAAACAACTTTTTTCACATTTTGTTTTGTATGCTGCGAATCCTAGAGAACGTGCAACATAAATAATATCATCTAATAATCTTTCATTTTTTTGAATAATATCATATCCCCCATGATGTAATGAACCGTCGCTGTCTATGATTCCTGCTAATAATTCTAATAGAACATCTTTACAATTACATTTATAAATATATGGTATATGTTTGTTATTTAAAACATTATGTTTTCTTAACATATTTAACATAGGATTTTTACCACCGGAACCAGAAATACCAGGTCTATTTTTTTGACCATATGTCAATCTATATGTTATATTAGTATTGCCAACCTTTTTAAATTCTAAACCAATGTCATCAGCATACATTTTAAAATATTCCACAACTTGTTCTTCAACTGTTGTTATTTCTGGTTTACTTGATGTCCCATCTCCGAGCCAATATCCTAATACATATGGGTCTAAATCCACTTTCTTTTCTGGAAATTCAACAGGTACTTTGTAACCTTTAAGACATTCTTTTAAATATTTTGGTAGTTTTAAATAATCGTTAATACAAATATCAACAATATCATTTTTAAAATATCTAATACCATTTATAGTTTGATGTTTATCTCCTTTTTTACCAGCTTTTGTCATTTTAAGAGATAAAATATGTGATTCATTTACAACATAACTATCACCTTTAACAGGTTTAATTTCATACATTTTTTCTCTACCACTTCCCAAAGCCAATACATTTCTGGACGTTGAATCATCTCCCATTAATTTATCCCCTATTTTTACATTTTCTACTTTTTTAATTTTACCATTTGAGAGCATAATAGGTGTACCTTTTCTGTGGCATTTACCAACTCCTGGAGGACCTTCAAATCCAAAACAATAACCAGATTGTTTCCCAGTAATCCATTGGCCGATAACTCTTTCAATTTGTCTTTTGGCTTTATTATGACCATATATAGAATTTTCTAAGACATTTTTTACATCGTTCATTGATGTATTGATATTTTCCCATTTATCATCTATACCTTTTATTGCCTTGGAAACATCAACACATTTATTTATTTTGAATATACTTGGATGTCTTTTAATAAATTCATCTAATAAAATAGGATAATCTAATATATTATTAAAAAAATCAGTTATATGACTTTTCATATATGCTATTTTTTTTCCAGAATGTAAAATTTTTAAATGTTTTAAATTATGTTTTTTTACAATACTATTTATAAAACATATTTTAGCAATTAAACAATCTCTTTTACCTGTTATATATTGAGTATTTAAAATTTCAATTGATTTATTTTTTGAATCTGTCATATAATTATTTTTTAAATAATCAATAGATTGAATTATTTCAACACTTGAATAATTTTTTTTACTTGGAATATTTATATTTGTGTCAATATTTTTTAATGTTTCAATTAATCCTTTAAAATCATCTTGAATAATCGACATAAGGGTTAAAATTTTCTCTTTTTTAAATATACCAAATGGTATTTTTAACAACCCATCTAGATATTGTCGGGCTTTTGAACCTGAATCCTCTGATTTTGCCTTTACTTCTTTTAATTTTAACATAGCTTTTTCTTTAACAGAATCTTTGGCTTTCAATAAACAAATTTGTTGTTCAATTGGTATTTTATTTATATCAAAATTCGATAAATTTTTAGTGTATGATATAGTGGTTTTCATTGCTTCTCTGAAAAATTTTTTTATATTCCATGGAAGACTATCAAAAAGGATTGTTTGCTCTACAGTATCAAAATTACCGTTTGTATCATTTGATAATAAATCATACAATAAATAAGCCAAATATTGAAATTCAGAATTATTATTTTTCATCAATAACTGAATAAGTGTTTTTCTTTGTCCATACAACTCACTCGATATAAATTCTTTTACTATTTGTGATATTGTTTTTTTCTTAATCAACTTAGTTTGATTTATATAACCCATGTATCTTTGATATAATTCTTTTCTATTATATACTAATAAATCCTTTAATGTAAGTGATAAACAAAAACGTTCAAAATCTTCTGATAAAAATTCAATATCTTGTGGTTTATTTTGTACAATAGAATTTAGTTTATTCTGTAAATAAGGTGATTGAATACAATTAATAACCATATCGTCAGTTACACCTGAAATTATTAATGTTTTCCTTTTTTTAGGGTTTTGAAAACAAACTTTTATACCATACACTTTTGTTTGAAAATTTTTAGTTGTTCTGGCTAAATCAAAACAATCCATTGAAATTGCTGTTTCAACCAACATAAAATCTTCGATAATTCTATTTTTTGCTAATTTTTGTTTTATTTTTTCATTCTTTTTAGTAGCATTTTTCTCCTTCCAATCTAAAATTTTATAGCTTATAGGATGTACATAAGAATTAATTGTATTATATAAATATTTGTTATCATCAGTTACTGTATCTAGAATATAATTTGAACCTAAACAGATATTTAATAAAGTATCAATATCTTTGGTTCCATATAATCTAATATTTGTGGACAATTCATCATTTACTACTTGTAATCTATTTACAATATCATTAAAATCAATAAGTTTCTTTTTATTTTTTAATAATTTAGATATATTTATTGTTTTTTCATAAATATTTTCTAAATTTTGTACACAAATATTCAATTCTCCGGCATCTAAAATATCCATATTTTTATATTTTTGAACATATAGTATTGTATCTTGTATTATTTTTTGATATGAATTTATTTTGTTCAAATATATAGTTTTCGATGTAGATTTCCTGGATTTTTTTTTAGATGATTTGCTGATTTTTTCGTTTTTCATTTTTCACGTGTTATAATATATACGTATTTTTTAATTTTGGCTAAATATATTATAACAAATTAACGATTATCAAATATGATTTAAAAAATATTTAATTATATATAATAAATTATGGGCGTCCCAAGTTATTTTGCGTATCTTATAAGAAATCATAAAGAAATGTTAATAAAATTAGTTGGCTTCAAAAAACAAATAAATAATTTGTATTTTGACAGTAATTCTATAATATACGATGCACTTAGAATTTTATCTAAGGACTATGAAAAATTTAAAAATGATGATATTTTTGAAAACGAATTAATAAAAATGGTATGTTTAAATATTGAAAACTATATTTATGAGATAAATCCTGATAAAAAGATTTTGATAGCATTTGATGGTGTAGCACCTACAGCTAAATTGGAACAACAAAGGACTAGAAGACATAAATCCATGCTGGAAAAAAAGATTATGAATCATATAGATGGAGAGATACTTTCATGGAATAAAACAGCTATTACGCCTGGAACATTATTTATGGATAAATTAAATACGCGAATTGATAAATATTTTTATGGTCAAGAAAAAAAATACGGAGTAGAAAAAATAATTTTTAGTGGGTCTGATAAACCCGGAGAAGGTGAACACAAGTTGTTTCATTATATTAGAGAAAATAAATGTCACAAACATGAAGTTAGCGTTGTATATGGTCTGGATGCCGACCTTATTATGTTATGTTTAAATCATCTAAGAATTAGTAAAAATATTTATTTGTATAGAGAAACTCCTGAATTTGTGAAATCAATTGATAAGTCAATAAATCCAGATGAAACATATCTGTTAGATATTCCATATTTATCACAACGAATAATACTGGAAATGAATGATTACAAAAAACCGACTACTACACAGGAAACAAATAGATTATATGATTATATTTTTTTGTGTTTTTTCTTAGGAAATGATTTTATGCCTCATTTTCCATCTGTAAATATACGAACCAATGGAGTAGATATAATGTTAAATGCGTATAAATCGGTTATTGGTAAAACAAATCAAAATTTAACAAATGGAAAAGTAATATATTGGAAAAATGTTAGAAAATTGGTACAATTTCTAGCCGATAATGAATATAATAATTTGATAAACGAATACAAAATAAGAGATAGATGGGAAAAAAGAACTTTTCCCAGCAAAACAGCCGAAGATAAAAAAAATAGGTATTTACATATTCCTATAAAAAATAGAGAAGTTGAAAAATATATTAATCCATATGANNGTTTATGGCAGAAAAGGTATTATGAAATGTTATTTGATACAGATGAAACACATGNGTTTAAAAAAGAGNTATCTATTAATTTTATGGAAGGTTTAGAATGGGTTATGAATTATTACACATCTAATTGTGTTGATTGGNGNTGGNNTTATANATATNATTANCCNCCNNTNTTTAAGGATTTATTAAAATTTATGCCTAGTTTTGATATGGTTATGATAGAACCAAATAAAAATACAAATGTATCNCCATACGTTCAATTATCATATGTTTTGCCTAGGGAAAGTTTACATTTAATACCAAATAATATTGGTGAAAGATTATTAAAAGAAAGAGAAGAATATTATTCTGACGGTTATAAAGTAAAGTGGGCGTTTTGTAAATTTATGTGGGAAAGTCATTTAGATTTACCACATATTGACTTGGAAGATTTAGAAGATTTTATTTCAAATATCTAATATAATATATATATGCCCCCTAAAAGAGGACCTCCTCCAATTAAACGAAAACCAATAAAAACAAAAAGAAGAAGAATAAGAAGAACAAAAACCCCATTGAAATTAGACAGAAGTTTATCGAATGCTTCCGCGGAAGTTCAGAGAATAATGGCCGCTGCTATTAATACTAATTATAATAACTCACCAGGACTTCAAGTTGAATATGGCGACAATGAAACATTATTTAGACCCATACCCAAATCACTATCACCACCTTTATCCCCTCTTGAATCCGTTAAGGATGTAAAATTTGGAGGAAGAAGAAAAAGAAAAACTCGCAAAAAAAG
Organism: Methanobacteriota archaeon; assembly: GCA_002699515.1. Lineage (GTDB taxonomy): Archaea > Thermoplasmatota > Poseidoniia > Poseidoniales > Poseidoniaceae > MGIIa-I. The sequence continues at coordinate 11,641 of PAAW01000076.1, forward strand.
AGGAGGAGATTATATCGAATTTGATGATCTCAAAGACGGAAAAACATATGATGTTACATTTAGTGATGAATTTATTGAAGACAACGAGCCAATGTCAAAAAGTTTGACTAATGTTTTATTTAAAACAATGGATGACCAACCTGATTGGTTTAAATTATCATTTATACATCAAGAAGATGGCGAGAAGGAAGAGCATGTATTATATAAAAAAGATGAATATGGAATGGATGGGATTGTGTATGTAACAAGAGAATCAGGATCCAGGTCCGATGTTAGTGCAGATGCGGGTGGAAGACGAAAAACAAAAAAGAAGACTCGTAAAAAAAGAAAGAGAAAAACTAAAAAAAAGAGGAAATATAGAAAAAAGAAAAAAAAGTCTAAAAAAAAATAGAAAATCAAGAAATCTTTAAATATATATATAAATTACATATGAATGATAATAGAACAAAACATATTGGATTAGGAAAAAAAATTAATGATATAGACGAAGCATTAGAGGATATTAGATCTGGATTAGCACAGACCAATATTTTATCAGTGAGGAATCAATCACATATAGAAGAACTAGCACAACTGGTAGGAGTAATAAAAAGTTATATTAATTATAAACTAAATAATAATACTCCTAATATTAGCAATAAAACTGAAATTGAACAATGGGCCGAGCATTTAGATAGTATGGGGAATAGTACTATTGAGGAGGATGCTAGGGCGGACGCAGATATTTATTTGGGAAGAGGTGGAAATAAAAAAAAGAAGACTCGTAAAAAAAGAAAGAGAAAAACTAAAAAAAAGAGGAAATCTAGAAAGCGAAAAAAAACCAAAAAGAGAAGAAATAGAAGAAATAGAAGAAAGTAATTGATTTAAAAAATAAAATATAATTAAATGTATAATGCCTGGTGAGATTATACATTTAACAAAACGACAAGAATTAAAGGATTATATTAAAACACATTCTGCTGTTATAATTAAATTTACAGCAACGTGGTGTGGTCCCTGCCAATCTATTAAATCACATGTAAAAGAATATTTTGACCAAATAAAAGAGCATTTTGATATGGTTATAGTTGATGCTGATGAAGGTTCAGATATTTGTAGTTTTTGCAAAGTTAGAGGATTTCCTACTTTATATAGTTATATTAATAAAGAAATGGTAGCATCTACTATAGGTGCGGATTTAGACGATTTATTTACATTTTTTTCTAGTTCATTTAACAAAGTAAAATCATCTTGATTTCATAGTTTTATTTTTTTTACGTTTTCTATTACGAAATGTTTTATATTTTTTTTGTTTTTTCTTTTTCTTTTTCTTTTTCTTCTTCTTTTTTTCAACGTAAGGATTTTTTACATTTTTAAACTTGGATGCTAAATCACAAAGTTCTCTTATGTTCATAGCATGTAATGGTTTTTTATTTTTTGCTCCTCCGCCTTGTAAAAAATTATCATCATGATGTCTTTTTTCTTCTCCACCAAAATTTTCTTCACCATCTTCTTCACCATCTTCATCTTTATTAAAAATAGCTATTTTTTTATATGCTTTTACCCCTTGACTTTCAAAATTTGAAAGTTCAGTTGTAAATTGTTTATAAAGATTATAAATGTATGGAACTCTATTTTCTTTGTCTCCACTAAATCGTATATTTTCAGCAGGTTTTGTTAGATATTGATAAAT
>PAAW01000012.1 GCA_002699515.1 Methanobacteriota archaeon
CTAAAATTTGTTTTATATTTATTATTTAAAGAAATGAATAAACGTTCCATAACAGCCTTTGATAAACCATAGATATTGCCTACAGGAGGAGCTGTCTTGTCGGTTGAAATTCCTATTACAGATTCAATATTATTTTCAATTGCTACTCTAGCTATGTTTTGAGAGCCCAATATATTTACATCTATTGTTTCATGAGGATTTATTTCGGAAATATCAACATATTTAGTTGCCGCTGCGTGAATAACAATATCTGGTTTTATATATTTAAAAATATCATTAATTGAATATATACTAGTAATATCTAAAGGGACTACTTCACAAAAAGTTTCTAAATTTGCTATTCTATTTTGATTATTATTTCTTGACCCTAGAACAACATTAAACTTTTTAGATAAATTTTTTGAGAGTTTTTTACCCAAAAATCCAGATCCACCAGTAATTAAAATTGTCTTCATTTAAAATAATTTGATAATGTTATTATTAACAATTATATATTAAATGACTACTTTTTAATATTGATAAATCTATCAAATAACCAAAAATTAATCTTATTGAATAAACTAAAACTAGAAAAGACTCTAAAATCTCTAATTTTTAAATAAATTTTAAATTTTAGTGATTTAGACTTAATAATATTAAAGCATGATTTGTTATATTTATTGATTAGTGAATATGCTAATTTTTTTTCTTTAAAATATAAAAAATAATTTATGATATTTTGAATATTTAAGAATAATAGATTATTAAAATAATCTGGGAAATCATGGTTATTCAAAATTTTAAATATTTCACGATTTGGAGTAATCTTTTTTTTAATTATATAAATTTTAAAAATCTCAATTAATGGTATTAATATTTTCTTATTATTAGTAGCATGAATTAACTGAGTAAAATCATTTAAACTAATTGAAAAATCAATCAAATTTTTTAAATGTTTTAAATTAATATTTTTTTTAAAATCATGACAAACTAATATAATTTTCAATATTTCTTCAGAAAAACTATATTCATTTAAAAATATAGACCATAAATATAATTGGAATAAGGTATCAAACTTATTGTTTACATCTTTTTCATAATTTACCAATAGATTATAATCTTTAAGAAATTCATCTTTATTATTCTTAGTATAATTAATATTTAACAATTTATAAAAACCATTAATTTCTATTGAAGAAAAATTTGAATTAATTATTTGTGGTATCATCTTAAAATCACTCAGAAAATATTTGTAATCATTTAAAAGATTAGAATTATTATTATCATTAACTATAAAAAGTTTTGTTTTGCATATTAAAGCTTCAACAATGGATTGAGTATAACCTGTAGATATTACAAGGTTAGAATTTATAATTAGATCAATAATATCATCATATTTAAAAAATAAATTTTGATGATTTTTAAAATAATCAATGATTTTTAAATTATTTTCTATTGGATGAGGTTTAATAAATAAAGAGTAATCTTTAGGTAAATTATTATATATATTATTAATTAATTTGATCTGGTAATCGATGCTCTCTGAACTACTAGGATTATATAAGTTTGTTGCGTTTAAAATTAAAAGTAAATTTCTCTTAATTTCATTTTTTTTATTTTTATTTATTAAATCAAATTGAAAAAAAGGCCATTTGATAACAGATATTTTTGATAAATTATTGTCATTTTTAATTAAATTTTCTTTTTCATACAATGAATTTACAAATAAAACATCTATAGGAAGTATATAATTATTTAATTGATTATTATGCAAGTATAGTTGATGAGTTTCCTGAAATGCTAATGTTTTTATATTGTATACATTAAAATAATATAATAATTTTACAGGAAATATCCTAACTTGTGCTGTAGACATAATGAGACATTCAATATTATTGAAGTTATTTTTTAAAAATTCATCTAATTCTAAAAGAGTTATAGTTTTCAAATTATGAACATTGTTAATTTTTCCTATGTTTGAATCTGGATCAGAAATACAAAAAAAAGTAAATTCTGATAAATAATCTTGTAAAATATGTAAATTTTTAATATGATTTTCACTTACAGCATAATAGATAATTATTTTTTTAAAATTTTTATTCATTTATTAAGAAAATTTTTAATTATCAATTTAAGATATTTTATTAGTAATATTGATTTTATATAAATATTGACTTTTGAATTAATAATATTGTTAAGGTAAAATTTTTTTAATTCACTGATTAATATATTATTCATTTTGTTTGTAGATTGGTTTTGGTGAACTCGCCATTTAACATAATTCTTTTTTGAACAAAACATATTGTAGTAAAGAGAATATTTTAGAAAGAAATCGTAATCACAAATAAAATCATACCTTTTATTAAATATTGGTAAATTTTTTTTATTTTTATTAAATACGCATGTAGATGATCCTATAAAACAACCTTTTGTTAAAAGATAATTATAGCCATAGTCTTTTGACAAATTTATTTCATAAGGTTTAAAGTTTTCATATTTTAGAGAATTTTCGAATCTAGTTTTGTAATCATCTTTTCCAAAATATGAAAAATCTGAAAAAAACAAGTTACAATTTGGATTATTTATAATTTCTGATGATTGGCCAGCTAATTTATTTGTTAACCAAATATCATCATGATCTAAAAGCGCTACCCATCTATGACTACTGACTTCTATACCTTTATTTCTTGCATTTGCTAATCCTGCATTTTTTTTTATTTTAAGATATTTAATTTCAATATCTAAATTATTATTGATAAATGATTTTATTATATTTTCTGTATTATCTTCTGATCCATCATTAATAATAACAATTTCATATTTTTTATATGTTTGCTTAAGTATTGAATCTAAAGTTTGTGTAATATATTTTTCTGAATTGTAACAACAAATTAATACTGAAAACCAAACTTCATTGTATTTCTCAATCATTAATTTTTATTTTTTTTATAATACATTTTTTAATTGAAGCAAAATTATCCATTTGAATAATTTCTTCTCCTGTGAATTTTATATTAAAATGCTCCTCTAGAGTTAATACTAAAGTCATATGTTTAAGTGAATCCCAATTTTTAATATTATCCATACTAGTTTTTTCATTAATTTTTCCAGGATCTACAAAGAATGTTTCAGATAGTAATTTTATAATTTTATTATCTAATGTATTATTATTCATTTACTATTAGCGCCTTTTTAACTTCTTTTATTATATTTGGATTAATTATAGTACTCATATCTCCATAGTCATTTTTTTTAGGGTTTTCAATAATTTGCTTTAATAATCTTCTTAAGATTTTTCCACTTCTAGTTTTAGGAAGTTCAGATAAAATATATATTTTTTTAGGCAATGCATATGAACCAAAATAATTAAATATTAATTTATTTATTTGATCAAAATTAATTAATTTTTTATTCTTTAATACTAAAAATATTATAATTCTGTTACCTTCTAATTTATCTAATATCGGTACTGCGCATGATTCTGCAATATTTGGATTTTTTAAAATAATAGATTCAATTTCTTCAGAACCTATTCTGTGACCTCTAATATTAATTACGTCATCTATTCTGCCATGAATATTGATATTCTTCTTTAAGTCATACTTAGCTAGATCAAATAAGTTGAATCTTCCAAGATCATCCCAATAATTTTTCCATTGTTCTAATCCATTCAATACATCTATCATACATCCAGGCCATAAATTGCTTATTTTTATAATTTTATTTTTACTTTGATTATTATCTAGTGAACTGATCAATTTAACTTTAATGAATCTATTTACTGGTTTTCCAACACATCCATGTGGTGCATCATTTGAAGTCTGATTATATTTAGGTGATGATATAATTCCTGCAGTTTCAGTTTGAAAATACGTATTAATTATAGCTTTATTCTTTAAATTAAAAAAATTAGAGTACCATTTTCCTACAGATGGAGCTAAGGGCTCGCCCATAGAGCCAAGTGTTTTTAAACTTTCTGTCTTCAAAATATTTTTTTGCGAAATACTTTTTAGCATCCTGATTAAAGTAACAGGAAGATATAAAATTGATATATTTAATTCATTAATTATTTTTATTAAAAATTTTTGATTTAATAAAATAATTGGTTTCTCAATTAATACAGTCGTAGCTCCAATTGATAATGGTCCGTATAAAGCATATGTATGGCCATTTATCCATCCTGCATCAGAAGCTGTTAATACCGTGGTATTTTCATTCATTCCAAACTGCTTGATACAAGTATATTTAGAGTACAATAAATAACCTCCAGAAGAATGTATAATACCTTTAGGTATTCCAGTAGATCCAGAAGTAAAAAGAGTGAAAAGAACATGATTACTTTTAAAAGAATTATATAAAGTTTTAGTTGAATTTATTTTTTCTAATTGTTTAATTGAAATATTAAAAACTTTGGAATACTTTATTAAGTGATTAGAAAAAGAAAAAATAGTTAAATTTTTATCCTTATATTCTTCAAGTGCTGGAACAATATCTTTCTTAAATTGTTTTTTATCAGCTCTAGTAATAATAAGAGAAGGTTTTAAAAGTTGAATTCTTAAGAGAACTGATTTGGATGATAAGTTCTCAAAAATTACTGAATGCGGATATCCTAATTTTGCGCATGCTAACATGCTAACAGCTGATTCAATTGATGCTGAAGAATGAATGATAATATTAGATTTTTTTTTGGTCTTGATATTTTTTTTAATTATATACGCAAATTTATCTACAAGAATAGATAATTGTTTGAAAGTGTATGAATGTACATTGTAATTTTTATCAATAAAATAGATTGCAATTTTATTATTGTTTTGTTTGTTTTCAAGACAATTAAATGCAACATTTAATCTTCCATCACCATACCATTCAAATTTATTATTATTTTTTTTTTCAAAAATAGTTTTAGGTTTTTTATCCCAATCAATAAGACTGGTTTTTTTTTGCCAATATTTAATTTCTAAATTCATTATAAAAAAAATATTTATTTTTTTCTTGTGCCAGCTAATCTAGATGGATTCCCAACTATTATTGAATATGGAGGATAAAAGCCTGAGACAACTGAGCCTGCGCTTACAACAGAACCCCTACTTAAATGAGCTCCAGATAAAATAACTGAGTTAGAGCCTATCCAAATATCATCTTCTAAAACTATACTATATTTTTTATCCATATATTCAATTGATGAACATGTTGTTCCTTGTTTATTTATAGGAATATCTAAATTTTCAAATTTATGATTGGACCCATGAAAATAAGTGCCTCTTCCTACTGAAACATTATTGCCTATAAATATTCCTTCTGATTCAGTTGCCCCTATAACGCTATCTCTACCTATTATAAAATTATCTCCAATATAAATTTTATTTGCAGTCGCCAGATCAACACCTACATCAAAAAAAATATTTTTACCTAAAAATTTAAGTTTTTTTCTCCAATAGTTAATTCTTAATTTATTTCCTAATGGATTTGGAAAAAATAAAACAAGATGAGAATAAATAGAATTTAAAATTTTAAAAATTATCATATTAAAAAATTTTTTTATATATATTTAACAAAAATATAAACAATTTATTTGGTAATATTTTTTTTAGAAATTTGTAAAGAAATAATTTAAGACTAAATCTAATTATTTTATTTTTTCTCCTGATAATTTCTTTTTTATGCTGTTCTCTTGACTTAATCTTATATATTTCAGGTAAAAAAAGATCTATTTTTTTTTCTTTAAATATAAACCAAGATGGGTATTGAGAATAATGATCTTCACCAGATTTTTCAGTTAAAAAAAGTTGAAAATTTGTTTGTCTGATAAATTCGTTCACAACATCAATTACTAAAGGCCAGTCTTTATGATAATCATCCCCTGCTAGTATACCCCCTATTTTGAGTTTATTAAACCAATTAAATAAAGTTTCACCACCATTATTTCCAGTATGAGCAAATCCATCAATATAAATAAAATCAAAATACTCATCTTTAAATAAATCAATAGCATTATTAAAAGTTTTTCTTATGAGCTTATAATTTTTAAATTTAGATAAGCTAGATTTTGTTATTTTATATTCTTTATCGTTATGTTGAAAATTATTATATGAGTCTATTCCATAAAAAAATGAAAATTTATTTGACTTAATCAATTTTTTAGAAAAATTTCCTTCTGCCACCCCTAACTCAACTCCTATATTCTGATTACCATTTAACTTATTTATAATTTCAAATCTTTTTATATTGAGAAGTTTTGGTTTGTTCATTATTACAATTTTAAAAGTAAGATTTATATATTTATATTTTTATTAATATTATCTAATAATGTGATAGTTTTTAAGCATGATTTTAAATCATGCATATTTTTATCTTTTTTATTTTTTAAAATATAGTTTTCAAAAACTTTTATTTGCTTATAAAAACCTGGCTTATAAAGCAAATCAATTTTATCTGGTAAAATAACTCTTTTTTTACTATCATTTAAAAAATAATATCCTTTTTCTAAAGGATTAAATATAACAGTCACTCCTTCACCATATAATTTGACTGACCACCCTCCTGGAGAATACCAAAAAGCTTGATATAATCCTAAAGCTCCTGATTTAAACATAAAATTACAAGAGATGTTTGAATTTAAACCTTTATACTTATTAATATAAATTTTTTTAGAATCCACATTACCACCAAAAAAATTAATCAAATCTAAAGTATGAATACTATTTGCAAATAGCCAATTATTTAACCTAAAATTCTTGCTCCAAGCTCTTTCATGTCCTTCAATAGATAATCCTAATAGCCTACCTTTTGAAGAAATAATTTTCTTTCCCTTTTCAAAAATAGAATAGTATCTTCTATTTAATCCTACCATATTCTTTACTTTATGTTTTTTAGAAAGTTGGAAAAGTTTTTTAGTTTCCTGCAATGATAACCCAGGTGGCTTTTCTATAAAAATAGGCTTTCTATATTTAATAATCTCTTTTGTAACTTTATAGATATTATTATATGATACGAGTACGAAAAGTGCATCAATATTTTTGCTATTTGCCATCTCTTTATAATTTTTATAAACTTTATTTATCTTAAATCTTTTAGCTATTTTAAAACTGTTCTTATTAGTTTTGGAAGTAATTCCTTCTAAATTAAATGTCTTTAATTTTATTAATATTTTTAAATATTCATTAGTTATTTTTCCACTTCCTATAATACCTATGTTGATTTTTTTGTTCATTTATTTATAAAAAAAATATACAATAGACAAAAATTTAAACAATATAATTTGAAGATTTAAATTTATTTAAATTTTCTTCCATCCAATATATCGTTTTATCAATGCCTTCTGAAATACTAATTTTTGATTTCCATTTAGTATTTGTATAAATTTTACTTGTTGAAGCTAATAAACTTGAGACTTCACTTTTTTCAGGTCTAAGTCGATTCTGATCAACAGAGAAGGATTTGGATTTTTCAATTTTTTCAATAATTAACTCAGCTAAATTTTTGATTGAAATATTTTTACCAGTACCAATATTAACAATTTCGCCAAATAATTTTGATGATTCCAGTATGCAATTAAATGATTCACAAGTATCGGAAACATATGTAAAATCTCTTTCAGATTCTATATTGCCAATTTTAATTGGATTAATATTATTTATGCATTGTGAAATAATGGACGGGATAACGGCTCTCAAAGATTGTCTTGGTCCATAGATGTTAAATGGTCTTGCAATTTTGATAGGTAAATTAAAAGATTTATAATAACTAAGAGATAATTGATCAGCAGCAACTTTGGAAGCAGCATATGGGGATTGAGCATTTATAGGATGTAACTCATCCATTGGATTATATTGAGAAGATCCATAAATTTCACTTGTAGAGGTTATTATCACCTGTTCTGTATTTAAATTCTTAGTTGCTTCTAATACATTATAAGTTCCTTCCACATTAGTTTTTAAATATGCTAAGGGAGAAATATATGAATAAGGAATTCCAATTAAAGCAGCAAGATGTATGCATATTTCAGATCCTTGAATTGCTTTATATACGGAGTCATAATCTCTTATATCTCCTAATATAAATTCTATATCCTTCTTGTATTGTGAATTTTGTAACCACCCGAAGTCGTTTGTTGGATTATACCTATCAAACGCAACTACTGAAAATCCTTTTTTTACAAAAAATTCTGATAAGTGAGAGCCAAAAAAACCACAAGCTCCTGTAATTAAAATTTTTTTAGACAATTTTATTTTGAATTTAGTTATTATAATTTAGCATTATATGATTAATATATATTTATCTACATTAATATCTTTTTTTGAAAGAATGAAGCAAAAATCCAAGCGGTAAATAAAATATTATATTAAGCCAATTATTAAAAAAATTGCCTGTAGGAACAAAGGGCCAAAGAGTAATTAAAATTGCAACCAATAGACATATTTGAAAATCATCAAATAAATATCTTTGTTTGAATATAATAACTATTAAATGTTTAAAGAGCAAATATACTAAAAAAATAAATAAACTAAAAATAAATAAAAAACCAATGGTCC
>PAAW01000001.1 GCA_002699515.1 Methanobacteriota archaeon
ATTCCTCAATCTCATTTTCTGCGAATTCCGCTGCTGTTGGAATTTATCAAAACGGTCTTGTCTATCTAGATGATATTGATATTAGTGGCCCTGCAGAAGGTTCAGGAATTTCAACATCATCATCAAAAGTATCAGTAATAAATTCGAATATTCATAATGTTACAGGTTATAATGGAGTATACATTTATGGAGAATCAGATATTACTATTCATAATACTAAAATAGATACAGTAGCTAGAGAAGCGATATTATTGGGAGAATATCACTGGGATGATAGTAATTGGAATACAGGTTCTTCATCGCCAGAGGCTGCTAGATTGAAATTAACTAATAGTGACATTACTAATGCAGGTGGGGCATGTAATTCAAAAACAGTATATGGAGAAACGGGAAATACGGATGGTATATTTGAGTGCCCTGCAGTACACATTTACATGGGTTCGGCAACATTATGGAATAATTCAATTGTAGATACTACAGGTGATGCAATAAGAGTTACTGGAGGCATTGTTGATATTAGAAATAATACCGTTAGTGCTGGAGAATATGCTGCAAGAGTTGCTAGTTACAATACTAAATATTCAGCAGATAGCAATAGAGAATATACTGGAAAATATGGATCTATAGCATATTTCTCAAATAATACTTGGAATGTAGATGCCCAAACTTACAATATTACTGAAAGTAGAGTTGCTGTGCAATCTTAGACAATTCCTGTTCCATCAACATCAGGAGTTTATTCTGTAGGTTTAAGATGGAGAGGTGCAGCTGTTAAATGCGATACTAACATGTATACTGATTGCCTTAAAGTACCACCAATGTATAGTAATCAATTTTCAAAATTAGTTTATCCAGAAGATATTCCAATGTCTATTGAATTAAACCCTAATGCAACTGTATTTGCTTTTGCTGATTTAGATATCGGATTAGAGAATATACATATTGGCAGATTAAACAGTGGTGCAGGCAAACATCAAAATATAGTACAACAAGGTGAGCTTGTAAGATATCGTGTTTTAGCAAATGGAGATACTGTATCTAATGCAGATATTACAGTTAGAGACAGTCATGGAAATGAATTATATAATTTGACTACAGATGAATATGGAATGACTCCACAAATAGTTTTAGCAAGCGATTTTCATATGGATTTCACAGGTTTCGGTCCTAATCCTGATGGATTAGTAATTGATCCTTTAGAAAATTCCTGTAATGACGATTTAGATAATGATGGAGATTTACTTTTTGACGATCAAGACCCAGATTGTATTGGTGGAGGAAGGGAAATGTCAACATACTTTATCGATGCATGGAAATTTGACAAAGGTTCTGCAACAGAATCAATAACCTTGACTTCTCAAATAGAAGGAGTTATTGATTTATCTAATATTGCACCTTCTGTAGAAATGGATATTCAATTTCCCGAAAATGCAGCATTTAAGAGATGGGTAAATGTGACAGGAGAAGCATATGATGGTTCGACAGATAGAGCGCCTGGAACTTACAGTTCAGATTGGGAGGCACTACTCGGACATATGGGGACTGTAGACCGCGTTGAAGTTCGTCTACCTGGTGGTTCATGGGACGATGGAATTTTAGCAACAGATACATCAGGATTTAATGAGGATACAGTTACTCAGCAAAATTGGCCATGGAAGAGTTGGTCGTATAGTATTGATCTAAGTGATCAACCAGAAGCGGATTACCCCTTTGAATTTAGAGCATTTGATGGGGTGGAATATAGTCCAGTTTTATCACGTTCTTTCCAATTAAACACGGTCACTCCAGATGTGATGATTACATCACCTCAAGATAATTCAGAACATAGTCAAAATAGCGTATTGTTCAGAGGTTCAGCCACAGATCCTTATTCTGGAGTAAATTCACCTGATTTAAACAAGATTCATATTAAATTTACAAAAGAAGATGGTTCAACTTTACCTACAAAAGAATTTATTCCTAGTAATTGGAATGATTGGGAATATGAATGGGACTTAACATCTTCTGTAAGTTCTGGAGTTTATTATGTTGAAATTTGGGCAAGTGATTCTAAGTTTTGTAGATTTAATGTTGATGAATGTACAGCTGTAGAATTAACATTGACAATAATTAATGAGAATGCAATTCCAATAGTAGAGATTTATGGCCCATCTACAGGAGAGATTCAAGGAGATGAGCAAACAAGAATTTATGGATATGCAACAGATTTAGATGGAGAGGTAAGTAGGGTTGAAGTAAATATTACTCATGCTGCAGGAGGCTGGACAAATTTACCTAATATCTATGAATTTAATGGAAATGATTGGGAAACCTACTGGGATACTTCTGAAGAAGATCATTTAAGTCAACATACAATTAGTGTAAGGGCTTTTGATTCAAATATGATAGATGGATACAGTGTCACTAAAGAAGTAACAATTACAATATTAAATCCTGAAGATGAAGTAGACCCGCCCCAATTTAATCAAACTGCTTGGGATTCCGATTTAAGTGGCGGTTCCACAGTGAAAATTTTCTGTGACAAAGGTTCAAAATCACTTGAAAAATGTGGTTCTGGTTTAGAAATGGATTTAAATAAATTCTTTGAACATTCTGGAAATTATCAATTAAGTTATAGTATTGCAGGAGATGAAGAAGATTTCAATGAGCACGACCAATTTATGTTTAAAGTACTGGAAATTAATCCACAAACTGGCATACTCACTTATAATCCTGCAACATCAACAATGAGTACATATTATTCAGATGAAGTACAATGGAGTTTTATTGGTGTTAAAATAAAAGCTACAGATTCATACAGCCAATCAATAGAGTCGCCAGAGTTTAATATTGTTGTAATTGCAGTTGAATTTACATTCCAGCAATTAAATAGTGAAGAAGTAAGTTCAGAAAACCCTGCAATATATGTTGGGACAGGTAGGCCTGGAGAAGTAGTCAAAGCATACATGACTTCTGGAAAGTTATCATTGGGTGAAGCAATCGTAGATCAAGAAGGGACATGGACATTAGAAATTCCTCGGACATTTTTCCCAGATGATGGAGGAGTTATTGATATTGAATTTGAATATGCTAGTGATCCTTATAATGTTGCAAATGGGATAAGTGTCGAGAGTCCCGATCAAGGAATGTCTTTATGGGCTAAATTATTGATAGTCTTCCTTGTCTTAGTTTCATTATTAGTGGTCTTAGCATATTTCTTTATTGAATTTGAGGATGATGATGAGATGGATTTTTCTGAAGGTGATGGTGAAGTTGTTACAGATACTTATGCTTGGGGAAATAACCAGCAACAACAAGTTCCTCAAACGGCACAGGTCCAAGTTAATACAGATCCGAATCCAAAATTAGAAGCATATGTACAGCAATTAATATCTCAAGGTTATGATGAAAATACAGCAAGAGCATATGCAGAACAATATAGGAATCAGTTTTGAAATTATGAACATTTAACCATGGCATTCATAACCTTTCTTTGATAACGAAGTAACGGTGGAATCATGAACAATCCAAAACCAGGAGTTCAGGAAAGGATATTATTGCATCTTAGAGACTATGTTGCATTCATTGAATCAGTAGAGGTCCCATTCGCATTATCTCAAATGGGAATAGCAAATGCAGTGGCAATTGCAAGAAGTAATGTTCCACGTGCAATTTCTGGATTAAAGGAACAAGGATTGTTAATTGAAAGACAAGCACATGTTTCTGGAGTGATGAGGAAAAGGAAATCATATTTCTTAACAAGTTCAGGTTCAGAACATGCTGATGAAACATGGAATAGATTAAGTAAGCATGAATTTATGGTTTTATCAAATGAAGAAGAATTAATTGAAACTACCTTAGGTTCCTGTAATGAAATATTGCCGTTCCAGATACGTCCAGTTGATATTCTTCGTTACTTAAGAGATGACGGAATTTTAGAAGTTACAAAATTAACTCCTGAATTAATAGAACGAGACCTAACAAAAAGGGTTGAAAAACAACTATCCTCCTCTCTAGGAGATTTGCCGAGATTAAGACATTTTTATGGCAGGGTAACCGAATTGCAGGCAATCACAGAAACTTTGGATCAAGGTCCTTTTGCAATATTAATATCTGGAATTGCAGGAATTGGAAAAACAAGTTTGGCATCTAAATTATTAGAAAATTATACATTTAGAAGGAATCTGATATACCACAGGTGCCAATTAGGAACAGGGGGAAGGCCATTTTTAGAGGATTTAGCGGCATGGCTTAGCTCAATTGGTGTTGATGCTCTAAACGATTACTTAGAAGCAAGTTCGGTACCAAGAATTGATGAAACAGTAGAATTACTTGTGAGTTGTTTACAGAATATTCAAGCATTAATTGTGATAGACGATTATCATAAAAACGATGAAGATGTGTTTTATAAAATAATTTACAACTTTACATTAAGGATTAATGAAATGAGTGATGGTTTAGGGTTAGTGATTTTTTCAAGATCATATCGTCCAGTGATACCACTTAGAGATGAAAATGGTAAAAGTGTGAGTAAAATATTGCCACTTGATGGTTTGGATCCAGAATCCTCAAAAAATATTCTAAAATCATTTGAGAGTATTGGTGATGATGACTTCGGGAGAATTTATGGAATTTCAAAGGGACATCCATTAGTTTTAGAGTTAATTAATAGAGGTGCATCTACAATTGAGCATCATTTGACTTTAGAAAACTATGTTTCTATGGAGATTTTTAATAAGTTATCTGCAGAAGAAAAAAGATTGCTACAATCACTTGCAATATTTAGAGAACCAGTCCCTCTTGAGGCTTTAACAACAATTGATTTAGATTTGAATACTCTTGATAATTTAGTTGAACAAGGATTAGCAAGAAGAGTAGATTCAGAGAATTACGATGTGCATGATTTGATTAGGGAATTTACATTTAATGGTATAGATGAGCAAGTAGCTATCCCTCTTCATACTTCAGCTGCTGAATGGTATAAAAAGAAATTAAACTCTACTCAAGATATCATTGAGTATTTACATCATAAAATAAGTTATGCAGATGTAGAATCTGCAGCCGAAGAACTTGCATTAAGAGGAGATGAATTGATTAATTCTGGCCAATTAGAGTTATTGGGATTAATAAATAGATTAATTGATTCAAATGGACCAGCAAAAACGTGGGGTAAATTATGGTATTTGAGAGGTGAGATCTTGGCATTATCTGGTGATTTTGGTGGAGCAGAAGCATCCTTTACAGTAGCTATGGATAATGCAAATAAAGCTAAAGATATCACTTTAGAAAGTACTTTACTTTCTAGTTTGGCTGAACTTGCTTGGAAAAGAGGAGATAGTAAGTTAGCATTAGATCTTCATAGGCAGGCACTAAAGAGATTTATTGCAATTAAAGATTCAATCGGGGCATGCAACACTTATACTAATATGAGTTATATTTTTAGATCGGAGGGTAAAAAACAACTTGCAATGGATTCACATTCAGAAGTTGAACATATACTTGCAAATGAAAAAGATGAAAAGTTAGTTCATGCGAGAATAAATTTGGCACGTTCGTATTTGGAAATGGATAAATTAGAATTGGGGCGTGAACATGCTCTAAAAGCATTTGATGAAACACAATCAAAGGGAGATGAAATCACACATTCGCGTGCAAGAGCAGTATTAGGTCGATATTATGCATTAATTGGAGATACAGATTTAGCTTTAAATCATTATTCAGAAACATTACAATCACTTGCAAATGAAGATGATCTTGAAATTAGAGTTGAATTAATATTATTACTTGGAGAAGTACTTGAAGATTCAGGTAAGAGAGATGAAGCAGTAGAAAGATATCTAGAGGGTCTTGCATTGGCTGAATCTAGTAATCAACCACTTTTGGTTGGTGAATTATTATCACGATTAGGGACTACAGGGTTTGATAAACAGCGTAGAATGGAATATTTACAAAGGGCATTAAATGTATTTAGAGAAGTAGGTGCAACTAGAAAAATGCAGGAAGTACAGATGATGTTCCATAAGGCAATTACTGGAAATTAATTAACTGGTTTATTAGAAATCTCAATGATTCCGTTAGACATATGAACCCATATTGAAGATTCTCCTTTGAGATTTATTTCTCCAACATGAGTTGTAGGTGCTGCAGAAGTAGATTTATATTCAAACGGATTTTTAAAATTAGGATGTGTTATGGTTAGTTTTTCATCATCTAATAGCATAATGATGTTTACAGAAGATTGTTCTACGTTTAACAGTTCTATTTGCTCAGAATAAGTGGCATTTGGATTAATTCTTGCAACATCATCTGCTCTTTCAATTGCTGAACCTACACGCTCAACATTCTCCGTAAGGGCCACATCTGACCATCTTTCTCTAGTGGAATTCTCTATATCCCATGCCCATAATGAATATAATGAAAGTAGTAGAAGTCCTAGAAGAAATGTAAATACATAACCTAATTCAGTTGCAGCACCAGATTCATCCTCTGTAAAATTAATGTTTTTCTTCATCCACCTTCCTCCTGTGCATCGAATGAAATTGATGTAAATGTCAATGTGAACTCAATGTCCTTATTTAGGCTATGATATACAGCCTCTCCGTTACTTCTATCAACCCACCCTGTGTAATCAGATAGTAAATCAAATTGATTGGGATATGATATCCAATCATCAGAATATTCAAGATCTTCTGAAAGCCAATTTGTGATGCTACTGCCGTACTGGTCATTCCAGCCCATTCTAATATTCTTTGAGAGTTCATTAGTACAAAATTTTGTTTCAATTACTTTTAATTGAACTTTTACATCAGAAGAACCGCTAGCCATACTGGATGAAGTAGGCATCATTACAGGCAAATGTACTCCTAATAAGTTTGAGTTTCCTTTAGCGGCTAAGGCAGAATGTGAAACTGAAGGTCTCGCTTCGGGATGATTTGTTGTTACTATTCCTCCTTTGTCAACAACTTCTAGATTCGAAATACTACTAGAAAATTTATATTTTAAAGCAGGTATTTGAATTACCCAAGCATCTGCAAGTGAAGAAAAAGACGAGATATCATTTTCCCCAATTAATTGTATATTTATTCCTGAATGATGATCTCCCTTTTCCCATGCATCTCTAATCCCTGAAAGAGTTAATTCACTGACATCATACCAAGGTAAATCGATATTAATCCAACCAGAGGCGAATAACGATAGTGGAAGGCACCTTTGAGATCCTTTGTCCATTAGTTCCGTAATTCCAGTATTTCCAATAATTTGCATCAATCTCATGGAATGTCCTGAAGTTACAGTTGAATTTAATTCTCCAGATTCTTGTGATGAAAGGAAATATGAATTGCCACTTGTACTTTCCAAATTTCCAGTGGCATTAAAAACTCCTGAAAATTCAAATGAAGCTTTTGATCCTGTAAGTGTGGCGTAAATAGATGCTTCATTATTTCCTACTTGTTCACCAGTCCAGCTAGTTGTAAACTCTTTTCCAGAAAATTGTCCCGTGTCCTTAGCAACAAGATAAGAAATACCGTTAGAGAGATAACCATTATTATCTGATGCATCTTCAGTCCATTTGATTGTAATTTCAGAATTACTTGTGATTTTTACAACTCCATTCGTACCAGCAATAGGCCAATCTAATTTATACATGCCATTACTATTTATTGAAAAACTAGATCCTTGAACGTCAATTTGTGCTGGGGAATTATCATAATTTGAAATTATTAATGTTCCTGCCAGGGGGGGTATGAGGAATTCAGTACCCAGCATAATTCCTTCTGTTGAAGGCCAATTAACTGAACCAAGATTCGATTCAGTATCTGTTTGTAAGATTAGGTTGGCATTTTTTGATGATTCAATAGTTAGTATTTTTGTTTCAATGTTGTTGAAACTCTTAGACCATATTGCACCATCTCCGATTAAAGAAGCGCTTTCAGTCATTTTTTCATTTCCAAATTCCCATGTGATCATAGTGCTTTTTTCTGAAATTAGGTTAATGTTATTATTTCCTGCAGGTAATGGGATTTTCCAAATAGTTCCCAAACCTTTGTGGTTTGGATTATTTGGGGAGATAAAAGTAGCACCTCCCTCCCCTAATTTGTATAATATTGTCAATTCAACATCACTAATTATTGTAGATTTACTATTTGAATCCTCTAATGGTAAATCAATTTCTAAAACATTATTATTACTAATTTTTGATGTAAACAATTCCTCTCCTTGCATTATAGTTACAATAGATGAAGTAATTGTTGATGAAATTTGAGATTTACTTGCAATTATTATTTTTCCTTCTATTGCAGGTAATTCATATTTCCATTTAGATTCAAATTGTAGGTGTAAATCATCCATACAATAAGAACTTAATTTTCCTGTTGGGAACCTTATGTCAAATTCATTTCCAAAGTTTCCAGCATTTCTTAATCTGAACTCTGAGTCTTCAGTCCATGATGAAGAAAACCAGACTCCTGAATCTTTTAAATCCCATTCAAGTTTCCCAAGTACTGGTTCTAATCTCAATTCAGATGAACTTCCAGGCAAGCCTCTTTGAGCTAATTGTGCTTCATATTCAGATAAATCCTCAAATTGAGCAACAGCATCGCTAGATTCTATAGCTCCTTGTAATTCATTAATCACAGGGACTATTGAAACAAGCATGACACTGATGATGCTCATTACTCCTGCAAACATTAGAACAGTCGCAATTGCAGAATTAGCAGCATTAGTGTCACTAACTAGGTTGTTTATGCGTTTCAGATTATCACAACCCTGTGGAGTACGATTTCAGTTAAGATTGATTTTTCCAGAGGATGAATTCCAAAGCCATCAATGCCTGATACCCTTTTCCAAGGCCCTAAACCCTCGTAAGAATCTAATGTGCCAGAAGCCAAATTCATGTTGTAATCTTCCATCCAATTAGACATGTATCTATCAGTCATAGATTCATCAATTTCATTACTCATACTCATTCTAATGTTTCTAACTTCGCCATCAAATAATTCAAGAGGTCCTTCAGATACCATTTGTAAACGAAATGAACTTGAACTACCTGAGAGTAAACTCATGTCAATGTCGACAAGTACAAAACTAAATTGTTGAGAATTATCTGGCATAGAATAATGTCTTAATGAGGGATATCTTGTTACTTTGTATGCTTCACCATATAATTTTTCCATTCTTGCTCCATTTACTAAATCTATGTCAAAATTACCTGTAGATAATGCAGTATCTATTCCAATTCCAGATAACTCCAAGCGAACAAATTTATGAATAATGTCTGAATCAACATTTAAAATTTCAATAATTAATAATTTATCCATATAGTTCTCAAAATTTACATTTGCAGTACCATTTTCAAAAATTAATGTATGAGTGGTAATATTTCCTCCATTATTCACTTTTGCATATTTGGCAGTGTTGTTTATTGAATTAACATTAACAGAATTAAAAGAAGATAATGCAACCTCAATTACATCTGAGCCATATGTATCAGCTGAAATTGTCCAAAACTCTGCATTAACTAATCCAGAGATAGATGTAGATGCTAATTCGAATGTTTGAATTGAACCAGTATCTTGAGGTGATGCGCCTACTAATCTGATTCTTTCATCTATTTGATCTGCAATTACTTTAGCTTGGGACCAATTCTTATTGTCATCATAATCAGCAATATAGGGTTGTAATATTATTATGGCAGAAGATAATACAATAACAATCATTGCTAGCAACATTACCATTCCAATAATGTCACTAAGTGCAGAATCATCATCTTGTAAATCCCGTTTCATTGATATTTCTCCCTTAAAATTAAATCTTTATAGACATCTTTTCCTGAGTACTTTGTCCCAAAAAGTGACTAAATTCTGGGCCGTCTTGCAGAGATATTGCGATGTCACCGGTGAAAATGTCGTCAATATGGTATAAAACAGTACTCTCTGCAAGATGTGGCTGATTATTTTTCTCAGAAAGGTGGGTTAGAACAATACTTTTAGTTTCTGGGCCAATAATTTTAGATAGCAATTTACCAGTTTGTTTATTTGATAAATGGCCACCTCTCCCCATAATTCTATTTTTTAATATGTCTGGATAAGGCCCAGAAAGTAGACGTCTTAAATCATAATTTGCTTCTATTGAGATATGTGAACAACCTTGCATGTGTTTGATTACTTCATCTGTTTCACTGCCTATGTCTGTGACTACACATGTTTTTTCTCCACCTTTTGTGACTATTGAAAAACCTACATTTTCTGCACCAGAATGGGGTACAGGAAATGGTAAAAATGAAACATCAGATAATATTTCTAATCGGTCTAAGTTTTCAAAAAGCTCAAGGTTTTCTTTGTCTAACACTCCTATTTTTTCTGCAGTAAAATAATTCATTTTTGCAGGAATATTCCATTTTCTCATTGCATATTCAACACCACTGCCATGATCTCCATGATGGTGAGAAATAAGCATACAATCAATATCTGTTGGTTTTAATTCCATTCTTGCTAATCTTTTTTCTAACTGCCTACCAGAAAATCCGTTGTCGATTAGAACATTACCATTTTCACTTGAAATTAGT
Source organism: Methanobacteriota archaeon (assembly GCA_002699515.1). Lineage (GTDB taxonomy): Archaea > Thermoplasmatota > Poseidoniia > Poseidoniales > Poseidoniaceae > MGIIa-I. The sequence continues at coordinate 10,541 of PAAW01000001.1, forward strand.
GTTGAATTACCCCGGCTACCAGAACCTAGGTGTGTAATGGAGACGGACATCCCTTTAGACGGGACGCGATAAGACTTTGAACTAATCGACAAACAAACAGTGAAATGTCTGATTATTCAACTAATTTTTAGTTACGGGCAATAATTTTGTATGAACATTGTTCCATCAGTATCATAAGGTATTTGAGTTGGTAAAGTTTTGTCGGATGACCGTCAGGTAAGCATAATGCGTCGCAAGCAAACAACTCTTATTGTAACTTCAATAATGGTATTTTTATTGTTGACAATGTCTCAATTGCCATCAATTCAATCAGTTCAAAATGTTCACCCTGAAGATGCTAATCAAGGGCCACCTCCAGTTACAGATACAGATCGTGATGGAATACCTGATGTATGGGAACAACAATTTGGCGATTCCTGGGATGCAATTTCAGTAGATGGGCGTCAAAAAACGATTCAAGGGATGGATTATACTAATGGTTCAGACGGTGAATATGATCCTGATAGTTCATCTGGATTAGATTTAGATATGGATAATGATGGATTACAAAATGTAGAAGAATATTGTTGGCCTTATATCGTTGTAGATTGTTTTACAAATAGAACTGGTTTAACAGGAGAAGATCCATTAGACCCTGAAGGCGGTTTTAGACTTTATCTGGATCCAACAAGTTCAGATACGGATGGAGATGGAATGCCAGATGGGTATGAAGTGCAAATGTGTATGGAAAACGCAGGAGGAATGATTGAAGGTAGATGGTCCTGTCCTCTTTTCGACCCCTTAAATGGTTCAGATGGTGCTGAAGACTACGATGAAGATGGATTTGATATCGATAGGGATGGCACAATAGAATCAAATGAATATTACAATAATTCAGCTGAATATAATTATGGTATCCCAATGGAATGGATGACAGAAATTGATGGATTATGGTATGACAAGATGGAAGAAGATATTGATGAGAGGTATAATTCAAGATGGAGAGGGACGGATCCATTAAATCCAGATGGAGATTTCTTTAGGTGGTCTGAAATTGGAGGACTTGAATATTCTCCAGGAGGAGACGAAATACCAGATGGTTGGGAAGTATATTTCGGATTAGATCCACACAATAAGAAAGACAATCTTGAAGATTCAGATTCAGATGGTTGGGATTTAACAAATAATGGAGAAGTAACGCGAGACTTAACAACCGACATAGTCAATACTTGTTTCTCAGAAGGATTAATTGAATGTGGCGGAGAAGCATTTAGTAATTTAGAAGAATATTTAGTTTCAGAAGATAGTGGAGATTCAATTAGAGGTGGATTAAAAACAGTACTTGACGGCTCATTAAAAGATACACTTACTCTTTATGATAAAACAACCGAAATTAAAATTTCAAATCATGATGTAAGAAAATTAGATACATTTGAAGATGGAGAAAACTCACTTGTATATGTTGGTACCAAAGTAGGTTTATCTGTATTCAATATGGATGAAATGACAGTAGAGGATTTATTGCTACCTAATGGAGTAGAAATGAATGATATGGTTCTAGTACAGAATGAATTTGGCCGAGGTGCAGTAATAATGGCAACTACTGATGGAATATATAGCATGCATTTAGATAAAGAAGGAGTCCTAAATGGAGAAATAGATCATTTTGATCTAGGTGAAATGTATGTAGTAAACACCCTAATTGATTCTGGAGGAGATCAAAGATTAATCACACTTGGTTTAGATACAGGCTATGTTTTTGAAATTAAAAATTCTGGTGAATTAAAAGAAGGCTCAGAAGATGCTTTAGATAACAGTTTATTTGATGAATTAAGTTTTATTTCCGCAACACCTTCTTCACTAGTTCATGTTTCAGTAAATGGGCAACCAACCTTATATTTAGGGACTGATAAAGGATTAATAAAAACTGAAACTTCTAACGGAATGGGTGTATTAAATTTAGAATGGATGTTTGATCAGTACAATACAAATAATTTGAGAAATTTAACATATGAACACGAATTAAATTTATTTGAAGTAAGAACGATTGTGCCAGACAATACAGGAGGAAATGAAGTAACACATTTATGGATAGGTACAGGTTCTGGAATTCATTTACTCACATTAAGTAATAATCAATTATCACATAGCGGTTCATTAGAACACACACTTAATGAAAAAATGAATGACGTACATTCAATATTACCTTTAGACAATAATGTATTAGTTGGCTCGCAAGGAGGATCATGGAAATTGGTAGGTGGTGCTTTGGCATCCTTTAATCAAGGAGTTCAGGAATCAATTACTGGAAGAGTAGTTTCATTAGCAGAATTAAATGTGAATGGGACAGATTACCTTCTTGGTGCAGTAGACCCTGGTCGTTTTTCGAATATTGCATTAATAGACCCCGGAAATAACGATTCCGACTTTGATGGAATTCCAGATGGATGGGAATATGCATACGCATTAGATCCTACAGATCCAACAGATGCGTTGTTAGATCCAGATGCAGATGGACTTAATTTAGATGGTGAACAAAATTCATTTTTCGAACAAGATTGGAATAATTTAGATGAGTTTAGGTATCAACCAACAACTGATTCAGGATACCCAGGTACAGATCCAAGAGATCCTGATACAGATGGAGACGGTATCAATGATGGAATGGAATTTTTTGGATTTTATTACGGACTTACTGAATTTGATTGCCACTATATTGTAGAACATGAGTATGTTTGTGATGCAAATAATGGTGCAGCAGATTCATATTTGTTGACAGGAGGTTCAGATTCGCCATTAGATGCAACCAATAATGATACAGATGGAGATGGAATGCCAGATGGTTGGGAGATTGAAAACCGTAGATGGGTAGGTACTACATACACAGGTGGGAATAACTGGTCCTTAGATCCATTAAGGGCCGATGATGCATTATGGGATGCAGATGGAGATGGATTAAGCAACATTTGTGAATTTGCTTGGGGTCAGATTTATTTGGAGGCGTTATCAGGTAATTTATTTGAATCACATGGAGAATCTGCTGAAGCTGTAGAGTTACAATGGAGTACTTTAGATCCCAACAATGTAGATAGTGATGGAGATACATTACCAGATGGTTGGGAGGCGCTGGATAATAATCCAAATGACCCTGATGGAAATTCATGTTATTGGACAAGTGATGTAAAAGGTATAAATCCATTAAATGGAAGTGATGCTATTGGAAATCCAGATGGAGATGGTTATGATGCCAATCATAATGGGATATTAGAGCCAAATGAGGAGTTTAATAATTATCTTGAGTATCATATCAAAGACACATCCTTTTTTAATGAAAATGATAGTGCGACATCAACACTTCCATTTGGAATTTTCACTCAATTATGGCAAAATACACATGATTCCTATGATCCAGTATTTACATTTGGAGAATTAGCAAGTCCAACCTTATTAAATTCACAGAATGAACAAGATAAAGGTTCAGCAAACCCAATTTCACCAGATTCAGATAATGATGGGATGCCAGATGGTTGGGAGATTTGGCATGCTAGATGGGACATCGTAGGGAATAAATGGAGTTTGAACCCATTAACTGAAGGTGACAAATATAGTGATGCAGATTCAGATGGTTATTCCAATTGGGAGGAATATAATTCGATAAACCCAGAATATAATGAGATTCATTTGCAATTTTCTCCTAAATATTACATTAAGCAATCGAATACAGTAAGCGGCTTTGACACTCAAGTATGGGGAAGAATCACTACAAATTTGAGTTTTGGTTCATTTGTAGATGCAGATATCTTGGAGAATAGTGGTATGAGTTGTGATCCAAATAATCCCGATACTGATGGTGATGGAATGCTTGATGGTTTAGAGATGCTTCTAACTGATTGGGATTCAACAGATGGTATCTGGACACTAAATCCATTAGTTGCGGGTGATGGAGATTATGATTCAGATAATGACGGATTAACTGATCGTCAAGAGTTGTCTTTGGCAGATGGCTTGCCTGAAAATGGAGTCTCGCATCCCCCTGATGCACCAATATTTTACCTAGACGCAGAAGAACAAATGTCAGGAACGGAATATTCCCGTGTAGGAAATATACTTAACAATACAGAAAATAGAGCAACATTAGTCAAATTAGATTTAATTGATTGGCAAACAGGAGACCCACCAACTTTGATTTTAGAAACACTACGTTCAATCACAGATCCAACACATAATGATACAGATAGGGATGAGATGTTAGATGGATATGAATATTGGTTTACTGAATGGGACTTAGAAGAAAATCGCTGGTCGATGAATCCATTAATTAGTAATGATATCTATCTTGATCTTGATGACGATTCATATGATTGTGATGGAGATGGTGAAATTGCAGTTTACGAGGTCTATTCAAATTTAAGAGAATGGCAAGCAAGAACATATGGTAAAGAAGCTGAAAGATATAACATCCCCTTGGAATTAGGGTTTTATGATTTCGCTACAGATGCAACAAAAGCACTTTCAGAAGAAGAAGGACTTAATGACGAGCAAGCAAATAATAGATTATATGAATTATTTTCTGGAAAGTTACATGATGGTTTCCCTGTAACACAAGATAGATTAGAAAAAATTAATGAATTAAATGAAAATAATTTCAATAATAGTTTAATTGGAATTTCAGATCCGACTCATCCAGATTCAGACAGTGATGGAATGCCAGATGGGTGGGAATATTGTTATGCGACTTATATTTCAGAACCGATTCAAGTTTCAAGAGATAATAATATCTTTACAGTGGATGGAAGATGGGGATTAAATCCATTAAACCCGTTAGATGGGGATTATGATATTGATGAAGATGGTTGGTACGACCGTTCTGTAGTAGATACACCAGCCTCACAAGGTAATTGGAATAATCATATCTTTTCTATCTCTGGTGGCCAATATGGGTTGGATAATATTGCAATACCATTTACAAATAGTATGGAGTTTGATAATGGTACATATCCACATTTGAATGATAGTGATGATGATAGTCAAATGAAAATTAGAGAAGGGACTGAGTCATTCACATTAAATTATTATCAAGATGGAAGCCTTTCAGACGGAAGAGAGATACTAAAATATGGTACAAATCCATTAGACAATGATACTGATTGGGATATGTTGCCTGATTGGTATGAATATGCATTGGCTTGGAACGAATCATTAGATAATTTTTCAAGCCAAAGATATATTTCCGTAGAGTGGGTTGATGTAGGTGCAGAAGAGAGTATTCAGAAAAAGCCATTAAAAATTGAAGGAATTAATATTATGAGGCCTGATTTATCATTAACATGGTTTACTTTAGATCCTAGAGATCCAACAGATGCACTGCTAGATCCAGATAATGATGGAGATTGGGATTGTAGTGGTGTTGTTTGCGAATATAATGAGTATTCAAATTTCCAAGAATTTTATGCAATTACAGATGACACATATCGTTCTGCAACTCTAGTAAGATCTCTTGATTTACAATGGGATGGTATTGAAATTACAGAGTGGTGGCAATTTAGAAAATGGTTATTGCATTTAGGCGAAGATGACGAAATGGATAAAAATTATTTGAAGATTAATAAAAGAGACAGTCAAGATTTGATGTATGCAAAGGTTATTCAGGATAATGATGAAGATTTCTTTGTAATGGACGCTGCAGATGATATTTCTATCTGTAGAGGCGATTGGACAGATAGTTATGGTCTAGTTTCAAGCTCAACGGTCTTACCAGACATTGGAAGAGGCCAATATCCATTTGGTTGGTGGGTTTTGGATATCGATGGTGATTTTACAGCAGAAGGTACAGATCCAACTAATTGGGATACAGATGGAGATTGGATGGTTGATTGGTATGAAGTTCATAATGATGAAAATGATGGAGTAAGAGGGGACATTTCTGCAATAAGATATGATGACCGCACATTATGATGTGGTAGTATGGATATGGAAACAAATCCTAATGAAAAGATGCTATTTTTACATGAAAACATTGTAAATTTAGTTAATCAGTTGAGTATGCCTTTGGTTGAAGTTAGTTTGGTTATTGCAAAGTTTACAAATATGCTAAGTGAGAAATTAATAGAGATTGCAAAATCTAATGATGAGATATTACCTAGAAAATATATTCAACCGTGGCCTTTAGAATTAGAAAATTCTGAGCAGGAAATTAATGCATCAATTAATTTAGAGAAAATCATAGATATTTTAGATGAAGATAGAATTGATATTCTTGATACGCTGATTAGAACGTCAATAAATCAAAAAGAGGTGCCTTTAGCAGATTCATTGTTAGTTCTTAGAAGTTGGGAGAAATTAGTAAGAACTCAACTTTCAAATTCAACATCGCCAGGGCAACTATTTTCAACTGTTGAAATTCCAGATGATTTTTGAGGGTGAGTTCAATGAGGGGCTATCTTAAAAATTCAAAGGCACTAACATTATTCTTAGTATTGATCTTGTGTTCTAGTTCATTGACAGGCTGTTTTTCAAGCGAGGAAGTATTACCTGAAAAATATGGAATTCCTGGAGGTTTAGTGCTTGCATGTTTAAATTCAAGTCAATTTAATGAGATTATTATTGAAGTTGATTATGAATCTGATCAAAAACCAAGGCCTGAAACATTAGAAATGTTAGTGGATAGGATAAGTAGTGTTTGTGAAAAACAAAGTGTGACTTATGAACTATTCTTAACAGATTTTGAACATGAAGGCAAGTGGACAAATGAAGAAATTAGACTTGTTGGGAGGGAAACAAGGGATGCAGATGCGATGAATGGTAACCAACTTAGATTTCATTTTATGTTTCCTAGTGGAAAGCATACAAATGAAAATGTTCTCGGTGTTGCTGTAGATGCTTCAACTGTAATGATATTTGTAGACAACATTAAAGAATCTGAAAATTTAATTCAAAGACCTAGTTGGGAAAATATAGAGGCATCAGTAACAGTACATGAATTAGGTCATTTACTTGGGTTAGTGAATCTTGTATATCAATCAAATGTGGATCATGAAGATCCTGATCATCCTGGGCATAGTTCTAATGACCAATCAGTAATGTATTGGGCTATTGAAACAAGTGATGTTTCAAATATTCTTTTTGGAACGCTTCCAAATGAATTTGATTCTGATGATTTAAGTGATTTATCGAATTTAAAGAATTCACAAATACAAGCCTTTGACCAATTATGGTACCCTGAAGAATATTTATATTGAATTACTGTTAATTTTGTTTAAAACAAATTTTTGTGCTTCATTCCATGCATCAAAGATAGACCATAAATACAAACCAATCCAAAGGATTCCTGTTAATGCTAGAGGAAGTTGTAGAAGAGTGAAATCAAAACCTTTCTGATGAGATCTATTGAAATGTTGTCCAAGGAATAAAAATGGCACTAATGAAATGATAATTGCTATAATTGGCTGTAATGATCCCCAAAAACCAACTCCTGAAGTCATTTGTGCAAAAATAACTCTAAACAAATTACCTTTTTTTGAATCTTCAATTTCACTAGGAATTTGTACAATAATCTCAGACTCGCTCATCTTGTTCAGTATGTCTAATTAATTACACATTGTCAAGTTTTGGCTTGATTTGTTTAATATATTTTAATTCGGCAATGCTATTCACTAGATGCATAACCGTTGTTCTATGAGGAAGGCTCGTGTACTATTGACAGGGTTCGAACCTTTCGACGGTGCTTCATATAATATTTCAAATGAAGTAGTTACAGAGATAAATAAATTAGATATTAATCAATTTGAAATTGAAACTAAAATTTTAACAGTTGACGAAAAAGGATCAAAGTATGTTAGTGAATTAATAATTGAAAAGGAATATGATTGTATAATACAATTAGGATTTAGTAATAAAGCTACAACTATTAATTTAGAAACACAAGCCATAAATAAAATTCATATGAGAATTAAAGATAACTCTGAAAGACAAATCAAAAATAAAAAAATAGATAAATTTGCTAAAAATAAATTATTGTCTACTGTTGATGTGGTAGGTTTATTCACAAAAAACTCCTCTGAAATCTCCTTATCCTCTGATGCAGGTAACTTTGTTTGTAATGAGTCATATTTTCATTCATTAAATACAATTTTCAAACAGAAATTATATGATAGGTTTGGTAGGGAATTGCCATGTCTCTTTATTCATCTTCCATCTGATGAATATGTTCCTATCTCTAGACAAATAGAGATAATAACCAATATAATCAAACAAATAACTAATAAAAAAATTATTGATGTAGTGGCGGCAATAATTCGCAATGAGAATGGAGAAATTTTAGTTGCCAAAAGAGATTCTAATCAGCCACATCCATCAAAATGGGAATTTCCAGGAGGAAAACTTGAACCAAATGAATTGGAGAGTGATGCATTGAAAAGAGAAATTTTTGAGGAATTAAAATTAGATATAGAAATAATCTCTACTTGTTGCGAAATTACGCATTTGTATGATGAATATTTTGTCAAATTAAAAGCCATAAATTCCAAAATAACTGCCAATTCTTCACCAATGGAATTAATTGTTCATGAGGAAATATTATGGATGCCAATAGATGATTTAATGTCATTAGATTGGTTAGAGGCTAATTTAAAATTAGTAAACATTATTCAAAACCAATCTTGAGGGACTCCATCATTTCTCATTTTTAAATCATCATTTACTTCTCTTGGAATTTCTTCTCTGCCTTTATGCCAAGTAATTTCTTCAATCCATGCGATTAAATTTGGTGAATTTAATGTCAATTCAAATGTACCCCCCAATGTTTTTTCATTTGGCAATACAAATGCAATTTTTCCTGCTAATGCTGCCTGTCTTGAAATTTCAAATATTGAGCAATTGTCGATAATGTTTTGGCTCATACAATCAAGTGCAGTATCTGCAATTTTAGTGTCATGGATTCTTTGAATGAAATATGAATAATCAATGTTATTAATTTCAATAGTTCCCTTTTCTTTAACAATTGGAAAATCTTCATTTATTTTTTCATTTTTTTGAATGATAGCATTTGGAAACAATTCTTTTATTGCTAATTCTACATTTTCTTTAGAATCAACAGAATTTAACACGGCTTTAAAATCCATTGTGGCCATATCACTCACGTCACTGCCATGAGGAATAATATAATGTAATTGCGCATTAATTAGAAATAATACCGTTATTTTTACATTAGTGATAAATTCGGTAAGATGTTAAGGGGGGGCTATAAATTAGTAAATTACCATATGTTGCCACTGTGATTCCAACTTTTCATGAAAAAGATTTCATAGAAATATGTCTCAAAAGCCTTTGTAATCAAACATATCCAGCATCAAAACATCATATCTATGTTGTAGATGGTAATTCTTTAGATGGGACGCCAGAAATAATTAATGATTTTATTTCCAAACTTGATGATGGTATGCCTAAAATAACTTTGCTAAATAATCCGAACAGATATGTTTCACAAGCAAGAAATATTGCATTTCAAAATATTTCTGAAGATACTGAATATATTTTTGAGACTGTAGCACATGCAACATTTCCTGAAGATCATTTAGAAGTTAGGGTTGAAGAATTTATTAATCTTCAGAAAACTTCTGAAAATAAAATTGCAGCAGTTGGTACAATTCTCAAACCCCCAGAGGAAGAAATGCCTTTTATGGCAAATTTAATCGAGGCAACTTTGGCAAACCCATTGGGTAGTGGACGTGGAGCTTATGCTCAATTTAAGGGATTACAAAAAACAAGAATACCCCCATTAGCAATTTATAGAGTGGATGCATTAAAATCGGTTGATGGTTATGATGATTCTCTGATAACAGCGCAAGATTCAGAACTTAATATGAGATTGATTAAAAATGGTTGGGAAATTTGGAGAAGCGATATTAGTTGCATTCATGTAACAAAACGTCAAACTTTTTTACAATGGTTAAGGTTTGGGCATCGTAATGGTTTTTGGAGGGTAAAGTTAGTTAGAAAACATCCTACTAGGATGCCTTTAGGAGAAATAGCTCCATGGTTTGGTTTTTTGTTAACTCTTAGTTTGTTTTTATCGGGAATTAGTCTTTGGTGGATTCCTCCTGCAATGTATCTGTTTGTAATATTCTTTGCAGGCATATTAGAGTCCTTTAGGTGGAAAAAAACATCAATGTTCATTGGTGTTCCAATACTTCTTTTCATGTTGCATACTACATTTAGCATTGGGTTTTTACATGGGTTTTTTGTAAAGGGAAAAGCACCAAAAGATAGAGTGCAAATTTAACTCCTGGTTAATAATCCAGCAGAAATTAATGAATTCTATTGGTTTAAGGATCCAGTGTTTACTACTGGTGTAGTATCTGTTTCTGAACAAAGAACAACTAGCAAGTTACTAACCATTGTAGCCTTTTTGTCTTCATTTAGTGTGATGATACCTTTAGAACTTAATTGGTCAAGTGCTAATTCAACCATTCCTACAGCACCATCTACAATTTCTCTCCTTGCAGCTACAACAGCACTAGCCTGTTGTCTGCGTAGCATTGCTTGAGCAATTTCCTGTGAATAGGCTAAATGGCTAATTCTTGCTTCTAGTACTTCTATGCCTGCCCTTTCTAATCTGTCTTCTACTGATGCTTGAAGTTCTGTAGCAACAACTTCCTGATGACTAGAAAGTGCAATTCCTCCCTTATCTTTTTCTTCAATAATGTCATATGGATATTTTGTAGCCATGGCTCGAAGTGCAGCCTCACTTTGAATTTGAACATACTCTTCGAAATGATCAACTTCGAATAATGCTTCAGCAACATCATAAACTCTCCAAACTACAATGGCTCCAATTAATATTGGATTTGCATTAACATCATTTACTTTGATTTGTGATGACTCAAAATTTCTTATACGTAGTGAAATCTTCCGTTTTTCGAAAAATGGATTCAAGAAAAACCTGAATCCTTCAGTTTTTACTGTGCCGGAATACTTTCCAAAGAATAGCACTGCTGCCCCCTCATTAGGATGAATTATAATATATGAATTACAATAAATAGTCCATATTGGTCCAAAAATTAAAATATTAAAAATCCATCCTACATCTGGAATTGCAATAAAAAGAACAATTATAAAAATACCTAAGCCACAGTGTAGCCCTAAACCTAAAAATCCATTTAATGTGGTTTTTTGTATGTCTTTTGTGATTGATTCAGTCTTTGTTTTTCTCTCTTCAGTCATGCTATCGTATGTTCCATTTGAATTGAATATATAGGCATATTTGCTATTTGTCAAAAATATGTTGTAATGATTATATTGAATTTGGGAAATCTTTTTTGTTCATTAATAATCTCATTAAACAAACTTTGACGGGAAAGGTTCAACAGTTTAATTGCTTTAGTAACTAATATGCAGGATACAAAAAGTAGTATTTTTGGAGGAATTTATTTTCTTGCACCTGCAATTGCAATGTTTGCATTATTTCATCCTAGTGTTGGTTTTGTGCCAGCCCAAGCGATATCTGAGGGGGATCCTATGGCTCCATGGGCGGCAGCATTAGTTGGTTTAATTCCAGGATATCTTCTTTACAAAAGAGTAGTAACAGTTAGAGGACATGAATGGCATAGACTCCAAGCGTTGAAAAAACTATCAAAACATTATAAAAATGAAGATTCAGGTTCATGGGAACAAGATAATAGTTTCAGGTTACATACCACCGAAGGTTCTGCAGAAGTAGGGCAATTAACTCAAAAAGCTCTTGAAAAAATGCAAGGTAATATTGGAGATTTAATGATGGATAACCAAGAAGCTAGGAATGAAATAGAGACTAATGCAGAGATATCATTACTTTCAGACAGGGATCATGTTAATCTTGCTGCTGCAAGAATGAGAGGAGATACAACACTTGAAGATAAAACGAAAAAAGTTACTGTGGCAGATAAAGAAAAAAAATCATTAATGGATAAACTATTAGATTGGACTGCATTGAAATTATCCAAAAAAGATAAACCACCAAAAAAAGTTGATGTTGTGATTAACAATGAACCAAATGTTAGGGAAAATATTCAAGGTGTATCTGGAGGGGCATCAGAGTATGACTCTATGATTGCTAATTCTTGGCATTGTAGGGTATGTGGCAATATGAATTCAATAGATTCAAATTATTGTGAGATGTGTGGTTCATCTAAATAATTTACATTTTTTAGCGAATTATTCATAGCACCCGGGTAGTCCGCATGACTGAGTGTAATGGCGGGTAAACGGGATTACTACGAAGTGCTTGGCGTTAGTAAAGATGCCAATGACAAGGAATTAAAGAAAGCATTTCGCTCATTAGCAAGGAAGTATCACCCTGATAAAAACTCGGATCCTGGGGCAGATGAGAAGTTCAAAGAGATACAAGAGGCATTTGCAATTCTTTCAGATTCAGATAAAAGAAGTCAATATGATCGTTTCGGGCATTCTGGTCCAGGAATGGGTGGAGGTTTTTCAGGTTTCGATATAAGATATGAAGATTTATTTGGTTCTGGATTAGAGGATATTTTCTCAAGTTTTTTTGGAGGAGGTGGTAGAAGTTCTCGTACTCGTCAAAGTAGAGGTAGGAGTATACTTGTAAGGAAAAAAATACCTTTCCAAATGGCTTTTGAAGGAGGATCAGAAGAAGTTACAGTTGATACCTTTTTACCATGTGAAAAATGCTCAGGTACTGGTGGCGCTAAACCAGATGATGTAGATATTTGTGCCACTTGCCGTGGGCAAGGGCAAGTAACCCAAACACGCCAAGTAGGCCCCTTTGTACAACAAACAAGTGGAATTTGTCCAAGCTGTAATGGTAGGGGTAAAACAATAATCAATCCATGTAAATCTTGTAGAGGAGATGGCAGAATTAAGAAAAAGCAGACGATTCGATTTAATGTTCCTCCAGGAGTAGATACTGGTATGAGATTAAGGATGCGAGGCAAAGGTCATGTTTCAGAGCATGGTGGAGTTGCTGGAGATTTAGAGATTGAATTGAAACTTGAACAACATCCTTGGTTTGAAAGAGATGGTTCAGAATTACTTATGTCGCTTCCAGTGGGTTTTCCAGATTTGATGCTCGGAAAAACTCTAGAAATACCGCACATTGACGGAAAGCCCCTAAAGTTGAAAATACCTCCCAATTCATTAGCAGGACATACACTGAATATTACTGGTCGAGGACTTCCTACTGGTCGAGGAAGGAGAGGTGATGTAATAATCTTGTTGAAATTACATATGCCTAAAAAAACAGATAAAGGTGTTAAGTCAAAGGTTGAGTCTCTTAGAACGGAATTAAGTATCTCCGAATCAGATTTAGAAAATGCAATATTAGATGAAGCTAAAGACAGAAGAAGTTGATTCTGTTTAAAAAAAGCGCCGTATGCAGGACTCGAACCTGCGACCTGCGGATTAACAGTCCGCCGCTCCACCAACTAAGCTAATACGGCAAGCAATCGGCCCACCGGACCTTGATATTTCATGCCTTCGTTCAAATCAAAGTAATTCGGCTTCAATAATTTCGGCATTAATTATGTTTTCATTAGTATTTATATTCTTGAATTTCCTATTTTCTTTGTTCATTTTAATGATTTTTTTAATGATCTCTTGGTTTCTTTCATTAAATAATATTGATGCAATAATTATTAAAAAAACAATAATTAATGGAATAAGCCAATTTTCCTGAAGCCATTTAATCATTCCATCTAATCCACTTAATTTTTCTTCTGGTTCTTCAAAACCAGGATGTATGTATTGGAGTTTTTCCATTGTTATTTCAGCTACGCCATCTCCTAATGATTTCCAGCCTCTAGATTCGTTTACATCTAGATTAATAGTTGTTGGATTAAACCTGAGATTAATTTCTACAGTATAAGCAGCACGAGGGCCTAAATCTCCTCCTGTCAAGCAACTTCCAATAGATGTGCCTTGTACATCAACTGCCCACCAAACACCTTCTTCAGAACCACCTTCTATGGTGATTTCTTGCTCATCAATATCAGTTTCTTCGTAATTTTCATCGCCATCAGTATCTAATGCTAAACGAAGTATGCTTGAAGTAGGGCAAAAGATAGAAGGAGCAATGGCATTATATTCTAAATCAGCATAAACCACAGTAGTCCCTTTTGGTACGAAAAATTCTTTCCTATGTGAAGATGCAGGTGGTAAATCTGATTCACTAGTAAATACTGCAAAATCACCATCCCAACTTGTTTTTAATCCTGAAGTTGTAAAAGTTTCAGAATTAGTAATAATAGTGTCTTTAAAAATATTAAATGCGTCCATAATGTCAATTTCTTCGTTGTCAACTAATCCATCTCCATTAGAATCTCTTAATCTTTGTAATGTCAATGCTAGTGCTACAGCATTATCGGCATTAACAAGGCCATAACCTTGGGCATAATCTAGAGTGTGATTGTTCAGGCCAATACTATTATTTTCAGCTAGGTTATCTCCTTTTGTAATATAATCTGAAGTTAATTTCAAAATAACTTCAAGTTCATGAATTTTCCTTTCTGCTTCTTGTGGCGGAGCAATTCCAGATGGATCATGTAATGTTGGGTTTCCAATTGAATCAAGATCTTCATCGTAATCACTCATTTTCATAGACGGTGCTGCTTGCCATAATAATGCTGCTAACCCCGCAACATGCGGTGTTGCCATACTTGTGCCACTAATTGCAAGATAATAGTAATCTAATTCACCAGAACCTATGTCTGCTGCCCCTGTACCTCCACCAATCATTGTAGCACGAGCAGCAGCAGACCAAATGTCTACTCCAGGTGCACTAACATCAGGCCATGTGTCGCGATTAGTCATGTCCCCTCTACTAGAAAAATCAGACATTCCTACACCGTCTCTATTTGAGGCAGCAACACCGATAGATACTGGAACTTTGGCAAAAATATTTGACTGGTCTTCTTCACCCTCACCTCCGTCATTCCCATTAGCAAAAATCACTGCAACATTATTTTCATATGTGATTTTTTCAATAATTTGTACAGTCAAATCATTTGCGTCAATAGAGTCAAATGGAAATCCAGGTCCCCATGAATTCGTAACAACTCTAATATTCCATGCTTGTTGTGTAGATGAACCTGGTTTTGATAATTCATATACATGCTCTAAAGCAGAGTATTCATCGATAGTAAATGCTAATTCTCCCATTGAAAGTCCAATTAACCATGAATTAGGTGCAATTCCAAGTCTATTGCCTGCTGAAGCATCTCCGTTTCCTCCCACAGTACCTGCACAATGAGTTCCGTGTCCACTTGATGTATCCGTGTCTGAGGCAGGAATCCATAGGAAATCAGGAGTATTTGAGCCAGAACCTTGGTTTAATTTTGCATTATAAATTACTTTATCATCAGGTTGAGGTTTTGTGGGGTTATTTGGACTTTGAGGATTATAATCTAAATCTGGATGTGATGCATCTATGCCACTATCTACAACTACAACAGTAACTCCATCTCCCATAATTTGAGTTGATGAAGGATATCCGTACAAATCAACAATTTGCCTATCCCATGCATTAATCGCTTTAATTGTATGAATTGTCTGATCCATATAATATTTCATTGGAGCATTCCATTCGACCCATTTAATTTCGTAAACATTAGCTAATAAACTAATATTTGAAGCAGGGCCTTTAGCAAAAATTGAGGGTATTGCTTTTGTTTTATATGTTGGTGTAAACCCATAAGATTGTAATATTTCTTCTTCTAATTCTCCAGCATCACCTGAATCAAATTGTACAATAATTTCAATGATGTCACTATATTTCCCCATTGATATTTTTTTCCATAATGCACTATCTATCACATCATCATTATTAGAATTTAAATAATTTATCTTAACATCATTTAAGTCATTTGGATGAGATTCTATACTTGTTGAAAGTACTGAAATTGGTAAAAATAATGCTAAGATTAGCATTACTGTTGCGCCACCCCTCCAATTCATTTAGTATTCCGAAATGATAAATACGTTTGAATGCCTCGGATAAATGTACACTTATTCCCACTCTATTGTACCTGGTGGTTTATGTGTGATGTCATAAACAACACGATTTACTGAGTCTTTTAATGAGTTTGTAATTCGTGTTGAAATTTTTTGAAGAACATTGTGAGTAATAGGAGAATATCTTGCACTCATGCCATCTAGGCTTTGTACTGCTCTAACAACAACAGTTTCTCCATAAGCACGAACATCTCCATGTACTCCTACAGATTTTACAGGCAATAATGCTGCAAAATATTGCCAAGGGATTTCAATTTCTCCATTTGTTGCAGCTAATTCAAGTTCTTCTTCAACAATTGCACAAGATTCTCTGACAATTTCTACACGTTCCCTAGTTAATTCCCCTAAACATCTTATTGCAAGTCCTGGTCCAGGGAAAGGTTGTCTATTTGAAGAAGGGATTTTTAATTCTCTTCCAACTTCTCTTACTTCATCCTTGTATAAATCCCTGAGTGGTTCAACAACAATTAATGTCATGTCTTCTGGAAGTCCCCCAACATTATGGTGTGATTTTATTGTATCTCTGCCTCCTCCTCCAGATTCAATCCAGTCTGGAGCAATGGTTCCTTGAACAAGATATTTAGCACCAACTTTTATTTGTTCTTCTTCGAAAATACGAATAAAAACCTCTCCTATGATTTTACGTTTTGCCTCTGGCTCTTCTACTCCTTTCAATGCTTCAAAATATCTTTCAGAAGCTTCAACAACTGTGAGATTTAAGCCTAACTCATGTAACATTTCCTTAATTTCTTCGGTTTCATTTTTCCTCATAAAACCAGTATCCACATACACACAGTGGAGAAGATTGCCTATAGCAGAATTAGCAATACAAGCAGCAACTGTAGAATCAATTCCTCCTGAGCAGGCAATAATTGCAATATCTTCGATTTCATCTTTCATTTTTTGAGCGGCCTCTTCAATGAATGATGTCGAATCAAACATCAAGCATCCCTACCGTTTACCTCAGCATCCATTTTCTTTACTCTTTCAATTTGATCAAGTTTGTTCTGCTTTAGAGCGGCAGCATATGTTTCATTTCCAAGTGCTAAAATTTGAGTTGCCAAATATCCTGCATTATCTCCTCTATCTACACCTACAGTCGCCGCTGGAACACCAGGAGGTAGTTGAGCGATTGATAGTAGACTGTCATAAGGAACTCTTCCTCCACAAGGAACACCAATTACAGGTTTGGTGGTAAGTGCTGCAACTGCTCCAGGTAGAGCCGCAGCAAGTCCTGCCATTGCTATGAATACTGTACAACCGTCATCTTCAGCATCATGTACAATTTGTTCAACAAAAGCGGGTGAGCGATGTGCACTAGCTACACGCAATTGGTAAGGTACTCCGAACTGTTCGAGTATCTTTGTGCATTTATCAGCAACTGGCATATCAGATTTGGAACCAAGTAGTATTGTCACGTCCATATTGCAAGCGAGTGTGATTAGGTTGAAATAAATTTCAATGAAATATAATTTCTAATTTGTACAATATTCGTCTAAAAATCCAATCCCGTCTAGCATTTCTATATCAAAATCACTTGTTGAATAGCCTAATTTATTTGTTAACCCCGGAATTGCTAAAGATTTCATTTTTTTAGTCACAAATGGATCACTTCTGATGCATCCCTTTTGCCACCATGAAATAACTAATTTTTTTTCATCACCAAGATTTATTGAAGACAATTCAAGAATATTTCCTTCTGTACTTTTTATTGCAAAAGGTTCATTTTTTGGTTTTAGACTATCTGATTGCCAATCCCATCCTTTTGATTTTAATTCATTCATTGGCAAATCTATTTCTGAATTATATCTCATAATCCATATGGCAGAAGGTGAACTGAAATAATATGAGCCAAATGCAAGCCATTCAATCCATAATATTATTGAAGGTAAAATTGCCAAGTTCCAAAATATGGCATTATTTGGCTTTTGAATTATACTAGTAATCAATATGAAAATAATTATCGTAAACCACAAAACCCTACTTCTTCCAAATAAACTTAATAATACCTGTATTGGTTTTGAATTTTCATGTTTATTGCTTATGTATAGAATAGATAATCCTAATGAAAAAGGCCCAAGAATTAAAAGGATTAGACCTAATATTTGAGGAAAGTTTGTTTTGTAACTAAGTAACGAAAATAAGGTTCCAACGGCTAATAATAGTAGACTCCAGCAAACAGGAAAAAGAAATTTACTAAGTAATGGTTCTAGCCGTTTTCTTTTCCAATTAATCAGTTCTTTTGGATGGAATTCATTAAGCACAAGATTGTCAGGAATTCTTCCTCCCCACCATTTAGGGTCTCCATCTAACTCCTGATTCATATTGGTTCACCTCTCTAATATTACATTCGAAAGAGTATTAATATAAAACCGTAGACTTAAAATATGACCTTGTTTTATACTAATCTATGTGTGATTTATTTGGATTAAGTTGTAATGAAATCGATAGAGCCACTCAAAGTCTTCCAATTTTTTCAGAACTTGGGAGTAGAAATCCTCATGGTTGGGGAATTGGTTGGTTTGATAAGAATGAGGCAATTGTCCATAGGGCACCAACAAGAGCAGATTTAGATAGGCGTTTTTTTGAAACGATTGATATGGCAAGTAGTAATAATCTAATTTCTCATGTAAGATGGGCAACACATGGAGAAAAATGTGAATGTAATTGCCATCCCTTTAAACGCCATCATAATGGAAGGGATTGGCTACTTGCTCACAATGGTTGGGTTGATGGAGCAGGAGGACACCCTAATGCAGAAGGAAATACAGACTCTGAAAGTATATTTAATGAACTCATAGATTATCTTATTGAATATCAAAATTCTAATTCTATTAAAGGAAGATATCCTGCAATTAAAAAAGCAATACGCAAAATTTTTAATTCTTATATGGGTACAATAAATCTGAATATTATTTTGAGTGATGGAAATATGATGTACGTGTTTAATCATTATCAAAGGAAACCAATCTATATGCTTAGAAGATCAAAATTATATGGTAATGCAATTCTTCTTTCGACACAGAAATTAAATGATGAAAATTGGGAAAAAATACCCAGTGATAGATTGTTGGCAATAAATAATGGAGAGATAGAAGTAATTTCGGACAAATTAATATGATGTCTAGAGGTCGCTAATGGTATGACATTAAGTGAAGACGGACAATGGATGTATGATGGAAGCAATTGGGTTCCTGCAATACCAGGGGCGACAAATGTTGGAAGTGCACCACCTGGCAATGCTCCAAAGATGCCAATGAATAAACCTTCTAGTAGAGGAGAGAGAATGAGTGATATTGGTTGGTGGGCATCTCAAGGAACTACACAATTTTTCATATTAATTGGATTTATTATGATGATTATGTCTGCAGGTTATGCCCATTCTGCAACATATACAGAAGGGCCAACTGCTCCAGATCAAAATGATTATGACGTGGATGATAATGGATTAGAAGCAGGCGAAATAGAAAACTTTACTGCTGATTACGAAGTATATGAAGATATACAAACACAGCATCTAAAAGATAGAAACCAAGATACAGGTAATGCAGTATATTGGGCATCAGTAGGACCTGGATTTATAGTACTAGGATTACTTGTATTTTGTTTAAATGATAATTCAAAAGAGATGTCAAATAGTTTAAGAATTACAATGATGATTGGTACTTTGTATTTGCTTTCAAATATGTTATTCGATGGTAGTGCAATTAATTTCATTGCTGGAATTGGAGCAAATTGATTGGTATGAATTGGAAGAACATTCTCGCTTCAGGCGCCCTCACTGGAATGTTTGTTGCGATATTAATAGTTCTTTTATTTGTTCTTGCGGAGATTGACCCAGGATCTTTTACTGGTCTATGTGGTGGTTTTTTCGCACTAGTTGCTATTTCTGCAGTAATATCTAATCAAATCATGAAACAGATAGGGCAGCCTAAAGTAGACCTTAAGATACTTATTTCAATAGGATTCCTTACATCGATAATGCCATTATTTGGAGCTACATTAGGATTGCCAAACAGTGATTTAGGTTCATTGGCTACATTAATTGTTCTTGGGCTAGCGGGAGGTACTTTCTGGAGTCTTCCCATTGTGTCTTGGTTGCAAATACATAAATCATGGAATAAGTCAATTGAAAACGAAGAATAATTTCATTCTTCTTCAAAAATCGCCATTGAATTAGGTGTTTTTACAGCAACTGGTTTTCCTTCAGACATTCCAGAAATATGCATTTGAATGTCTCTGCCTTTACCTTTTAATTCAACTTCTAAAATCACCTTATTTCCTACTTTTACAGTGTCAAGAAATACTTCGTGATTTCGAGAGAGTAAATTAGGTTGTATTGACATAACGTTCCATTCAATATTGTTTTTAGATTCAAATTTTAGTGCTGCAATCTCCCAATCAGTTTCATGTGTTTCAATAATAATTAGTAATGGAATCCCATCCTCATTAGCTAATGCAGGATCTAATTTCCATGAGTTAATGCTAATTGATTTTGTAACATAACTTATGTCTGGTATTCCCCACGTTTCCAATAGTATATTCCAATCAAGTTTTGTTATTGCTCGAATAAATATTGATAAATCAGATCTTACTTCATTAATTTCAGAAGCAGAAGTAGATTTCATTGTCCTTAATCTTGCTAACCTTGCCCTATCGTGTAATATTAAGTCCATACGTTTTGAATCCTTTTTTATGTTAAATAAAACCCATATCATTGGAGAAATGAAACAGAACCCCATAAACCAAAGTAGGATATTATCCCAAAATAATAATTCTTCACTTACAAAATATGTATTATTATTTGTTTGGTTTTTAATTGATTTAATTTGAATTTCATAGGTAGTTATTGATTGATTCAAATCTCCATAAGACCAATTTTGAATATTTCCTAATCTTATATTAATTAATTTGACATAATGTGTCCCTGGAGAAACTTCAGTTTGTAACTTCTCTAATGTTGAAGTAGTAGGTACAATATAGGTAATATTCATAGTTCCCTCTGAATTTGGCGAATGAATTTCTAGCATTATAGAACCTGCATCACATAGTAATTCAATTTCAACTAAAAATGTTTCATATTCCTCACCGCTAATTGTTAAAATCCATACATCTGCTTCATCAAAAACACTTAGTGGCATACTTCCAATGTATTTTAATCCTGTATTTGTTTCAAATTCGTTACATTCGTAGATATCACAATTAAATTGTGTAAGATTTCCTGGTGCATCACCAGCATTACCCATAAATGGGTCTCCATTCTTATTTAATGAATGTTTAATTTCCCAACTAAATGGTATTCTTTTGTCCTCATCTTCTTGGAAAAAAGCTAATATGACTTCAATTTCATCGACATTTTTTGGAGTATAGTAATTAAAATCCGATAAAAACATTTCATTCATTTTATATTGAAATTCAAAATTAATACATTCATTTATTTTTTCACCATTAATCATAATACAATTTAATTGAATAGAATAATTGAAATCACTTGAAATATCTAAATTCCATAATTGACCTTGTTTAATTGAATGATTTAGCACATTAATACAAACCAGATCATTATTACAATTATTACCATTCGATGAATTAATATTTATTCCTTTATTTTTATATGAGATATGAGTGCTATTTTCAACAAATTCTTGACCCATGTCTCCTATTTGATTACTTTTAACCAATATTGAATAGTTTCCAGAGGTAGATAATGATTTTATTTTTATCCAAAGTTCTTCATTAGTTTCATCAACTGTGGTAATATTATTACAAATGAGAGTTGTAGTTGGAATTTCAGAAATAAGCGGTTCATTTAATTCTTGAATAAGATTTTCATTTTGATTTCTTGAATATGTATTAATTGAGATTGGTACGGTTGATGTATTAATACATAATTCATAAGAAACTTGTTTGTTTAAACTATTTGATTTAATCCAGTATACGTCCTTGTCTTCCGAATTTATAAATTTCCCATTAATCTCTTGATAATTTGAAATGGAGTTATTTAAAACACATGTTACGGGCTCACAAGCATTAATTGTAATTGCTGAAATATTATGATTTACTTGAGGACTAGGAATACTTTCTGTAGCATCTGTAGATTCTACAATTATTTCCGCACTACTATTGATACTTGTCATCGGCAAAATTATAGAACAGAGAATTACTGAAATTAAGCATAAATTTCTCCAGTTCATAGTTGCCCCATGTGATTCACTTTTTCAAATGATTCAAAGTAATGAGTCAGATGGGGGGTCTATGGGCGGAGATGGAATCGGGCTTGATATTTCCGCGAGACAGAGATATGCCAGAGTTTTCAAATTAGGGAATAGAAAGGATCCTTCTGCAAGAACACCAGCATTAATCTTGTATGATGAGGATTATGATTTACCTGTTAATTTAGCACCATTTCAATGTACAAGAGTTGGAGAATCATTACCGCCTAAGTTTTTAATTAAAGGAAGAGCAGCACTTTCACCACCATTTGAAGATTTTTCTCCTATTTGGGAATTTAATCAAGGCCATGTACTTCCTCCTACACTTAGTGAGACTGAAATTAGGAGTGACGGGTCATCGAATCCAGTATTGTCATTATCTTTACAAAGAATGATGCAGGATTCAAAGATTGTAAATCTTGAACAACCTTCTATGGTGATAGTTACTGATGCAGTTCAATTGGCTAATCGTTCTAAGGAGTTTGTAGAGGCAATGTTGATTGTAAGGGAGACATATCCCTCAGCATTAATTTGGTGTCCTGGTTTATCTGGCCCAGATAACCTTGCATTACTTACTTGGCTAGGTGTAGATTTACACGATTTATCTCGTTCTAGACAAGCTCATTCTGCAGGATTATTATTAACCTCTAACGGGCCTCGGAATATAGAGCCAGATTTAGAAGGTGAATTATTATTTGAATTACAAATCGAAGAGTGGAAACATGAAGTTGTGACAATTCGTGAATCGATTAGGAAATTAAAATTAAGAGAATTAGTAGAAAAAAGAGTACTTAATTATCCTAAATTAGTTGAACAATTAAGATGTCACGATCATCTTATAGAAAAACGGAACGTTGAATCCTTGGCTCGTCATGTTTCTAGGGATCATGTTTTTCAGTGTAATTCACTTTCTGTTAGGTCGGATCCAATTATCAGAGAATGGACCAAAAAGATTTCTTCTGAATATGTCCCTCATAAATCAAGACAAAAACTACTGATTTTATTGCCCTGTTCTGCAAAAAAGCCGTATAGGATTTCAAGATCACATAAAAAATTTAGATACGATATTGGAAATATTTCTGCTACAGAAATTAGTATCACATCTCCATTAGGATTAGTTCCAAGGGAGTTAGAAGAATTATGGCCTGCTGCAAATTATGATATTCCTGTGACAGGTCATTGGGATGCAGAAGAAATTATGATTGTAAAGAATTCACTTTCAGGTATATTAGAACGTGTAAAGTATGAATTGATAATAAATAATTCTGGTTTCGATTTAGGTTCTGAATTTTCTGGAATTAAAGTAATTGAAACCAATAAAGAAACATTTGCAGATGAAGTAAAAAAGGCTAAAGAGGAATTAGATATTCAAGAACAAAGTATCAAAGTTAAAAGAATGATAGAATACCAAATGATATCTAAATGGCATTATGGTAGTTTCAGTTGGCTGGAGGGAACCAAATTAGCAGGTAAACCACCACACTGGAAAATTGAAAAAACAGGGAAACCATTTGCAAGATGGAATCATTTAAATTCAAGTTTTTCTTTTTCTAAGGCAGCCTTGCCAGTACTTGCTGAAAAAAAGATATTGCCTAGTGCAATTATAAAATTAAATGGGGATTGGAATGGTGATGTATTTGCTCCAATGGTTATCTCTTTTGATAATTCAATTAGAGTGGGGGATGTATTATTATTATTTTCTGAAGACAATGTCTTAATTGGCTCAGGAATTGCTCAAGCACCAGCTTGGGAATGGAACAATGGGTGTGGAAGGTTAGCTAAAGTAAGACATAGACTTTAGAAAAACAATCAAGGCAATTTAAGGCAACCGTTCATAAAGGGGAAGTTTCTCGCCGAGTCGCTAAGGGATTTGTATGGCACGTATACACAACGGTAGAAAAGGTAGAAGTGGGTCAACAAAACCACATTCAGATGATCTTCCGAAATGGGCATTAACAGATGGGAAAAAAATCAAATCATTAGTTTTAGAATTATCTGAAAAAGGACATAGTACCGCAGTTATTGGTACAATCTTGAGAGATCAGCATGCAGTTCCTGATGTAAGAAGGGCATGTGGAATGAGGATTAATCAGATACTTTCTGAAAAAGGTAAGGCTGCAGAAACCCCAGAAGATTTAATGAATTTACTTCATAAAGTATTGTCCCTAGTTAATCATTTAGAACTTAACCGTAAAGATTTACATAATTCACGTCAACTTGAATTGACAGAAGCCAAAATTCGTAGATTAGTAAAGTATTACAAATCAAAAGGAAAATTGCCAGAAGATTGGAAATATGACCGGAAGCAAGTGCGTTTAATGGTTGCTTGATAAGTTAATATTCAAGAACCTAATTCATCTCAATAGGATTATGGAACCATTTGATTTATTTCCTTTTGTCTCAGAGATTAAATCAGAATTAGATGTGTTTTTTGAATCGATCATTAATGCAAAAAGAGTTACATTAGTAGCCGAACCAAAATTAAATCAGTTACTTTCACTATCATTTTTAGAAGCCTCGTTTTTAGATCACGGGATATTATATAATCGAAAATTAGTTGAAGATTCCAATTCAGAAATCATCTTTGAGGATAATTTACATATTTTATTTAATGGAAGATCACATGATGGTGAAATTATTAAAGTAATTGAATCGAAAGAAATTAATCTTCAACTAGGTCAAAATAAAACAAATAGAGTTGGTAGATTAGATATTGTTGGATTTTCTGCGTGTTTAGCTTTAATGATCGGAGGAGGTAGAGTTAACAGATTATTGCCTTTGATTTTAGCAGGTAATTGGTTAAGAGAAAACCTTGATTTTACTTATGATACAGTATTCACAGCTCTTAGAGATTCTCTTAGGAAAAAGGGAGAAATATCAGTAGTTACAATAGCGGAAGTTTCTGAACTAGATTTAATTGAATTGCCAGGAATTGACTCTAAAAAATTAAATGATTTAAAAAATAGATGGAACGAAATAGATTTAGAAGAGCAATCTGTAATGTTATCACACATTGTAAAACCCTTACTAAAAAGCTCGATAGGGGTTGCGAGGTTAGAAGAACTAATTTGGCATAGAATTATTACTGAAAATTGGAATTTAGATTTAGCCAGTCAATGTAGTAAAGCACAAAGAGACTTAAGGAGTAGTTCTCAGAAGTTAGTTTCAGCAAGTAGATTGGTTGATAAGGTCATAAGAACGGGGATTATTTCTTAATCTACAATTTTCAAAACTTTATCGCATCCAGAGCAGGTAATTCTTAATGGCCTTTCATTTGATGTAATGCTAATTGCTGTTGAACAATTAGGACAATCAAATGAAGGGTAATCTGAATTCAAAGAATCGGTTCTTGTACCCGAATATACTCCACTCTCTTTTGTCCCCGATATCATTGCAGTTAAGATCCATAAACCAGAACTAGAAACAGCACTAATTAATACAATTATAAATTCTAGAGATAAGAAATATATTAAGAACCCAACTGCATTAAAGATGATAATTTCACTAATTAGAATAATTTTATTTTTTTCTCTTGAAATAAATAATGAAATAATTAAACCAGCAATTACAATTCCTGAACAGATTAAAAAGATCGCCAATGGTGATTCAATTGGAGTTCCTCCTTGTTGTACCCATAATAAGGGCGAATCAGATTGAGTAAATGTTGTAGTTGCTGTAATTTTCTGTGTAAATATTAATCTTGTTTGAGTTACTTCAATATCAGTAAAATCCATGACAAAGACACTATTAATGGCATCTGTTTTTAATACGAAATTATAATTGATTGAGCTCCATATACGGTCACTTTCATCAAAATAAGGTTTGATGAAATTATCCAGCATAAGATGTTCTTGACCGCCAGTATTTGTTTGTCTTGTTTTGAAAGTTAAAGTTACAGGAGTATTGCTTACAGTATCGTCTCCATTAAGGAGGACTTCAACACCGACGTAATCAAAATCAGCTCTTTCTAAGCCTAGTAATCGTCTTGAATCAATGCCAAGACCTTGACTTAGGAAATTGTTTAGTTCTGTTTGCCTTATTTGTGTTTCAAAACTACTCACCTCTGCATTATCTATTACTCTGTTTTGATAATAATCAGAATTTGCAGGATCAAGATTTCTAAGCCATGATGTTGAATTTAAGCTAGGGTTGCCCATATTATCTAATCCCCACCTTATCCAAAAAGCAACATTTTCTTGTAATTGAAGCGTAATTGTTTTTTCAATATCGGTAGATAAATCTACTTCGATATTTACATCTAAATCTGTACCTCCAGTTCTTATTGGTTCAGTTAAAGGATAAAAGTAACTATTACCTTCACTTTCTCCGAATTCTATATCATATTCAATTTCCGCATTGACTGTAGTTCCATTTTGAAAATTAATTTTAATGCTAAATGGATACTTTCCATCTTCAATACTTATGTCTGTAGCCCAAGTCCAAGTTAGAAGATTTCCCTGAGTAGAAACTGGAGATTGTTCAATTAAATTTCCATTTGCGTAGAATTCAAAATTTGATTCGGCAATAAGTTGTGCTCCATATCCAGAATTAAATTTGACAGGTATGTGAGCAGAACGACCTTCTATAATTGGTTCATCTACATCTATTTCAAATAGTGGAGTATCTATACTGATTGAACCTCTGTGTTCTGTTGTACCCCACAAGAATTTAATTGAGGGATTTTGACCCGTTGGGAGTAATAATTCTTGTACAGAGAAAACAACAACTATTGACTCTTCAGCTAGTAATGTTCCTTCAGAAACATCAATATCAAGTTCTAAAACACCTTCTTCACCAGGTAGAAATGTTTGAGGTAATGCAGTTGAACCTGTATTTGATTCACTTCCTAATCTTAGTTCTACAGTTGCATTTATTGTAACTCCTGCACCATCATTTATACGATATGGTAGAATGAATGTTGCAGTATGGCTTGGATATGAACCTCCAAAATTAGTTTGTCCAGACCATCGTCCAACTTCTGTTGATTGTGTGATCGCAGAACCTACCTCTGAGTTTTGTTCGGTTCCTAAACTTGATTCAAAGGGTGATAGTAAACCATTTGATGAACTTCCACTAAAAATTAAATCATATTGTATTGATTCACAGCATATTACTTCACTTGAAACAACTCCTACATTAGAAAATGGGGCAACTATCGAAGAGCACATTAATATGAATAATATTGCTGAAATTCGTTTCAATATTCTCACCTCTTTATGATTCGGGGTGTGTAAAGAGGATATGAAATAAACCCATTAAAGATTACTAAGTCCTAAGTTATAGAGCCCTTTCTAGTAATTCGCTTAATTCTTTCTCAAACATATTCATCACTAATTCTGCGAATTCATGTTGCATTTCTTCAGGAAGTAAATTCATTCCTAATTTTAACGCTGAACGACTTGCTTTAACTTCAGCAAAAGCCGAACGTGCTTTTGCTTCAAAATAGTTTTCAATGGTTTCTTTTAATTCACCTTTTAGTTCTGGACTTTCCTCAATTTTTTGTTTAATATATCCTTTAATTTCATCTTTCACTAAATCTCTCGCTGCTTCCATGATTAAATCTTCTGGTCTAAGCAATTCTTCTATACGTTCTTGAATAGATCCACTTAACAATCGTTCTATTGCCATGGTGTACGGTAGGTGCTGCTCCGTTTCAACCTTACGAATTATTGTTCTTTACTTTGACAAGGTTCATAATGCCATTCTTGTTGAGGTGTACCATAGGGGATTTACATGAAGGTATCAGAATTAGTTCTTACTGATGAACACGACACAATCTTACCAGACACATCTTTGGTAGAGGCAACTAAGAAATTATTATCACTTCCAAGAGGTGTTTTAATTGTTTTAGGGAAAGATAAAACACCAAAAGGCGTACTTGCAGACGCTCAAATATTAAGAGCAGTTTCAGAAGGTTTAGATTGCCATAAGGAAACTTGTGCATCTCATATGAATACTGATATTATGGCTGTAGGTCTTGATACTGACGTTTCAGAAATTGTTGCTGAAATGAATGCCAGAAAACCTCATGCAGTTGTTGCTGTAGATGGTGATGGTGGTTTCGCAGGATATTTCAGTCCAAATGATTACAGGGAAGCTCTTTCCAACTAATCGTGGAGAAAGATTAATTCATTTTCATGTTCTAGTTTAGCGTAGCCTATTCTTTCTAGTTGTACTATACTTTGTACTTTTACATGGTTAGATTTTTCTAGCATTCCATGAATTAATTCTAATTCGTCTTCAATCGTAGTTTCTAATGTTGCTTTTGTGCAATTATTAGAATCTAACCAATGAATAATTGGTAATTTCTCGCTAGGATTGATACTATTTATTTTTGCTTTATTTCCATTTATTTCGATGTCTGCAAAATCCTTAAGGCGAATTTTATAATTATTGTTCTTTGCTAATTCTAAATCCTTCTTTTCAAGATAAATCGTAGTATTTTCTTTTGAAATCTCCCATTTTCTTAATCCTAGTTTAATATCTTCAGGATGGACCTGCGTATTAAAAACACGTGGAATTTCTTCATTTCCATTTTCTAAGTTAATTTCAATTGGTTCTCTAACAAAAAATAATCTTGGTGTTGATTCATCAATTATTTTTACGTTATGTGAATATATTGTTGCCATTGATGCAGAAATATCTTTTTGAGTTAATGCTAATTCAATCCAGAAATTTCGTAATCCTTCCGCAGAAAAACCTCTTCTACGCATGCTTGCAAGGGTAGGAAGTCTAGAATCATCCCATCCTCTATATTTTCCCTCCTCGATATCATTTCTCATCCCTGAAGTAGAAAAACCTCCAAATTCATGAATTTTCACTCTTCCCCAATATACAGTTTCAGGATAAGTCCATTCAAAATGATTGTATAATAGAGTTTGTTTTCTTGTTGAATCCATTAAATCTTTACCTCTTATTATATGGGTGACTCCTTGTAAATGATCTTCAATAGCACTTTGGAAATCTAATAATGGCCATACTTTGTATTTTGATTTGATTTCATTTCTAGGATGAGGGTTGTTTTCAGTATCTTGAATTCTTAAAGCAGGCCAATCTCTTAATGCAGGATTTGGTAATGTCATATCAGTTTTTATACGTACTACTGCTTCTCCTGGTGAAAAATCACCATTGAGCATTTTTTCCCATAGCTTTAAATTTTCTTCAGGAGATCTTGACCTATCAGGTGAATTAGTTTTATTTTGACGAAATTCTCTGAAAGCATCTGCACTAAGTGTGCATACATATGCTCCACCTTTTTTGATTAATTTAGATGCAAATTCATAATATGTTTCAATACGATTTGATGCAATTACAACTTTATCTGCAGGCTTCCCTGTAAGCCATTGAACTTCATCTTGAATTAATTGGTATGCCTCTGGTAATGGTGGCTTTCTTACTGTGTCAGTATCGTCAAATCTTAAAATCCATTTCCCCTCATATCTTTTTGCATATTCGCTATTGATTACAACGCCGCGTGAATGACCGAATGAAAGAGGGCCATTTGGGTTCGGAGCAAATCTGAGGACTACTTTACCATTCTCTGCATTTTTCAAATCAGGAAGTCCAGTTCTCTTTTCTTTAACTTTTTTTTCAAGAAGTTCTGGTGCATTTTTCTCTAGTATGCTTTTCAAATGTGCAATTCCCTTTTCTTCTGCTAAATTGTTTGCTTCTTCAACAGTATCTTTAATGATTGCAGTTAGTTCTTTTGCATGTTTTCTTGCTTCAGGAAATGTACCCATCACTTTCCCCATTACAGATGATAATTGCCCTTTTCCTTCGTATTGTAATGAGTTTTGAATAGCAAGATGAAAAATATTTTCCATCAATTTTGAGTCAGGCACCCAAGGCATTGTACATTCCACATGGCTCTTATTATTGAAATGGATGCTTAAAATAATTCAATAATCGCTTAAACGATACTGACTTGTAATTCCTCTGTCTATATTATTAAAATCTCTTTTTGGAACTTTTGTGCCTTTTTCTTTTTCCCAATGATTACGAATACTTGCCCAGTTCCATCTAAGGCAATCATTGGGCACATCTCCCTTGCATAATTCATAGAGTGCTTTTTTACTAGTTGGATCAGAGGGATATCCTGAACCTATATTTATACCTACATTTTTCCCTATTTCTTTGATGATGTTATCTCGAGTTACTTTGGCAATAATGCTCGCGGCACCAACGGATCTATGAATGTGGTCTGCTCCATGAATACTGATTAATTCCCAAGAGTTCCAAGGCCATTTATTTACAAGGTTAGTTACTCTTTCTCCAAACCGTTCTTGATTTACATCACAAGCATCAAGAATCAATTTTCCTTTGCCTGAAAAATCAATTTCTAGGTTATTTATCGAATTAGCAAATAATTCTGTTTCAAGAATATTTAGATTACTAGATTCCATGGCAAAATCAATATTTATAGGATTACAAATCGTAATATGTTTGACCCATCCTCTTTTTTCAATGAATTTTTCAATTTGCTTAAAAGCTATGTCTCTTTTCTTTGGACTCAATTTCTTTGAATCTGTAATGTTATTCTCCTCAAGTAATTTCAGGTCCTTTTTAGGAATTGCCATTGCTGCAACAACTAATGGTCCAATCATTGGACCTCTGCCTGCTTCATCAACGCCTATGTGGTACATTTTTTCACCTAGTAATCATATTCATCATCTATATTGATGTCATCTAATAAATCGTCAATCAATTTACTTTCTTGCTTTTGATTAATTTTGTTGATTTTTTCATTTGCATTTTTTAGGACTTCTTTTCCAGGCATAGGTGTATTTTCAATATTTTTATGTCCTGATTTCTCAGAAAATATTTGTTTAAACTCATTTTTGTTCATTGTTGGTGAATTCGGAATTATCTCTTGATTTTTTTTATTGTGGAAGGTAGACATCCAATCATTATCTTTGGTACTTGGATTATTTGGAACTACGTGGTTTCTTTGTGCTCTGATTTTTAGCGCATTATAAATCATGATTGATGAAATAATTACGGCTAATAAAGAGTATCCATACGCATTAAATATATTTTTAAGGCTATTAAAATTAGATTTGCTACTACTCTCTTCAATTTGATTATTCTCAAATCCAGTTCCAATAGTTGTCAAAAATTCTTTCCATGTATTTTCAAAGGAATTAGAATATGTGTATACTGTTACAGAAATCCATACGGTTTCATTTTCAATATTTGAGGGAGGAATGTCCATCCATCCTGTTATGTTTAAATTTTCATGTGGTTCTAATTCCAATAGATCAAAGCCTCTTATTCTTGTAGAATTAAGATCATATGTTGCATTTTCTGGAAGTAATAGCCCATGATTTCCTTCGTGACTAACACTTATGCTCACTGCAAAACTTTCTGGAACATTTCCTTTGTTTTGTAAATTTGTTGAGATGAATAATTTTTCTTCATCTATCCATGAATTTGAGCTTAAATTATATTCGATTTCAAAATATTCGCCAATCGTGATGTTTAGTTCAATTGAATCAATTATTGTTGAATTTTCCCACTTGTAATTGCATATGATGGGAATTAATGCACCCGCAGTCACTTCAGATTTCAAGTAATTTAATTTAAGCTCAAATTCTATATTTCGGAATTCATATGGATTTAAAAACTCATTAGTTTGCTTATATTCAGTTAGTTGAATTTCATTTGAAGGATTTGTGTTGTTGAAAGAGATAATATCTGAATTTAAAATACAATTAGTTTCTTGTATTTTTTCTCTATAATTTCCAGTATTTGTTATTTGCAAATTTAATTTACAGGATTCACTCAAGATTATATATTCACAATTAATATTTGTAAGCATTATCTCTGAACTTTTTGTTGTAAGTATGGATGTATTCAAGTAAATATCCTCTGAAATACCACCCATGTTTGAATTAATACGTAATAATAATGGTAAATTACTATTGGATGAATATGGTGAATTTAGTGTAATTTTGAAAATGTTACTTTCATTTGGACCTAGAGATAATGCTTCTACCCATCCTGAGAGGGTGGCATTCCACCCATTTATGGCAAATCGGTTTGTTTCGTTAGTGATTATTATATTTCCCTCAGTATCTATTGGTAATATTTGAGAATTGAATTGTGTTTCTATATTTCCAGAATTTCTTATTTTAATTTCATGAATTATCGTCCCAGAAGGTTCAATATATGGTTTTTCAGATATTTCATCGATTGAGAGAGAATATTTTGGTAAAATTGAAATTGCATACTCCCAGAATTTCATTGCACCAGATAAATTTGAAACTTTAATTTTGAAAGGATATTCAATTCCAGATAGAGGCAATCCATTTTCAATTTCAGGAATGAATATTTTTGTTGTTATATTTATTGATTCATTGGCTTCTAAATTAAAAGAATCTTGATTGGAAAGCTCTTCATTTTTTATTTCAAATATACTCTCGTTAATCCCCCAGATTGACTCACCAATTATTTCTATGGATATATTTTGTGAATGAAGTGCAGTACTATTTATTCCAAGCCCAAATTGAAACCATTGATTGCTTGGAACTAAGAATCTGATTTGACCCGCATTTTCCCATTCAATTTTTATTTCTTCAATATTATTTTCTGCAGGAATTGTTGTTGGAAGAAGTCCTACAAGTAGTATCGATACTACAACGATTGAAAATCGGCCCACATGCTCCCTAGGGATATTTACTCTAAACCACTTTTCACTGAAAGTTCAATGAACAGGGTCTTGTACAAGCCCCATTAAGATGTCAAGATATAATTCTGTGCCATGTATTGGTACATTTAGGTCAAAGTTTTTAGAAATATGAGGGTCTATTTCGCCAATTTCGCCAATTTTCATTCCAGACACATAAATTTCAGCGCCTCTCCCTTTTAGCCAGGGTCCATGGCCTTCCGAAGTTTCCTTTAATTCGTAAATTATGCCAAATTTATCAAGTGCCATATCTCTCATTATTGCTTGTAGCATTCCTCTTCCTTCAGCAAAGCCACCAGTAGGTGAAGCAATTAGCCAAGATGCATGAGTTTCATTTGAATGGTTTCTAACTACTTCTCCTAATTCATAGACTCTTTGTGGTAATTCATTGTGTTTGTTAGCACTCAATAATCTAAGTAATCCTGGTAATAAATTAGTTCTTAGTAATGTGTGATCAACAGTAATTGGATTTGCTAAGGTTGTAGCAACTTCATGTTCATACCATCGAACATTTTTGAATTGATCATTTTCATTGGATAGTGTCAAACTAGTAATTTGCTGTAATCCTAATCCTTGCAGGCATGTGGTAAAACGTCTTGTAAAATTAGAGGATTTTAATGCGGACCCTGCAAGAGGAGTCTTAGGTACGTCTGTACCTAAACTCTCATATCCATGCCCTATTGCAATTTCTTCTACGAGGTCTATAGGGTGTAGAATGTCAAATCTCCAACGAGGCATTTCAATCTCGATTATTTTATCTCCTACTATGACGTCACTCATTTTCATTGCAATTTCTAAAGAATCTAATGGAGCATCTGTTATTCCAAGGAATCTTCCCCCCATTCTATTAATTGCATTTGATAAGTCTTCTTCCGTGAATTTTTTGCCAAGCATTGATTCTAATAGTCTGTCTGTTAATTCATGTTTTATAGGATTTCCATTGGGTGTTATGATTTTTTGATTATTGCAATCATTAATTTCAACACTCTCCACTTTACCTCCTCTTGCTGCTAATTCTAAACAGACTAGTAAAAGGCTACATTCACATGCACGAGGATCCCACCCAGTAACATCAATAAAGAAATCTTTTGTTGAATTTTTAACTGTTGTATGATTTCCATTTATGATTGGAGGGAATGAAAGAACAGAATCATTTTGATCAATTATCATTGGATATTTATTCATGCCCTTTAATAGGTGTGCGTAATCTACTCCTTTTGGATGTTCTGATAATATTTTTTTAACACTTAAGTTTTCATTCATTGCTAATGGAATAAACTCAAAATCCTCATTAGTTGTGACAACTCTAAAATTAGGATTTAATTCTGAAAAATCATGCACTCCAATTGATGCTTTTGATCTTCTTTTCCCTAGGGAGAAATGTAATTTTTCTTGATGGTCCATAATAGTTTGAATAAATTCATTTATTTCATTTTCATTTTCGCCAGTATTTACATTTCTGACCACTGCAGCAAAAATTACAGGCCTTACATGTTTTAATGATTCATCAACATCTAAAGAAATACCGCTAGGTTCTATCTCAAGATTGGGAATTGCTTTTTGATTGTGAAGAAATGTTCTAGAAGCATGTGCCAAGGTTCCTGGTGATAGTAAGTCCGCTCTATCTGGAAAAATTTCTATTTCTATTTCCTTTTCATTATTCTCCTCAACAGAGCAGCCAATATCTCCAATGTCATTTAGTAAATTTTTTGAATATTTAATTCCAAAACGAGATTGAATTTTTTCAAGGTCAGAATGGTTAAATTTTATAGTTGGCATATTAAATCCTCATTGACTAAACCACATCGGTAATGCTCTATCGTAACCTGCTAAGCGAATTCCGCTTAGGGCTGCTACTTGTTCGCTATTTGCTCGTAAATGTTTTCTTGCAATCTTTTCTACGCTATCGATGCCAAGTTCTTCAAGCCAGCCACGAAGTTCACTATGGATCGTAATTGAGTTCTTTTTAATTTCATTTTCGCCTATTGAAATCACACCCGTTGCGCCACATCCTCTAGCAATCATAATATCTGCAGAAGATGCTAACCAAGGTATAGAAATAAATGTTGGACATGTGGATTTATCTATTTTAGATTCTATAATCGACCGTCCTATTTTTGGAAGGCATGATGCAGCATGAAGTCCACTAGAATCTCTTAAATCTACAATTACTCCTTGAATTAAGTGATTTTTACCACATGCATGTAGGCTGTTTACTCTCCCCAAACCATCTCTTAGAAGTATTGGAATAAGTCTTGAACTAATGGCTCTTATTGCAATTAGTAATCCATCTAGTACTTGTGGTGTCATTGCTGGCATTGATGCCAAATCAATTATGATGCCAGCTGCTTTCGGAATATCTGAATGTATTTTTTGAAAATTGTCTTGATTAATCATTAAAAAATCGGAATTGTTAGGTTTTGAAGTTACAATTGAACTAAAATCTTTAATTGATTTTGTTAATTCAAAAATATGAGGGCAATTTAAACCAATACTTTCGATACTATCATCCAAACTTTCAATTTCATTGCCACCTAGTACTACAATCGTATCGAGTGTTTGTCCCTCAACTAATCTTCTTTTATTTGGTTCTGGAACAATTCTAATTTCTGACCAATCTCCAATATGTGTTTTGGGCGGTTTTATTGACTCTATTTCTATGTCCTTATCTGCAACAATACAAATTACATCGTCTGAAATTTTTAATAAATCATCATCAAGATCCTCATTAAATGAATCTATTTCTTCTTTTGAAAGTGTAACTGTTTTTGCGCCTTCTCCAGGTTTAGGGCATCTTCCACTTACTAGTATTCTTCCGCCAGTCATTCTTGTTCCAATGGAATCCCCTACGTCTCCTACAACTAGTATTGTACCTGCTTTCATTCCAGCACCTAGTTGAGAACCTGCATTTCCTCTAATGATTAACATCCCTCCCTTAAGTGATGAACCAGCAAATTTTCCGCAACCATCTCTTGCGATTATTTTCCCGTCAACCATTCCATGACCTAAGTGGTCACCAACCTTCCTTTCAATGACATGGTAACCTCCATTATTCCATGCCGCATGGAAATCTCCTGCAGTTCCTTCAAGTGAAAAAGAACCACCTTGGCATAATATTGCATTCATTGATCCAAGATCACCTAAGATTCTAACTCGTCCTTTATCAGGCAATGCTGGAGCTAAACCCATCTCTCCTTTTTTTGGAATTGGCTCACCATCTCTTGACCAACCAATCTTAATTGGCTTGTTCAATTCAATTCCTTGTTTGAGCATTTTTCCTAAATCTCGGTTTAACTTCAAACTACGGACTACCTCTTCATGCATGTTGCCCAAAACGTTACGGTAGACTATCGCACTTAAACCGACAGGTAATTTTTAGCATATTTCTTCTAATTTAGTACTTAATTTAGATACGCATAATTTATTGATGGCCTTCTCTGAGGTCTATTTGAATCAGATGACTATCAAGGTTGCAATTAATGGATTTGGAACAATAGGAAAAAGAGTAGCGGATGCGGTAGATGCTCAGGAAGATATGGAAATTGTTGGCGTAACAAAAACCAGTCCGTCTTTTGGGTGTCAATTAGCAGTTCGTAAAGGTTACCCCTTGTATTGTACCTTTGATGAAGAAGATAAAATTGCTGCATTTGCAGGTGCAGGTTATGTTTGTAAAGGAGGTTTATCTGAGTTATTATCCATCTGTGATGTGATTGTTGATTGCTCTCCTGGTAAGGTAGGTGCTGAAAATTTAGAAAAATATCAGAATGCAGGAGTAAAATCAATATTCCAAGGAGGGGAAAAACATGCACTTACAGGGAAATCTTATACTTCGAGTGCAAACCATATTGAAAACCTTGGAGTTAATTGTACTAGGGTTGTTTCTTGCAATACTACTGGACTGTCTAGGACCTTAGTTCCAATTTATGAATTAGTACAAGGAAAAGGTTCTATTTCAGTAAACTCAGTTATGATTAGAAGGGCTGCAGACCCAGGAGATTCTTCCAAAGGGCCAATTAATGCAATTAAGCCTGTGTTGAAGGTGCCTAGTCATCATGGGCCAGATTTAATGACTGTAAAACCAGAAATAGATATCACCAGTCTTGCAGTTGCAGTACCTACAACAATAATGCACTTACATGCGATAACTGTTAATTTGCCTTTAGGGCATGGACTTTCGACTGAAAAAGTATTGGAAACATGGAAAAATACTCAACGTGTAATTGTGATGAATGGTACAAAAAATAAGATTACATCAACTGCAGAAGTTATGGAACTTGCAAGAGATATTGGAAGAAAATGGGGAGATTTACATGAGATTTTTGTATGGGAAGACGGAGTTAGTTTACAAGACAATACTTTGTATTATTTCCAAGCTATACATCAGGAAAGTGATGTTATACCTGAAAATGTGGATGCAATACGTGCAATGATGGAAACAGAAACGGATTGGAAGGCCTCTGTAGAAAAAACAGATAGGGCAATTTCAGCATATTATGGGATATGAATACATTACAACTACGACATAGCATCAAAAACTGAAACAAGTTCGGGGTCTTGTTTCGTATGAATAGAAAGGCGATTTCAATACTGCTTTGTTTACTATTCTTTCTGCCTATTTATTCTGCAAGTAATGGATTAGATGAAGAGCAAATAGTTGATGGTTGGGCAATGGAATCATCTAAACATTGGCATAGTAGTTCCCCAATATTGTCCCAAGAAACCTCAATAAATCCATTAAATCCAAAAATCCCATCTCCATATGGTGAATTTGATCCACTAACTCAAAAGTCTCCAGTGCCTAAATTAGATTTTGCTGATTCAGATACATTGGCAATTTTGCAATTAAACACAAATAATGGAGAATTAATTAAGGGATTAAGTGAGGAATATGAATTCATTCCTCTTGATAGGATTTCTACTAATGTTTGGATGATTAAAAAGACCTCCTCAACTGATCATTTTTCTAAATTAGAAAATGATCAGGAAGTTCGTTGGGTTAAGAATTTACCACTTGGTTGGAAATTACATCCGCTTTTGAGTATGGATGATACATTAAATTCGTTAACCTTGGTTACAGTATTATCTCCAGACATGAATGATATTAATTTAGAACAGTTGAAGTTCGAATTAGTTGAATCTGGAATGGAAGTAGTTTCTTGCGATCTTATGGACTGTATTGTTAAATTAGGTAAGTTTCCAAATAAGAATTTAGGGACATTATTAATCGATAATCGTATTGTCTGGATAGAACCAAGTATCTCTTATGTTCTTACAAATGCACAAGCAGGTGAGCAGTCTGGGATACAACCCTTATTGAATAATTGGAATTCTGGGTTAAATGGGAGTGGTGAAACAGTTTCTATTGTAGATACTGGTTTGGATATGGATCATAGTGATTATGCTAATCAATTAATATCTGTTCCGAACGGTTTTGGCCTTGATAATAATCCCAGCGACTCAATTTCAGGGCATGGGACTCATGTTACTGGCACTCTTTTGGGAGATGGAAGTGGAGAGTCGGAGGCGACTGGAATAGCACCTGCAGCCACTTTGTATATGTATCAATTAGAAAATAATCAGCAAGGAGTAATTGGGCGTATTGGTTCAATTTACAATTTGATGCAAGATGCCTATGACAGGGGTGCTAGGTTTCAATCTACTAGTTGGGTTTCAGAAAATGCAGGGGGCCAATATAATAGTGATAGCCAGAGTGTAGATAGATTTCTTTGGATTAATCGGGATTTCACTGCGATATATTCTGCAGGAAACAATGGAAGTAACGGGATAAATA
>PAAW01000013.1 GCA_002699515.1 Methanobacteriota archaeon
ACAACAATACAAGGATTACTGGAATCAATTGAAGGTAATTTCTTTAATGTTTCTCTTGCAGAATTAAGCCACTCTAGACTTTTAGATGTTTGATTAATTATACTGCTAATTCTTCCATAAGCCTCTCTTCTTGTTTTATGCATAAATTCGACATTTGCAGTTTTTGTAATTTTATCAATATTTTGTTTTGCAACTGATCTAATTTGTTTTGAACACCATTGAAGCATGCTTAGATTATGTTTGTAATCGTCAAATCCAACTGCTGCTTCTATTAATGCAAGATCAAAAAGATCTAAATTTTCTAAACTGGGCCAATTTCTTACGTGGTTGAGTAATTGTTCAGAAATTGTATCAACAGCAGACTGTATCATTCTAATCATTTGTTTTCTTACTCTAAATGTTTTATTTGGATCGTAAACATTTTCTGATGCTTTTCTTGCTTTAGTGAAGCCTTTATCAAGAAGTTCATCTGAAAATGGAACCGTGGCGATTTTTTTCCAATTGACTGCTGTCATATGCCCCTCTCAGTCATGCGGGAATGTAATCTGTTTTTAGCAAAATGGTATGAATGTGAAGATAGAGTTGTTTTTACAGGATGAACTTTTGCGAGGGTTAGGTGATATAGTGGCAGGTGGAAGAAAAAGACGTTCTGATGTAGAATTACCAGAGTGGGCAATACCATTATGGGAAGAATTAGGTTGTCCAGATATTGAAGCGAATTCGGATATCTTGGAGGGGTCATTGCTTAGTCGTAGGCATGGTTTGCGAATGGATGACCTTATTGAGATTGAACTAGATGCTCGCGCATATCCCAAAGATACTGATTTGACAATTAGAGGTAGATTAATGTCAAGTGGGAAAAATATGATTGAAGTTAAAAGTGATGATGGTGAAGTTAGTTATGTAGCTAAAGATGTGATAGTTTGCATGAAATTAGTTGCACACATGAGGCCACCATATATTGATGATGAAGAATTAATCGCTTATGAAAAAGAAGACCAAAAAAGACGTACAAAGTTACATGAAAGAATTGAGAAAAAGACACAAGGCGGTAATGATAGTCATTTGTGGGGATAATTCAAATTAAAGAGGTATGGTTATGCATTTTAGGGAAAAAAACCCTATGGGAAAAGATGAAATCATAAAATATACCACTAAAATAAGTACTGATTGGGAAATCATTGAAAATCACCATCTTCAAAGAGTTTGGAAATTTTCAGATTTCAAAGAGGCATTAGAATTCCTAAATATAACCGCGGAGGTTTGTGAAAACGAAAATCATCATGCAAATTTTGAACTGGGTTGGGCTTTTGTTAAAATATTAATTTGGACACATGATGTAGATGGTTTGACAAAAAAGGATTTTGAGTTAGCATTAAAATTTGAAGAGGTGGCAAATATTGAGTAATCAAAAGTTTGAGAGGCATGTATTCGTCTGCTCACACGAAAGAGATAAAAATTCTCAAAGAGGATGTTGTATGAGCAAAAATAGTTTAGAACTCATGGTCAAATTAAAAACAATGGCAAAAAATTCTGGGCTAGTAAATATTAGAGTGCAAAAATCAGGATGTTTAGATCAATGTGAGTCTGGACCTTCGTGTGTAATTTATCCAGAGGGAATCTGGTATAAATTAACTGAAGAATCTTTAGAAATAATTTTGAATGAGCATTTAATTAAAGGAAATGCCGTTGAGAAATATAGAATCTAAGTTATTGTTTTTCTTTTTAATCAACGATTCAATGCCCCTATCTCTTCTGAGATAGCAATTCCTAGTAGCCTCCATTCTTGAGTCATTTTCTCTGCAGGTATGATTTCTCTTATTCTATTATCCCACTCAGCTAAGGTAGATTGGCGATACTCTATTCCAAGTTGTTTGACAATATTTTCTTCATAGTTAATTATCCAATTAATTAAATCAATAGTAAGAGTTTCACAACTAGTTTGTTGGGACTCTGATGGAGGTTCCATTTTAGGTAAATCCTTTTCTTCCCAAGGTAGAAATTTCAAATTTGAATGTTCTGAATATCTTGGCAAGAATTTATATCGCGGTAGAAAAATCCCGCCATGGTCATTATTTCCATAAAAAACCCCAAAACCACGTAGTATGATACACTGATTATCTTTTATTTTAAGTGAATACATACTAGAGCACTTCTTGCGCTCTAATGGGGATTCGATGCGTTCAAAACCTATTTCTACTAACCAATTACCTTCTGGACGACTTATATCTCGCCCCCAGCACCATAGTTGTTGACTCAACAGAGTTATAGCATGTTCAATTAGTGCTGTTCGTATGGTATGTAGATTTACGGGCTGGAGAATAGGCTGTTTTAATGGCTTAAGTATAGCCGACATTTCAAGGTCTCCTGATAGAAATAACTGATGAGATGTTTGACAAAAACCAAGACGATGCTGCGATTAACTGCAACCAATCACCGATTTCATTTATTTCGTAAAAAAACACACTGACAATCCAGCAAAGGCTAGCGATTGTTTGCCCAAGCCATTCTGGACTCAGAACTTTTCCAAAACTAATCTTGATGTATTTAGTCAACATGTCAAACACTCCTGACCGCAACAAGATAAATCATCTAAATACATCCCCCATGATTTATATGCTTCGACGAATTCTTCAGTTGGCAAATTAAGAGATGATGCAATGTCTTTAGCTACGATTGCAAAGCGTTGCCTAAATTTATAGATAAAACAGAAAATATGATTGTCATGACGTACAGATGGGCCACAAAGATACATGTTAGGAACAATTGTAGATTCATCATTCTCGTTAAGTTTTGGAAAACCATCATCTCTTTGTTCGAATAAATGAGAAACAAATTTATGACTTCCTTCAAATCCACTTGCTAGGAGTGGTTTCACCATGGATTTGAAGAGTTGGCCCTCTTCAGTTCTTAATTCATAAGTTTCTTCTAATAATGTAACAGACTTTACTTTTGTTTCTGAAAATAATTCAACATTATTTTCAAAACTTTCATCTCTAACCCGTTCAAATGAATAAGTAGATAAGGCCACGCTAGGATCCGAACTTAGTTCACCCCAAGGACAATTCATGTCGAAAACACGAACCTTTTTGTTTTGTTTAGCAAGATGATATGCAGCATCAATTCCACTTTCATAACCTCCAACAATGAGGAAATCATCACCCTCTAAATCTCCATATTTAGAAACAGTTGATGTGTGACGACATAGTTCACTCCCTGGAAATACATTAATA
The DNA here is from genome assembly GCA_002699515.1 of Methanobacteriota archaeon. GTDB lineage: Archaea > Thermoplasmatota > Poseidoniia > Poseidoniales > Poseidoniaceae > MGIIa-I. The sequence goes on from PAAW01000013.1 coordinate 3,234, forward strand.
GAAGGAGACTGATATTCACCTGCTGCCCAAATTACGTTTTTTGAATAAAATGTCTTAGAATCTGTTTTAATAAAAAATCTCTCTTCATTTTTATCAATACTTATTACATTAGTATTATTGGAGATTTTTAATTCGAAAAATTTTGCGAGATCCTGTAGGTGTTTAGCATACTCTCTTCCATTAGGATGTTCAATTCTCATACTGTATGCTGGTGAAACACCAATAGCAATAGAATTCAAGTCAAGCATGCCAATTGAGTTACTTGGGAATGATGGTGTGATGAATCTTGTTTCATCTGGCCATGAAGCAAAAGAAGATCCGACCGTGTTTCTTTCGATAATAAGATAGTTTTGAATTCCTGCATTTACAAGGGCAATTGCGACTCCAACCCCTGCTGCACCAGCACCAATGATGATGGCATCATAGGGATTATTTTTATCCGAAAGAGTTTCAGATTTGTCGCCTTCAGAGTCGTTTTTGTTTTCCGCCATAGTACCTTCTAAAATTAATAACAATTTAAAAAAAACTAATAAATAACAAATTAATAATAATTATTATTATGCTGAATATTAATTCAAAAAATAAGACTAATTAGGTTAATTGATACCTTAAAAAACAGATTATTGCTGACGAATACATGATGCCATATGCAAGTTTAGCTACTGTAGAATCACTAAGTTCCTTATTCAATAATTTCTTTCCCAATCCTCCAATAAATGTGCCTTGAATTTCTTTATTTCCTCTTAATTGTTTTTCAATATCTGTTAGAATACACGTATCTTTATTTGTTTTCCAATGAATGTGGAAAAGGGGGGCTAGTGCTATTATTGAAAGCCAAACATAACGATTATTTACAATCCACCCAAATGTCATGTAACTAATCAATAATATGTGAATTATTTTAACAAATTCTGCAGTGATGATGTATTTTTTGCCATTTGAATTCGTTTCCATGCTACCTTCCTAAACTGAAAGTAAAAGATACTATGGGTTATTCAATTAGAGGGTATTTTCCTGATTTAAGCCTCCTTTCGGATTCATTATCGTCTAATTTTTTAACAATAAATAAACTAATTGCTGAATAGATAATTGCTTTTAACCCTGATATTGAAAATAATGGTATTGAAATTATAGATGCAAGTGAGCTAAACCAAAGTATGGAAATACATATTCTTACTGATTTAGATTCTGTGCCTTTTCCAAGTATGTACCAATCCCAACCTCTTCTCCATAATTTCATAAAAATCAAGAGAGAGACATTAGGTAAAAAAATTCTGACTTTTAGTTTAGATTTTTTCCCATTATAGATGCATTTTACAGGAATTTCTTCTAATCTAAAACTTCTTCTTCCTGACTCTAAAATCCACCAATTTGTGTACCCGAAACCACTCCAAAAATTAGAAAAATCCCATTTTTCAAGCATGTTCATTTTTATAGCTCTATATCCACATTGAGTATCATTTATTTTTGGATATCCACTAGCAAAACGCATCAGTTTTTTCAAGAGGAAACTACCGAATTTACGTGATTTAGGCATTCCCTTTAAATCAAATCTGTCTCCTTTGACATGATCGGCTCTATTTGTAATTAAAGGTTGTATTAATGGTTTAATGTCTTCTGGATCCATTTGTCCATCAGCATCCATTATCACGATTATCCATTCTTCTTTATCAGGAAATAATTCAGTTAGTTTTCCAGAGTTAAATAAATCTAATGATTTTTTTAAGCCATTACAAACTGCAGCACCCACACCCTTATTTTTTTGATTAATTATTAAAAAATTAGATTTAGATGAACTATTATCTATCTTGCTCCATTTTTTATTATTAAATGTATTTTCTGCATTTTTTACTGTCAAATCAGTAGATCCATCATTTATTAAAATAACAAGATCAATATCCTTTGGAATAGATGAAATCGTGTCTTTAACATAGTCTTCCTCGTTGAATGCAGGTATGATTATGATGACACCAAAATGCTCTGACACAACATTCGGAATAGTTATTTAATTTCAAGATAATAGGTAAATGTGTAGTTCTTTTCAAAAAATGTATAACTATTCACATGCAGGAGTTGCATGTTAGGATGCAAATCACATTCATTTCCAGGAACCAAGAAATAAGAATTAGTTCATTTCTTATTCTTGCAAAAGAATATTCTGAAAAAATTAGAGTAATCGGCATTGATTCTATTGATAATTCAGAATCATATTGTACAGATTTAGGTTGTGTTTTTTCTCATAGCGATGGTAAAAACATCTCTGCTAATTTGAAAGAGGTTACTTTTGAAAGTAATTTATTAGTGATTAATTTAGATAGAGAAATGTCATTGAAAAAATTTAAGGATATTTTAGAATCAGAAATTAAAAAATTAAAAAGTACTGCATTAGTAGTTAAAGATTCAAATAACATGGTGAAAAGTAGTCTAATTAATCTTAATGAGGAACTTGAAAAAATATCATGGATCTTTTTTGATAATATTGGATATAATCACTTTATTTCAAAAGGAGAAATAAATGAAATAATTGTTGAAAAAACAATTTCTTTAGATAAAAACACAAAAAAAATAAAATCTGTAAATAATATCCGTAAAAACATAAAAAATCCTTTATTTTTATTTGGAGTGCCTGGTTTATTGATGATATTAACATCATTTATTTTAGTATACAATGTCATTGGAAAGTATGATTCTATAGATTCCGTATCTATGGGTACTGCATTTGTGACAATAGGGGCAACAGTTTTAGGCATGCTCTCTTTAATGTCTGCAATAATCTCATATATTCTAGGGAAACAAACAGAATTTATTGTTACAAATTATTCAGATTAGGTGTAATTATGTCTAAAGGGTTAGTTTGTTTTGATATGGATGGCGTACTTGTGGATTATCTTTCCACTTGGGAATGGATTTATAATAAATTGAATTTATCTAATGAAGAAGCATATGACGCATTTCAGCTTGGTTTAATCTCTGAATGGGACTGGATAAAATATGATCTTAATTTAATCAGAGGTGCTTTAGGTGAACATATGACCAATGAAAAATTACATGAACTTTTAAGTGATTGTCCATTAATGAAAAATATTGAAAAAGCAATAAGTTCTTTGATTGAATATGGTTTGGATGTTTCAATAATTTCTGGAGGAATGCATCCTGTCGCTCATAGAATAGCATCCTTTTTCATTAGTGATCGAAAATGGAAGCCAAGGTTTGGAGGAATAGATAAACTTAGTTCTGAAAATTTTTGTTCTGGTTTTGATACTAAATTAAATGTATTTACAAATGGTTGGAATTATTCAGAAAATGGACAAATTCCTGAGTTAGGGAGGTATCAAGTACAATTGATTGCTAAAGGTTCAATTGTACAAATCTTACAAAGGAGATTATCAGTGAGTAAAAAACAAACAGTTTCAATTGGAGATAGTAGGCAAGATAAGAGTATGTTTGATTATTCAGGATTCAATATCGCATTCAACACAAGGCATGAAGAATTAATAGATGCTTCTGACATATTTATCAAAGAAAAAGACTTATGTGGAGTTAGTGAGCAAATAATTACTTATTTTGAAAATCTTAAATAATGATCAAGGAGTAACTCTTCTCGAGTCTCTTGGAAATGGTATTACTTCTCTAATATGATCTGCTCCTGAAAGCCAACTACATACTCTTTCAACACCCATTCCAAATCCTCCGTGAGGTACACCACCATATCTTCTGACATCGATATAGAATTCATAAGGTTCTCTTGGTGTGCCTTCTTCATCAATTCTTTCTAGAATTTCTTTTTCAGACCAAGTTCTTTCTCCTCCTCCGATTATTTCCCCATATCCTTCTGGTGCTAATAAATCATGGCAAAGAACATATTTGTCATCCTCTGGATCTGGCCTATGGTAGAATGGTTTGGCGATTTTGGGATAATGCGTAAGGAAGTGTGGTACATCAAAATCTTTAGTAAGGACCTTTTCTTTTGAATAATCTAAATCTTGACCCCATTCAATATCAATTCCCATGCTTTGTAATGTTTCTACAGCTTCATCATATCTAATTCTTGGGTATTTTGAATCAGCATATCTTGAAATCAGATCAATGTCCCTACCTATGCTTTCTAATTCCTCACTTCTTTCATCAAGTAGATTCTTTGCAATATGGCGTACTAATGCTTCTCCATGGGCCATAACTTCTTCGTTACCTCCCCATGCAATTTCCATTTCTGCATGCCAAAATTCAGTTAAATGCCTCCTTGTTCTAGATTTTTCAGCCCTAAATGATGGTGCAATTGTGTATAGTCTTTCCAATGCAGGCATAGCAGCTTCAGCATATAATTGCCAAGATTGAGTAAGGTATGCTTTACGTCCAAAATAAGGTACTTCGAAGAGAGTAGACCCACCTTCTACAGCCCCTGCAACAAAAGATGGTGCTTGGTATTCAATAAATTCACGATTTCTAAAATATGAGTGTATAGATCCAAAAATCGATGAACGTATTTTTAACATTGTAGTCATTCTACCTGTGCGAAGATAAAGGTGCCTATTGTCGAGTAAAAATTCCGTTTCTCCTCCTTCAGTGTCTTCCATTGCCGATTCAGTTATTGGAAATGGTTTTTCTGCATTTACTCCTCCAATGATTGTGACATTACTGAGTGATAATTCATGTCCTCCTGGAGCTCTATCGTCTGCTTTTACATTACCTTTTAAAACAACACTACTTTCAATTAATGCATTTTTAATGGCTTCGAACTCTAATTCTTCAAGTTCTGCCTTTTTAGCTACGCATTGAATTTCTCCTGTGGAATCTCTTAGGGTCATAAAAACTATTTTACCACTGCTTCTATGCCTTTTTATCCATCCTTTTAATTCAACAGAATCTCCAGTAAATGAACCAGATTGCACGTCAGAAATCCATAGAGTCTTTGCCATTAACTGATGCGAACCTAACCTTTCTTTTGAAACAGACGCATAAATACATGAGATATTGACAAATATGTTAAAATTCTTAATTATATTGAAAAAGGTCAAGAGAGTATGTTGTGTGAGATAGATGAGGTTGAAAGGTTGGTATTCACAGGAGTAGGTTCCGAACATGCTAAAAAATTAGCATTATATTCGATTGGTGGGAACGCATTAAGTGACCCTACTAAGCCAAAAGAATTTCAAGATAATAAAGCACTTAAACTAGTTTTAAATGATGTTGTTGACTTGCTAGAAGCTGGTTTTAATGTTGTTTTGACACATGGTAATGGACCCCAAGTGGGAGATTTACTTTTACTTGAAGAAAGGGGAAGTGACTCTAATAGAATTAGAACAGATTTATCAACTTGGGTTGCGGCTACACAGGGGATGATTGGCCATGAATTATCATTGGAATTAGATTCATTACTAGATTTAAAATCCCGACCAGAAAGAACTGCAATAGTCCTTACAAGAGTGCTTGTAGATGAAAACGATTTTGCATTTACAAAACCAACAAAACCAATTGGACCAATATTGAATGATAAAAATAAGATACTTGCAGAATGGGATGTGGCCGAAACAGAAAAAGGAATGAGGAGAGTTGTACCTTCCCCCTTACCTCTTAAGGTACTAGATCTAGATTTGATTTCAAAATTAGTTGAATTAGGCGCTGTAGTTGTTTGTGGTGGTGGTGGAGGTATTCCAATTGTGATTGAGGATACTTGGAAAGGTGTAGCATCCGTTATCGACAAGGACCGTTTTTCGGCATTGCTAGCAATAGGATTGGGTGCTGATGTATTCATAACGTCTACTGCAGTAGATCAAATTGAACTTGGGTTTGGTACAAAAAATTCCAAAAAGATTTCAAAATTAGGCTTTAATGAAGCTAAAGAACACTTGAATTCTGGAGAATTTCCTGAAGGATCAATGGGTCCTAAAGTTGAAGCAATGATCTCCGTTGTTCAAAAATTAGATACTTGCAGGGTTTTATTATGTTCTCCAGGAAATGCATTAAGCACACTTAGAGGAGAATCAGGCACTCATATCTTTTGAGATTAGGGGAATAATCTAAAACCGCATATCTTGAGGATGTAATGGGCCTGTAGCTTAGCCAGGTAGAGCGACGGACTCTTAATCCGTAGGCCGCGGGTTCGAACCCCGTCAGGCCCGTTTTTCTATAATCTCAATACCTTCGGGATTAGCCAATACAACAGTACTAGCAATATCACAGAAAAGACCGCAGTCTAAAACACCTGCAAGTTGTATTAATTCATTTTCTAATTGTGAAGGGTTATTAATTTCTTCAAGAGATAAATCTAGTATAAAATTTCCATTATCTGTAATCATTGGCTCATTAGTTTCATTATTCATTCTTCTATTGATTCTAGAGATCTCAATATTTGTTATTTCTGAAATTTTTCTCTGGGTTTCTTTCCATGAGAATTTTATGACTTCAACTGGCAATGCAAATTTCCCTAGTTTCTCAACTCTTTTGGATTCATCAGCAACAACAATCATTTTTTCAGAAGCTTGAGCTATTATTTTTTCACGTACTAATGCTCCTCCTCCTCCTTTAATTAGTGTCAAATTTTCATCAAATTCATCAGCACCATCTATTACGAGATCTAACCCTTCGAGAATGGACAACTCATATAGTTTAATGCCTTGTTCTATAGATAATTTTTCTGTTGAAATACTTGTTGGAACACAACTGATTATTAATCCTTCATTTCTTATTCTTCTTCCTAATTCAAGTATTGTATATTTTACAGTTGAGCCAGTTCCTAAACCTACTTTCATCCCATTTTTTACATATCCTGCTGCATGAATTCCAGCCATTTTTTTGAGTTCCTCTTTTCTATCCACAACTTGCCCAAACGAACTAGGGTGATATTAATTACTAATTTCGGCCCCTTAGGGGCCGTAAAAGGTTTGACAAACCTCCAAGACACACGAGGTTCAATGGCGAGTATGCATTTGAGAGGAAATTTGCTAGCCATTTTTATGATATTGATTATGGTTTTCAGTTCATTTTCAAACTTGTTGTATGATGATAATCATCTAGAAAATATGTCCTCTAATAGTAAAATGACATTAATTGGAGAATCAGAGATTGTTCAGGTTAATTCATTTCCAAATGGTTTTTCGGAAGATTTTTCATTACTTATTCCAGAAGATAATGCATTGGACCTTTTAGAATTTGATTTAGAACCGATAGTAGATATTTCCATAGATGATCATCAGTGGAGTTCTCAAAATGATTGGACAAATTTCAGATCAGAATCTGAAAATGTAGATTATAATCTCACGGGATTAAGAATTAATACTCCTCCTGCATCTTGGGACTTTGAATCATTTAACCATGGATGGTCTTTAGATGCTGCAGGCGGTTGGGCTTGGGGAGTAGATTCTGCTGGAGCTCATAGTGGTTCAAAAGCAATCTACACTTATTTAGGGCAATACCCTAATCAAATGGCAACTACGTATTATGCAACATCTCCTAGTATTGATTGTTCTTCTTGTGGTGGTGGTTGGAATGTAAATTTCTGGAAGCAATTAGGCGTTGAAAGTAGTTCTTGGGACCATGCATATTTTCAAGTGAAAGGTACAAATGGTTGGTCAACAATTTGGGAAAATTCTGGATCAGTATCAGATAGCAGTTATTCATTACAATCGCATAGAGTTGATTCTTATATTGCGGGTAATAGCGATTTCAGAATTAGATTTGGTTTGGGTCCAACTGATTTTAGTGTTACTTATGATGGTTGGAATCTTGATGATATTTCAATTACTCCAGTTTCTGGTTCGGGAACAGGAGCAGCTAAAGTCGAGGGTTCAGGAGATGCTAACTGGACATCTCCAATTATTGGTTATGGGCAATATCATTCAGTTAGAGAAGGTCCTTTTGGTCTTCTTAATATCTTAGCAGAAACTCCCGAAAATACTGGTATTGATTGGACAATTTTAGATGCTCAAACAAACAATCCGATTTTAGGTTATGAAGGCAGGGAGGAATTATTTGCAGATTTGGGGAGGATTGATTGGTTAACTCATCCAAGTATTAGAATCAAATTGCATTTATGGAGTGATGATCCGATCTCACCAATTATTCACTCTATTTCATTAGGAAATTTATGGAGTACCGAATTTTTCCAAAATCCAAATGAGATTGGTTGGATTAGTAATGGAAATTGGGTTGATGAAAAATATGAAGGTTCGGGAGATATTCAATTGCCTGAAATTTTTTCTACAAGGCCAATCGTATCACTTAATACTGATATAGATGTATCTGGAACTGGTCAATTACAAATTTCAGAAGGTTTAGGAATTTGGAATAATATTTCAAATTCAGGATATTTAGAATTAGAAAAACCTTCAAAGAATATCTTATTGAGATGGGTTTCAAATAATGGTGCTTGGTCTTTTAAATCATTTATTATAGAATTTGAGACTGGTTTGCTTCCATTATCACCACTTATTGATATTCGTAATGATGGAGATCCGGAATGGAATCTTTCTAGGAACGAAATCGGATTTTGGGGTTCACAAGATAGATGGGTTGATGGTTCCTTATCTAAATTAGTCACTTTATCTACTGGTTCTCCAAAATATATTGATTTCTGGATTCCTTCAAATTCAGTTTTTGGATTATGCTTAGATTTAAATCCTGAATTGGGTGAAATAATTGAATTAGATGCAGAAATAAGATTAGGTTCTTCGGTAATTTCAGAATTTGAAATAAGAAATAATCTTGGAATTTACAGAATTTGTTTAAATGAAACAAAGATAGATAGTTTAAATGAAAATATTACACAATTAGGGGATGTATGGAATACAAAAGGCCAAGGTTATGTATTAGGGAAATTAAAGCTAACAGGAATAAATCAAAGAATATTAATTAGTTCTTTGGATATTCCCTATGATCCTAAAATTGAATTTAGAGAATCTTATGATTCAAATTTCATTTCAACAATAAATGATTTATTAGCACTTTCCAATCCCGTTAATGGCTATTATGAGGTCCCAATCCCTATATATTCTAGTGTAAAATCTTCTTACCTTGTTAATTTAGTTGACCAACATTATACTCCAGGACTTTTAACAAAAGATACTGTCTTGCTTAATTCGACACAACCTTTAGTTTCTTCTGAAAAATGGCTTGAAATAGAATCTAAGCATACAGTAACAATTGGAAGTATTGAATCTATTGAATACCAATTTAATTCAAATTTATATGAGATGTATTTTAGTTTTCCAGTGAACGGAGATCCATTTATTTTATCTGGGGATACTGAGTTAATTGAATTAAGTGAACAACCATTTGAATATTATGAGACTAGTGAGAACCTTTCAAAATTAAAATTTAGGATTAATCCTAATTGGGAAGATGATTATAATCTAGAAATTAGGGTTCGTTTAGTAAGGGACGATGGCATAAAAAGCATTCCTGAAATTATCTTGGTGGGTTCTGAAAATTTAAAATCGGTAGAAAACGATGTTAGAATTCATAGTTGGTTAGTACGTAATGACTTAGGTGTTAAAATACCCGAAACATTGCCATTTTTAAAATCTGGTTCTGATGTTTCTATTGAAGTAAATTTGGCATTTGAGGATATTGATCCAGTAATTAATACACCTAAATCAGGTGATTTAGAGGTTTTGATTTTAGAGAACGGATTTGAAATTGGTAGGAGTAGTAATTTTACAAATGGCAAAGTTATTTTTGTTCGTTCTATACCTTTTGGCCCAGGTAATTTAACTTATGAAATAAAAATTAATCCTCTTTTCAATCAAG
>PAAW01000014.1 GCA_002699515.1 Methanobacteriota archaeon
CCAAATTTGATGGATGGTTTAAAAACAAGTCAAAGAAAAATTTTGTATTCAGCCTTTAAGAAAAATTTAGTAAATGAGATTAAAGTAGCACAATTTGCGGGTTATGTAAGTGAACATTCAGCATATCATCATGGTGAAATGAGTTTAAATAAGGCGATTGTTGGTATGGCACAAGAATATATTGGAAGTAATAATATAAATACACTGTTGCCGTTAGGACAGTTTGGAACAAGATTAATGGGTGGAAAGGACTCAGCTAGTGAAAGATATATCTTTACAGCACTGAATCCCTTGACTCGTTTTATATATCAAAAAGAAGACGAAGCTGTATTGGATTATTTGGATGATGATGGTACACCGGTAGAACCGGAATATTATATGCCAATTATTCCTATGATTTTGGTAAATGGAGGAAAAGGTATTGGAACAGGATTTAGCTATGAAGGATTAAGTTATGATGTGGATGCTATTATAGAATATTGTAAATGTGCGATGAGTTTTGGTAAAAAGAAATTCACAGGAACAATTGAGCCGTATTATGAGGGATTTACAGGAGATATTATAAAATTAGATGACATGGGTAAAAAATATTTAATTAAAGGTAAATATGAAGTTATTGGTCATGATACAGTAAAAATAACCGAATTACCTATTGGTACATGGACTAGTCCGTACAAGGCATTTTTGGAAAAATTAATGGAAGATAAAGATTCTAAAGGTAAGAAAAAGAAACCAGTTGTAAAGTCTTATATCGATAGTTGTACAGATACAACAATTGAATTTACTGTAAAACTCCATATAGGTGTTCTACCAAACTTAGTATCTAAGAAAATAGATAACAACATAAATTTATTTGAAAAAACATTTGGATTAACCACAACAAAATCCACAACAAATATGTATTTATTTGATGAAGATCAAAAATTAACAAAATATGAGGATGTTTACGATATTATTAACAAATATATCCCGATTAGATATAAAACATATATTCGCAGAAAGCAACATATTATAGCTTCTTTAGAAAAAGATGTTATGTTGCTTAGTAATAAGGCTAAGTTTATTCACGAACAAATAGTAGAACCTCCTACGCTTATTTTAAGAAAGAAAAAGAAAGTCGAAGTAATTGAAATGTTGAAAAATAAAGGTTATGATATTATCGGAGATGATACAGAATATAAATATTTAAGGAGTATGCCTATTGATAGTGTAGAGGAAGAGAATTATAATAAACTATTAACTCAAAAAGGTCAAAAAGAAGAAGAATTAGAAAAGATTAAGAAAAAGACTATTGAACAAATGTGGCTAGAAGAACTTAATGTGTTAGAGAAACAATATTCTAAATATAAAAATGATAGAATTGTAAGAGCTAAGGGAATTGGTGCTAAAATTAAAAAGAAAAAGAAACAGAAAAAGAAAAAGTAAATATGATTAAAATAATTATTCATTAACAAATAAAATTTTTATTTTTATTAATGAGGTTATTACTGAGCAATAAAATAATTTAATTATTTATAGAGTTGATGAAAATTAACAAAAGAAATGTAATTATATTAGTAATACTTTTATTAATATTTTTATATTTAAAAAACAAAAGGTTAAATTTTAAAGTGATTAATGGTAATATAAAAGACAAACGATTATATTGTAAAAATTTGGCATTTGAAACAATTCATAAAAATAGACGAGATGATTTAATGATTTTAGCAGGAAATAGATTTTACTCTGATATGTGGACTAGAGATGCATTTATAACTAGTTTAGGACTTTTTGCTCATAAAAAAGATTTAGAATTAATTAAGTCCGTATTAGCTAAGCAGTCTAAAAATATTAGAGAAGATGGTTTGGTTCCTTTAAGAATAGGGAAAAAAAATTATATTACAAAAATATTATTTAACATAGAATTAGGTGGTGATAATATACCTATTTATAAAGATGATAAGGTTTTTTCAGAACCAACAGATAGTAATCCACAATTTATCATAACAAGTTGGTTATATTATAAATTTACAAAAAACAAAAATTTTATAAAATCAATTAAAAATGAAATTGTATCAGTTTTTGACTACATGATAAAAAATACAGAAAATGGATTATTACAAGGTAAATATTTTCATTCGTGGTATGACACATTTGCATTTAATGGTCCTGATTTATTTTCAAATGTTCTTTATTTATACAGCATTAAATGTTTTGAAAATTTAAAAAAAATATTTCCGGAAATAAATAGTAATTATACAACAAGTTATATTAAAATAAAAAATATATTTATGGAAAAATTTTGGAATGGTAAATATCTAAAAATAAATCCAAATATTGATGTAATGGAAACAGCGGGTAATTCATTGGCTATTTTATTAAATATATTAAATAATAAGCAATCAAAATCTATAATTAATTATATAGACTCAAATAATATACATAAAGTAACTCCAGTTACGATACCTAAAATGCCTTCAAAATATTTATGGTTACCAGGTTATATAGTAGGAATGCAAGGATATCATAATGATAGATTATGGTTATGGCCACATAATATATATAATGCGGCAAAAAATAAATTAACATACTCATATTCTACAGATAGCATAGAAGATGTTACATGTAAATATGGTATGTTTTTTGAAAATTTAAATTATAAAATAGAACCATATGTCCATTGGTTTCAAAATACAGAAATAAATTTTTCAGAAAGTTGTGGGAGTTATCTTTTATCGATAGGAGACACCAATTTTTTTTAAAATAATATTTTATTCAAGTAAAGTATTATTTAACAAATAAAATTTTTTTTCTAGTGTCTGGAGGTATAAAAATTTTGATAATATTATATATGTTTTGCATAATAGAAGAACTATTATAGATATAACATGTTTCTAAAATATCATCACCACCCATTTTATTTATTGCGTTATTTATTTTTTTGAATAATATTAAATTAAAATTTTTATTTGATGCATTTTCTAAATAAACATGTGAGCAAAATAATTTTTTACCATATTTATTAGAGATTTCTAATGCTTTTTTTATTAATAAAAAAATAAATTCAAGAATTTCTTTAAGATTTTTTTTTATGAATTTTGGATTAATATTTTGAATATATAAACATAGGTGTCCCGTTGACTTATACTCTTTTACTTCACATATAAATTTATATTTTTCATATAAATGTAAAAAAATATCTGACATATAAATAAATAAATAGTATTTTTTTTATTTATTTACTTAAAAAAATTTTTTAAGTTCAAGATTATTTGAATTATATGTAGAAACCCCATATTCTAAAGGAGCAGCTAAGGTAGTAACATCATTTTTATATTTAATATATCCGGAGGCTTCACCACATATTTGAGGAATACAATAATTTGTAACAAGTTTATTCAGAGATACTACTTGTTGAATTATATTAGTAGATAAATTTGTTGAATGTTGTAAAAATATACTTCGCATGATTATTTTCAATGTATCTTCATTTTGATATCCAATTTGATATCTACCATTGGAACTTTTGTGAACACCTGCTATTATAGAATGTTGTAATAAAAGTATGTTTTCAGCTGAAAAAAATGTATCAGATAATGTGGTTGATTCTAAATTCCCTGTTAAAGCTTCTCTATAATTAGATGTTTTATTCATAATAGGAATTTTATCATATAATTCAAAAACAGTATTATTGTTAGGATTTAGTATATTTACTCGTCCGTTTTCATTCATGATTGTATTTATATTAAATATACAAAAAAATTATTATATATAAATTAATATATAATGTCTTTTCAAAGTAATGTTTTAAAAATAGCAATAGCAATATTTATGATTAACATGTTAGTTATAGCCGCATTGATGACATCTGCTAAAAAGGGGGTACGCTTCCCTCCAGAAGTGGGGACGTGTCCAGACTATTGGACACTTATGAGTGATGGTAAATGTATGAATACAAAAAATTTAGGAGATATGTCTGGAGATTGTAATTCAGGAGTAGGTATAGATTTTAAAAAGAATTACCCAACAAAATTAAATAAATGCAATTTCGCTAAAGAGTGTAATATAGAATGGGACGGTATACGAAATACAGGACTGTGTTAATTTTGATATAAAAGAAAATAATTGTTTATATCAAATGAATGTACTTAAATTAAATAATCTTCCAGAAGATATTGTTGGAGAGATAATGTCATTTATGTGCTTGAATAAGTTTGCGATGTGTAATAAGAAGTATTGGTTTAATACGTATAATTTAAAAATATCTTACGATTTGGATAGCAGATATTATAGATTTTTACTAAGAAATGATTATAGTTTTATTTTTAATACATATTTAGCTTTTAATTTCCCCAAGTTTTTAATAAAGCGCAAAACATATTACCAAAATAAGGTATTTCCCAGAAAAATAGAATTAGTGAGATATTTGACATGCTTTGTTTTTGAATCTCCCAAATGTAAAAAAATCGTCGAAGATTTTATGAAAAGACACAAATTAGTATTTAAAAAAATAAAGGTAAAATTAAATAAATGGACCAATTAAATTTGAATTTTTTATTAGGTCGTGAACAAAATGAAGAAAAACTCATAAAATGTTTAAATACATTTGAAAATAATAAAAAAAATGTATTGACCAAAAGAGGTATGTATGTTTATGGGTCTCCAGGGACAGGTAAATCTGTATTTGTTGAAAAAATATTGAAAAAATTAAATTATGATATTATAAAATTTGATGCTGGGGATGTTAGAAATAAAACAATTGTAGACAAAATAACAAAACATAATATGAGTGATAAAAATGTGTTAAGTTTAATGCAGAAAAAAATAAAAAAAATAGCAATAATTATGGACGAGATTGATGGTATGAATAGTGGCGATAAAGGTGGTATCAATACATTAATCAAGTTAATTAGGCCAAAAAAAACAAAAAAACAAAAAAAAGAAGAAATAACAATGATACCTATAATTTGTATAGGAAACTATCACATTGATAAAAAAATAAAAGAAATGATTAAAATATGTGAAACAGTCGATCTTAAAACACCCACAAACGACCAAATAAGGAATATATTAAATATTTTGATGCCCAAATTAGAAGATGATTTGAAAAAAAAAATGGTCAGTTATATTCAAGGAGATTTAAGAAAATTAAAATCAACCTTTGATATCTATAAGAATCAAGAAAGTATATTAAAAAATCAGTTGATACAAAATATGTTTCAAAAAAAAAATTACAATGAAGATGTAAAGGATATCATAAAAAAATTATTTAATAATAATTACAAATTAAATCAACATACAGAATTAATGAATGAAACAGATAGAACTAGTGTTGGATTATTATTCCATGAAAATATTATTGATGTATTGGAACATTTTCCAAAAAATAACACAATACCATTTTATAAAGATATACTAAACAATATTTGTTTTTCTGATTATATTGATAGAATAACTTTTCAAAAACAAATATGGATATTTAATGAAATGAGTTCGTTAACAAAAACATTCTACAATAATCATTTGTATCATGAAAAATTTGGAAATAAAAAAATAGATTATAATCCAAAAAATGTAAGATTTACAAAGGTTTTGACAAAATATTCTACAGAATATAATAACAGTTTGTTTATACAAAATTTATGTAAACAGTTGAATATGGATATTAAAGATATGTTTTCATATTTCTATCATCTTAAAAAAAAATATTCGATAGAAGAAATTATTGAATTATTTGAAAATAATAATTATGAAATCAATAAATTAGATATTAATAGAATTTATAGATTTTTAGATAATATTATTCCTGATTAGCAAATCTCTCTAACCCAGATATAGTTCTATCACCTTCGAATGGTTTTCCGTTACCATTTTCGTCTATCATTATAACTGTAGGGAACCCCTGAACATTATATTTTTTAAGTGTATTATCACCTGCCTCTTTTCTTTCCATTTTTTTTAAACTTAGAGGACCTTTATAATTATTGGAAAATTTATCCCATGTTGGTGTAAATTTTTCACAATGCCCACAACCATTCATGTAAAAATATGTAATAGATTTGGGATTACCGAAATTTTCTAAATATCCGGTCAAATAATTAGAGTATACTAATAAATGTATTAAACGTCTGATAACAACTACTAGAACCACCGCAATTAAAAATTGCGCTATGGGAGACATTTTTTTAAACTTTTTTTTAAGAATTTTAATCCAACCTAACATATAATATTATATAACATTATATTTTAAGCTTTCATATAAAAGTCACGCATTTCTTTATCCTTTATAAACAATTTTGGTTTTAGTCTTGTTTCTCTTACAAATTTTGGATGACCCGGTAACAACTTTCTTTTATCAAAAGTATTGTCCTGGTGTGCGAAAACTAAAATAGCCTTCATAGGGTCTAACTGTACTAATGGTATTTGATAATTTTTTAAAAATTTTTTTTCTTCAGCTATTTCAGCGTCATCATCATATCTCGTTTGGTCTAATAATTTTCGTTTAAAGGCAAATGTACCTGCTGTAGCATGAGTTGGTCCATATGGACCAAATTGATATATTTTATCTAAATCATTAAAATAAATAAAAACGATACTACTACCCACAGCTAAAGCTTCCGGTCTAGACCGCAATCTATTTACAGCATGGTTTACTCTTTCGGGTGGATAGTAATCGTCATCATCCATATATACAATAATTTCACCCTTTGATTGTTCATGCATGAAATTTCGTTTCCTACCTAATTTCATTTTTTCATTTACCCTTATATATTTTACACATTCTACATCTTTAAATAAATCTTCAACACTATCTTCACCATCATCAATAACTATCCACTCCATTAATTGTTTTGGATATGTTTGATTTTTAAAACATTTTATTAATTGAGGAATAAATTTACGTCTATTATAAGTAGGAGTACATACACTAACGAATGGTTTTCCACTAGCACTCACCACCTTTTTTTTCTTTTTTTTTCCCATTTTATATATAAATAAATTAAGTTTTATATATATATTTTTTATTATTATTTAAAATACATAGTTTACTCTTTTGTTTTATAAAACATTTTCTTATCTTTTATCATAAAAAATAAAAGAGCCAATCCAGCTGCGCCGGCTCCTGCTATAATAGGAGGAGACTTCCCTCCCAAAAGTGATATAGACAATATTACTTCAGTTACTATAAGTATAAAAGCAATCAACCAACCATAATGTTTCAGAAAATTTTTAACAATGGTCCCAAATTTAACTCCAGAATCTTTTGCTCCGTAACCCAAAAGTCTCAATGCGGTAAACCCTGGAACCCACGCACCCATCAATACAATATTTAGAATTGCTATTACTATGCCTACTATATAACCTAGAATAGTTGAATTTAAATAAACACCCAATATAGCACCACCTATACCCGCAAAAGGTGTACCAATAGGCAATAAAAACATAAAAGCGAAAAATACAGCAGCCAATTTCAAAACAACTACTATACTATTACCCACCCCTAAAGTTTTTGGTTGACCATCCACATTAAATATTGTATCTAAATTTTTAGGTGCGTTGGGGTCAAATAAACCATTACCAATAGTTTTTATAAGCATAAGTAACATTGTATCTAGAAATGAAAGCGTTCCTGTTAATGATTTCTGTAAAGGAAAAGAACCTTCGCTATCTCTTTTCCAACCAAGTATAGTAAATTTTGACTTTTCATCAGTTATCGCCCCCATTTTACAATCTGGCTTGCCTTCAGTATGTTTACATCTAACAGCTTTTGGTAATACATTTGCGTAAGTAAAAGGCATTTTACCAGTTGTTTTTTGAACTCTTATTATAGTAGCAATTAATGAACAAACAATAACAACTACAAGTGCGATAATAAATATAGGCGAGACAACTAATAATATTCTTCCTACTAAACCATCATCTCCCTCTTCTTTTTCATCTTTTCTAGCCATATATATAAATTAAATATTTTAAATATACTTAAAGTCACAAAATTAGTTAAAGTATAATGAAAATTATTACATCACCCCAATTGGATTTCCACAATGTTTTAATTCGGCCTAAAAGAACAACAATATCATCTAGGAGTCAAGTAAATTTAGAAAGAGAATTTTCATTTCCATACTCTACTATGAAATGGAGTGGAGTACCAGTAATTGCCTCGAATATGGATACCACCGGAACATTCGGTGTATATAATATTTTATCAAAACATAAAATAATAACTTGTTTGAATAAATTTTATAATTTAAAGGATTTTATGGAATTTAATAGCAAAAATTCTACAAATTTAGATCCAAATTATTTTATGATATCTACCGGTATTGATGAAAGAGAATTTTCAAATTTAAACGATATCGTAGAATATACTGGAGCCAAATGGATATGTGTAGATGTTGCTAATGGATATATGGAGCAGGTTGTAACATATTGTGAGAAGCTGAGAGTTTGTTTTCCTGATAAAATTATTGTTGCGGGAAATGTAGCTACCAGAGAAATGGTAGAGGAATTAATTATAAATGGTAAGGTAGATGTTGTAAAAATTGGTATTGGACCAGGTAGTGCGTGTTTAACACGTTTAAAAACTGGTGTTGGGGTTCCGCAATTAAGTGCCATAATAGACTGCGCGGATGCGGCGCACGGGTGTGGGGGGTATATAATTGGGGATGGAGGCATTACGTGTCCAGGAGATATGGCAAAAGCTTTTGGTGGTGGAGCAGATTTTGTAATGTGTGGTGGGGTATTTTCTGGACATTATGAAAATCCAGGGGAAGTTATCGAAGAAAAAGATACCGGACAG
>PAAW01000002.1 GCA_002699515.1 Methanobacteriota archaeon
AAGGACAAGGACAAGGTCAAGGCCAAGGCCAAGGACAAGGTCAAGGACAAGGACAAGGACAAGGCCAAGGACAAGGCCAAGGCCAAGGACAAGGTCAAGGTCAAGGACAAGGTGAAGGCCAAGGTGAAGGACAAGGTGAAGGCGAAGGCCAAGGTGAAGGCCAAGGTGAAGGCCAAGGTGAAGGCCAAGGTGAAGGTCAGCAAGGTCAAGGTCAACAAGGTCAAGATCAAGGACAAGGCCAACAATCAGGTCAAGAAGGTCAGCAAGGTCAAGGTCAGCAAGGTCAAGGTGAACAAGGAGAGCAAGGTCAACAAGGAGAGCAACAAGATAATGGTCAAGGCCAACAACAAGAAGGCGGAGAACAAGGAGCTCAACAAGGTCAACAAGAAGGTCAAAACCAAAATGGTGAAAACCAAAATGGTCAAGAAGGTCAACAAGAAGGTCAAACACAAAATGGTCAACAACAACAACAAGGAGAACAATCTGATCAACAACAAGGCCAACAAGTAGACAACCAAGCAGATAACGACAATGATGGTGACGGAATACCTGACGAATTAGATAATGATGATGATAATGACGGAATACCTGATCAAAGTGACGCTAATCCAAACGATCATGATAATGATGGCATTGAGGATAATGAAGATAATGATGATGATGGTGATGGAGTGGATGATGAACTAGAAACACAAGATGGGGATTCAAATACAGATATTTACGATCATGATAACGATGGAATCAATGATGCAGTAGATTTAGATATTGATAACGATGGAATCGATGATCACCAAGATGTAGGTCCAAATGGAGAAGATTACAGCAGAGATCACGACAATGATGGTTTAAACGATGGAGTAGACCCAGACGATGATAATGACAACATACTAGATGTTGATGAAATCGGAGGAGCATTCAGTAATTATCGATATGATCATGATAATGATGCGATTTGGGACAAATCGGATAATGATGACGATAATGATGGTTTAGAGGATTGGTGGGAAGTTAATGACGGAAACCCATTAACAGGACAATTTGACGCTGATAATGATGGACTTGATGACCATCTTGATGATGATGATGATGGTGACGGAATAGAAGATATTCTTGAAGCATAATTATTGTAAAATTATCAATAGAATTACGGGTACCTCTGGGAGTTCGCTCCCAGAGGGCCGCAATATATTTTTTAAGGTAATTTTTTTTATTGATATTAATTCAAATTTATGATACTAAGTAAGATATTTTTTCCATCGCGTTCAAATACAAAACAGTGATGGAAAGGGTTGGGGGATTCTATTATGAGTTTACGTAATAATGAATTAGAATTGATTTTATTGAATAAAAAAAGATTTTGGGCAGCAGGAATAGTCCTGTTGTTTTTTGGAAGCATCTTTGCAACTTTTGGTACGGCATTAGTAGAAGTTAATTTATTTGACACAATGAATAATGCTGAGGTAATTGAAATAAATGATAGAATCCCTTTAACTCATACTATAGATGAACCAATGTATGGGATGTCTGAATCTACGCATGGAAGTGTATTTGGACAAGTTCAACACCCTGCATTATTGGATCCAGGATATGGAGACTTAGGAGTGTTATATGGCAAGGTTCATGATTTATCTCTACTTTCTTTAAACGCTCCCGGTTTTGGAACAATGCTTGAGGAACCAACACCAAATGATCACGATAACGATGGAATTTCAGATTTAAATGATTTAGATGATGATAACGATGGTATTTATGATTTATTAGAACGTTTTGATGGATGCTTTGGCACAGATCCTTATGATCATGATAACGATGGAATACTTGATGAATTTGATTGGGATGATGATAACGATGGGATTCTAGAAGGCCCAATTGATTATGAAAATTTAGAATCTCTTGGACTTGACCCTCGAAACGTATCAACTGATAGAATTCTAGATGCAAATATTATCCATCCGTGGACAGAGCTACCATTAGGTCCTGGATATTTAGCAGATCAAAATCCAATGGATCATGATAATGATGGCGTAGCAGACGAAGATGCAGATTCTTCAGGTTCAGAAAGCTATGATGAAGACGATGATAATGATGGAAGAATTGATCAATTTAAATGGCCATGTGATTTTGATGGGGACGGAGTTCAGGATTATTTCGACTACGATGACGATAATGATGGAGTGATGGATATGGATGATTGGCATCCATATGATGCATCAAATACAACAGATATCACAAATAGTAATTTTGTAGCCGCAATTCCAATAGGGACAGAATATACAATTTATAGCGGTGGCGTAGACTTCATAGAACGTAATGATTTATTAAATGCAGGCAACTCTACATTTACATATATTGAAGATGGGGATTTAGATGGAGACGGAATACCTAATTTCTTAGATCCTGATTCAGATGGCGATGGTTCTCCAAATAGTGCAGATACAGATGATGATAATGACGGATTATTAGATATGTGGGACCCTGATGATGATAATGACGGAATTCCAGACGTTTGTATAAACGTTGATTACAATTTAGATGGATTGAATGATTATAATTTTTCTAGTTCAGGCCCTTATCAAACACCAGGTGATGATACAGACAATATTCCTGGCATGGATTGTGAAATGGATTATGATAATGATTTAGATAATGATGTCATGAGGCCATTTGATCAAAATTACAATTCAATATGGGATTGGATAGACCCTGCTATGGGAGGAGCACCAGATACAGATGGTGACGGTTTCAGTAATCCAGACAATCCTAATCACGTCACAGGTCAACAGATGCCATATGATTTAGATGATGACAGCTTAGAAAATGAATTCGATTCATATATTATGACGCCTACTTCTGATGTACAAAATGATTGGAATTGTCCAACTTTAGGAGTGCATAACGCAGTTCAAATGGTTTTAAATCCAGCATATGATCCTCAGGTAGCGACTTCAAATGAATGTCTGACAATGCGAATATCCTATGCAGGAAATAATGATTGGGACGGAGACGGAATTTTGAATTGGGACGATCCTGATGACGATAATGATGGAATTCCAGATTATCTTGACATAGATCCTGATTGCGACCTTGATAATGATGCAGATATCAATAATTTAAATCCCTCAACATACCGTGATGACGGACCAAATAGTGTAGATACTGATATTGATGGAGATGGGCTTTCAAATGATATTGATTGGGATGATGATAATGATGGAATTACTGATTTTTATGACCCAGATGATGGTAATTGTGGAGTAGTAGATTTTGATAGTTCAGATAACTTTGCAACACCCTACTATCCGATTGATGACGGAGGAGATTTAACTGGAGCAGAAGATTCTGACAGATATTTAAATTCACATAATGATTTTTGGAATATGTCCTTTGGATTTAATCCATATGAATCACAAGAGCCTGTTGAATTGAATTATAATGACGGCAGAGTACCAGAATTTTATTGGTTTATTCTTTCAAGATGGAGCTCCTACAATGGTAAGAATGATTGGGATATTGATGGTGATGGCGACTCATTACTCAATGGGTTAGATACAGATCAAGATTCTGATGGATTGCCCGATTGGTTCGATCAAGACGAAGGTAATGATGGCCGTTTAGATATTAATGATCCCAAAATGGGTGGAACGTTTACGATGTCCGATTGTGGGTGGTCTGGAGGAACAGACAATGTGGGCGTTGCAGGATTCTTTTGTGGGTATACTTATGCAATATTATACCACATGCCTTTGAATAACGTACAAGCTCAATTTTCAATACCATATTCAACGAGAGCAGATCCAGTTTGGGATCAAGGCGCTTATGATGGGGTAAATTCAAATGGAGATTGGCAATGTACTCCCGATGCAAATTCAGGCTGCTACCATATTCCTTTTAATGGTCAAACAATTGCAGCATTTAATTATACAGATATGAAAAATGATAGAGGGTTATTCCTTGCATTCGTAGGTTTAACTTTGGGTGTTTGGACCTGGAATTCGGATACGAATGGGAATTCATTACCAGATGAAGTTGCTTTAAACACATTATTAGTTGCAGATGAAGAATCTTCAGATAATGATGGAGACGGATATAATGACACTGTTGATTTAGATGATGATTATGATTCTATTTATGATTGGAATGATGTAGATGACGATAATGATGGGCTTTGGGACTTTTTCGAAGTAGATACCGATTTTGATTTGGATGACGATACAGGAACAATAGAATTTAATATGCTGTTAGGAAATAATTGTGAGGACAATGATGATGATGGTAATGATGCAGATGTTAATGAAGACGGTTATTTCAATCCTGTTTTAGATAGAGGGAGAATGTCACAAGGATATTTATCTCCAACATATTATGATGTTGATAATGACAATGATGGAGTGCCAGATACAGAAGATCCCGATGACGATAACGATGGTAGATTAGACGTAGATCAAGAACAATTGCCTGGATGTTTTTGGGGAGAAGAAAGTTCTCCTTGGGATCATGACAATAATGGAATTCCAAATTGGGCAGATATTGATTGGGACGGAGATGGGCGCTCTAATTCATGGGAAGAAGCAAATGGGTACAAACCTACAGATAACTTAATTGCACCAACAACTTCTATACATGTAATTTTATGGGATCATGATAATGATGGATTAAGAGATGATATTGATTTAGATGATGATTCAGATGGAATGAAAGATGAAGATGAGATTATGCTTTGGCCATCGAGATTCGGAACAAACTCTACAAATCCATGGGATCATGATGATTATGGTTCTGGAGAAGCACTGTACAACCCAAATAACCCAGGGTCAGGTCCTGATGCTTTAGACAATGATGATGATAATGATGGAAGAGAAGATACAGATTTTGATTATTTAGAACAAGGCTACCTTGGATCAGGAGTTAATTGTGGACTAGATGAGATAAGTAGCGATTGGGATCATGATAATGATTGTATTTTAGATGCAGATGATAAAATACCCACCTATGTTACTTTAGATGTTCCAGACACATTGTGGTTAGATCATTTTAGACCAGCAGTATTTAGTGGTGAAGTAACATGGCTTCCTGAAGGAATGGCACAAACAGAACCAGCGCCGAATATTCCTGTACAAGTCCAAATTGAATGGGCAGAAAACGGAACTTTGGCGGTGGAAACAGTTGATGTATTAACAAATGCAAATGGAGAATTCACAGTTGGGCAGTTTCTATATCCTGAAGATTTGCATGTTGGAGACAACAACACATATCGTGTTTTTGCTGAAGTTACTGAAATGTTTGCATTTAATGGAGCAGTATCAACTGATAATTTCGTTGGAGTAAAAGCTAATACAACCTTAGATTATACTGCTTGGGAATATGTACGTGCAGATGAGCAACCATTGTGGATTGATTTCAAAACACACTATACTGCTGATTGGGATAGGGGTATTTTTGATCAGAGGATTCCATATGCACCAGTAACCTTTGAAATTAGCGGAGTTGTAAGGCAACAGCAACATTATGGGCCATTTGGAAACTTAACTAATGCTACAGAATATGATGCTTTTGGAAGTGGATATAGGGCAGACTCTAATGGTTGGGCATCTATGTCATTTGTTCAACAAAATGGGGCGAATGGTACATGGGAACAAGTACGTTGGAATTCTTCATTAGATAATGGAGTTGGCCAATTAACAGGGGGATATGAATTAATTATCTGGAATGATGTTTTGAAAAAGCATCAAGTACAAGGAAGATATAATTATACTAATGTATCTTTACCTCCAGGTTCTTTTACGATTAAAGGATATATGAATCCCTCATTAGCAGGGCCATTAGATCCAGTATTTCCTTATGTTGAACCTTCAGAAACTCCAGCATTTGATATGAAGTCAGTACAAAGAATGTATATTGATGCTGAAATGATTATTGATGGAACAGTACCACTATATTGGTGGAACGCATCAATAAATAACGGAGATGGAACTTTTGGTTCTTGGAGTACTTTATTCCATGAACAGGCATTAATTAATGCTGGAGTTTCGTTTAATGATGCACGTGCTTACAAGCCTTATCCATTATTATGGGACGGTCAAATGTCTTCATTAAACCAATCAAATACGAAGGCTTTAATTCCATTTATTCAAGCGAATTCAACACATTGGTTTGTGAAAATGTCAAACGGAGCATTCAATGAATTACCTCCTTGTGGTCCGATTGAGAGAACAAATCCAGAAACTGGTTATCGCTGTGAAATAATTCCAGAAGTTCTTACTGGAGATCAGATTAGAGTTGTAGGTTCTGTTGAGAATCGTACTCGTAATCCGTGGTATAGTGATAATATCGTTCTTCAAGTAGATTTAGACCATAATTTGGCATTTGGTTCCTCTGGAGAAACGTTCTGGAATAATGTTCCATATGACGTAAATAGTGAAGCAGTCTTCAACTATACCTTTGATTTTGAATCAAGATTCCAAGCAGGAACTTATGGAATTAGGGCTGATTTCTCGGCACCAGAATATTATTTCTCAGGGGATTTAAATGCACTTGCCCCAACTGGAGCATATCTTAATGTTTCAGTTATTGGAACAACGGAGTTTGAATTAAATACCATTCCTCGATTATATCGAAATACAACTACAACTGTAATTGCCGAATTAATAGATAATGCAGGAGTTCCTGTTAGACAAGCACCAATTGTTTGGTCATGGCAAGCAGGAGGGCAAGGAACAAATTATACTGATGATTATGGAAGGTTAAATCTCCCAATAATTGTAGATGCAAATATGGAGTTAGGAGAATATGAATTAAGCCTATCTTATTCACCAGAAGGCAATTCATTGTTGAAACCATCAAGTACAGTTGAAAAGTTATGGATCGTTTCTCAAACATATATTCATGTAGATTCAACTGGTAGTAATATTTTGACTGCAGGAGATGCGTGGTCATTTACAGCACAGGTCTTGGATGATAATTCAACTCCAATGATCCCAGATATTAGTGTAAATGGATTAAATGGTCCTTATGCTCCTAACGGAGGATTAGTTGATGTTATCTTTGAGGGAATATCATTTGGTAGCGATTACAATAGACAAATTGTAGCTACTGTAGCTCCAAGTGGAGGAACTATTACCCTACCAACAAAATATTGTTTTGAGGATGTATTGACACATTCATATGATGAGAATACCAATGTACTTTCAGAAAGTCAAGGTGCAGATGGTTTTTGGGATAGAGATATTGGATGGTTAACAGATCCAATTGATCCAAGTAGCAGAACAGGTTTCCAAGATGGTACTTTAGATAGGTACAACGAAGGAATTAATTGTTTGAAAGCAGACATATATCCATTAAATCCTGTAACTTTAATGAAAGATTCAACAACATTCCTACCAGATGGTTATGGGCCAGTAAATGTAATTTTAAGATATGAAGAAGCTTTACCAAATGAAGGCTGTGATACATTAAGTACAGAAACACTTTCTGCAGTAGGGCTTTGGGATTCTTGTGTTTTGAAATCAGGACAAACACATTACAGGAGAGTATTACCATACCAGGCAAATGGATTTGCACTTGTAGGAAATACTGAATTAACAATAGATGACCAGATTGTGTATACTAGTGGTGAAGATCCTCTTACAGGGGAGCCAATAGAAAAACCAATGGTAGTTACAGGCCAACTATCAGATGAAATGGGCAATAATCTTTCAGATCGTTGGATTAGAGTATCTTATGTGTTAGATGAAGGCTCCTCAGAACCAGAGTTTTGCCCTACACAAAGAACAGATAGTAATGGATTATACTCAATTGAATGTAATGAATTTAAGAATGTTAAATCTGGTAAAGTAACAGTATATGTTGAATATAATTCTCAGGAAAATAACGATGCATATAGGTATCAAGGGTCAGTTTCAGAAGCAAGATTTGACGTATTTTCAAATTCAACATTAGAAATTACAGAAATAGGACCTAAGCAATACAATGTTGCTAATTACGTTGCAGCCAATGGAACAGAGTATCCTGTAATTTTCTTTGGTGAAAGTTTCCATATACATGCAATATTAAAACAAACCAATGGGTTACCCATTGGAGATTGTTTAAACATTTATGTAGAACCTGAAAAGACATCATATCCTGTTGCATTTGTTGAAACAAATCCTGCTACTGGAGAAATGATTTGGTATTCAAATGATGAAAGACCAGCGGTTAGAGTAGATCCTGTTTCAAATCAATTCGAAGGATTAAGGACAATTCGAGTAGCATACGAACCAGATAGAGATGTTAATGGCGGTTGTGAACCAGATTTAGATGCTTCAGTGAACGGGTCTTATGATGATATTGAGGTATTAGTAAGAAGTAATGTAGATATCATAATTCGTAAAAATTGGGAAAGGTTTTCTGACAATGGATATAATATTGGAGATACAGTTTCGGGTTCAGTTTCGGTACTTAGAGACAGAGCTGATGTAGCGGTAGAAGATGAAGAAGTCAGGTTTATTAGGCAATATTGGGACCCAACAAATCCAGATGCAGATTCAGAAGGATGGGTTACAGATGATACCATTAAAGTCAGAACTAATGAACAGGGTGTTGCTAGTTTTGATTGGAATTTTACGGGAGATACCTGTGCAGGGCAACCTTGTGACGGCAAATGGAGAATTATTGCTTATTTCCCTGGTTCAATGAATTTTGCAAACCCAGGATTTAATGTAACTAAAGTAATGGAGTTATCTACTGCCCAAATTTCATTAGAAACTCAAGGATTATTATCGCCACAATTAATGTTGTCTGGAGCAATACTTTTAGTTGCAGCATTATTAGTAGGATTAATACTTTACAGACGTATGCAAGATAGAAAACGTGTTGAGATTTTGAGAGGAATACTTACAGATACAATGGCTCAATTGAGAGCATCAAATGAATATATTGCAGTGATTTTTAATTGTTATAAAGAGTTAGTACAACATTTCAGATCTTATGGATTCATGAAGAAAGTATATGAAACAACACGTGAATTTGAATCAGCAGTTAGAGGGGCATTTTACATGGTGCCAGGCGAACAATTGGATCGCTTCCTATCAATATTTGAAGAAGCAAGATATTCAGATCATGATATAGGACCAACTCATAGAGATGCGGCGATTCAAACATTACAAATGATTTCAGATAGTATTACTATTGCACTTGGGGAAGAAGGAAGAATAGAACGAACAAGTGATCATATCTCTGACATACATGAAAAGCAAGTGAAAGCGGGGATGTTCAAATCAGCTGATGGAACAATGATAATTCAAGGACAAACCGATGAAGAAAACGAACAAATTTCGATTTAATCAATCATTTTTGCCTTTGCATCTAACAGTTCAACCGTTAATCCCGCAGCATTTGCACCAATTAGGATTTCATTGTGAATACTATCACTGAAATCATCTAATGCTGCAAGATGTGTAGAGCCAGTTGTGTCAGTTAAACGATCAACTAGATGATTAAGAACACAGGATACTCCATATGCTTGCCCAACACGGAATGCATGATCTACGCCACCAACTTCAGGTTCTTCTGCACGCATTCTTAACACAACAGTTTGTGAGTAAGCAATTAATGCGCCATATAGTGCTTCCATAGCAGAAGCTACTTCGGGAGCCTTTTCAATTTGTTCTTGTGCTTGAGAGAGTGCCGTATTAACACCCTCCTCATATTTTCGGTGTGCTGCAATGATATCTTCAGTCTCTAATTGCATAGCTTCATCGATAGTGCCTTTCCAATCCATGTCCCCCTGACCGTGATTAACTGTATGAATATTGAGGTAAAATTAGTTTTTTAACTATGGAATTTAATCCGTTGGTTTCATAACGGGGCGGAAGGTCGCGAGGCTGCCCGAACATCGAGGGAGTCATATGAGTAAGGAAAATAAAAAGACGAATCAGGACCTGATTGAGTTAATCGATCAGTTGAAAGAAAAGTCCCGGGAAACCGGTTCAGCACTATGGCGAGATGTTGCATCAAGACTTTCTAAAAGTCGGAAAAATTGGGCTCAACCAAACCTTAGTAGATTATCACGACACGCTCCAAAAGGTGCTGTTGTGTTAGTTCCTGGTAAATTATTAGGAAGTGGTGAAGTTGAGGGAAGCCCAACAGTTGCAGCGTATAGCGCCAGTAATGGAGCGAGGGACAAAATCATAGCTGCAGGTGGAAAGTACCTATCTTTAAATGATTTAATGAATGAAAACCCAGAGGGAAAAGGAGTGGTTATTCTTGGATAATGTATCTACAACTTATGTTTATGACGCTACAGACGTAATTATGGGGCGTCTAGCAAGTAAAATTGCTAGCCAATTATTAAAATCTCATCAATCTGGTACAAATGATAAAGCAATAATCATTAATGTTGAAAACGCTATTATTTCAGGTGCTAAAGATAGAATAATTAGAGACTATAAAGCAAGGTATGAATTAAACCATCCTCGTAAAGGTCCATTTTATCCAAGAATGCCCGATAGAATTTTTAGAAGATCAATCAGAGGGATGTTGCCTTATCAAAAGAAATCAAGCGGACGTTCAGCATTGAAAGCAGTAAGATGTGAAATTGGATGTCCTTCACATTTAGAAGGAGACCTTCCGGAGAACCATGTAGTAGGAGATATTTCAGAGATTAAGAGAGATTTACCAGAACGTTTTATGCGACTTGGAGAAGTAAGCATAGCAATGGGAGCCCCAGGGCACCGTTGGAAAAAGGAGAGAGGTGAAGCATAATGGCTCGTAAGAAAAAAGTTGTCAATATGAGCGGAAAAAGAAAAACCGCAATTGCTAGATCTTCAGTCAAAAAAGGAAAAGGTAGAGTAAGAGTAGATAGTAAACCCATTGAAATTTATGAACCAGAAATGGCTAGAGATAAAGTAATGGAACCTCTAATTATAGCAGATGCAATGGGAAGATTATCTAAGGTAGATGTTAATTTATCAGTCCAAGGAGGAGGAATAATGGGCCAAGCAGATGCAATAAGAACAGCAATAGCTCGTGGACTCGTTCAATTCAATGGAGGAAAAGAAGGCGTTGATGAAGAACTTCGAGACGAATATTTGCGTTTTGATCGAAGTCTCTTAGTTAATGATCCACGTCGTAAAGAACCAAAGCACCAATTAGGTAAAGGTGCAAGAAAGAAGAAGCAAAAATCATACAGGTGATCGAAATATGTTAATACCAATACGTTGTTTTAGCTGTGGAACAGTAATAGCAGATAGATGGACTAAATACAAAGAACTTATCAAATCGAAAGATGAAGGCGGTGAAGGGAAATCAGTAGAAGAAGCATTAGACGAAATAAAACTTACAAGATATTGTTGCCGTAGAATGTATGTTTCCCATGTTGAACTTATTGAAGAAGTTGCACCATTTAGTACATACAGATACTGATTCAGGTTCATTTTTGGGCCCGTGGGTTAGCTTGGCTATACTAG
>PAAW01000015.1 GCA_002699515.1 Methanobacteriota archaeon
AATAAATATGAAAATAAAAGGTGCATAAAATCCATAATTTTCTAATAAATTCTTAAGATTTTCATTGTTAAAATTTTCACGATTAATTATTGCAAATATGATCCCGATTAAGAGAAATAGAAAAAGTATTATTTTTTTATAATTTAACTCCATAGTTAAATTCACCAATTAAATAAAATTCCTACCAAAATATAATTTATTTTACAATAAATCCTGAAACGAACATACCAACACCAATTATAATATACAAAACCACGCTAAAATAAAATGATTTAGTATATTCTTCTTTTGACCTCCACCCTACATTTTTAACGTGAGTTCCCCCTTTAACCATACAAAAAACACCATATGCAAAAATAAGAGCCCCAATGGCCATAAAAAGATAATTTCTAATCATTTTAATCACATTTAATTTTCATATAATGATTCAATTTGTGTTGCATACCTTTCATTAATTGGTTTACGTTTAATTTTCATAGATGGTGTAAGAGTTCCATGTTCTACATCAAAGTCTTCATGAAGAATTTTGACTCTTTTTATTGTTTCAAATTTAGCTAATTCTTTGTTAAGCCGTACAACTTCAGAATTAATGTAAGAGTTCATACCTTCTGATTCTGAAAGAGCAGGAATGTCAGTAGGCCAATTATTTTCTTTAGCCATAGTTACAGCCCCTTCAGGGTCTAGTGTGACTAGTCCAGTAAGCATTTTTCTTTTATCGCCAATTACAACAAATTGAGAAACTCCCTTAATTGATTTCATTATTTTTTCTATATTGGATGGAGATACATTTTTACCTCCAGCAGTAATAATCAAATCCTTTTTACGATCAGTAATTCTTAGGAATCCTCCAGCATCTATCTCGCCAATATCTCCGGTATGGAGCCATTCATTTACAAGAGCCTCGTTTGTAGCGTCTTCATTTTTGTAATATCCTTGGAATATATTTCCACCTTTACCAAGTATTTCTCCATCTCCTGCAATTTTAATTTCCACTCCTGGGAACGCTTGCCCAACAGTACATAATTTTCTATGGCCAGGTTTTGAACTGTTAAATGTCAATGGGCCAGAAGTTTCCGAAAGCCCATATACTTCGTGAATAATTATTCCACAAGATAAGAAAAATTCCAAAACATCTTTTCCAATAGGGGCAGCGGCAGTAACTGCAAACTTTAATTGATCAAGACCTAATTGACCTTTTAATTTAGTGAAGAATAATTTATTTGCTATTTTCCACCTTAATCCCGATTTTCCAGTATCAATCATTTTATATCCGCCGTTTAGTCCTTGTTTCATTGACCAGTTTACAATTTTAGCTTTGGCTCCAGAAGCAGCACCTAGTTTAGATTCTAAAGCAGCCTTGAATTTTTCCCAAACTCTTGGAACAGCTAAGAATAAGGTTGGCCTTGCTTCTAATAGGTGTTCTTTAATTCTCTCAAATGAACCACAAACCCATACAGCAAATCCAAATGAAACCGAACCATGTATACAGAACATTTGTTCAGCAATATGAGATAGAGGAAGATAAGCTACGTGCCTATCACTAGGTCCTAATCCTCCGACAACTTCAGAGGCTCCTTCAACTGTCCATGCAAGGTTATGATGTGATAGCATTACTCCTTTTGGAGGCCCTGTAGTACCAGAAGTATAGATTAATAATGCTAAATCATCAGGTTTTATTTCCATCATCCTTTCATTTGCTTTATCAATATGGGAACTACCTGATTCAAGGAAATCTTCAAACGAAATAGCAATTTCATCATCTATTTCTTCAATATCATTCATCATTACAACACGTTTTACAGTCTGCAATCCGTTTCTTTCAGCAACAAATTTTTCCCATTGAACTTTATCTTCAAGAACCAACACTTTTGCTTCCATATGATTTGCAACATATTGGAATTGATCAGGTGTTGATGTTTGGTAAATTCCTGCAGGAAGTGCTCTAACATACATTGAACCTAAACAAGCAACAATCCATTCCTTGCAATTATTTCCAGAAATAGAAACAGTGTCTCCAGCTTCAAATCCCATTGCTAAAAGAGCGCCTCCAAATTTGCAAACATTTTCAAAATGTTCTGACCATGTGCAAGAGGTCCATCCACCATCTTCACTCCAATATAATGCAGGACTATCTCCGTGAGTTGATGCTCTGTTTTTTAGTCTTAATGGGATATTATTCCCTTCCGATATTTCACTCATGACTCTCTCACAGAGGTACTTGGTATATTCTTTTTGGCGGAAATAAACCGCAATAAAGATTCAAAACTATATTTTTTGAATGATTTATGATGAATTAAACTAATTGGCCACCAAATAAATGTGAAAATTAGTGTGATTATGATTGCTTCTAATAGTGTCCAATCATTTAAATTAAATATATCCAACAATCTCAAAGGTATGAAATGTAAAATGTATATCGTTAACGATAAATTACCTATTTTCGAAAATTTCACCATTACATTTGATTTTTTGAGAATTGCTTCAAATCTTTGTAACAATATAAATAAAATCAATACTGTAGTATTTGCAGTAATAATAAATGCGATACTTGCAGGGAAAAAGGTAAGAATCGCATCACCAGTAGTAGTTGCCCATTTAGCATTCGTTAATATTGAATATGCAATAAAAGAAATTGAAAAGAATACACCAACATTGCTCAATTTATTATTTAATGAATTATTAGAATCCCTAATAATCCCACCCAATAAGAAAAATGTCAACCACGGAAATAATGGATAGGTGCCACTAAATATCAACCTGTCCACCCATTCTAATATGGAGTTCGCATTAATTATATGACTCCATTCTCCATTCAAATTAAAAAAATATGAATTTAAAATCGGGGTAAAACAAACAAACAATAGGAATAATAATTTTGTTTCAAGTTTAATTTTAGAAAGGGGCACACTTAGAAGTGTACATAGCGCAAGTAGACTCAATACTCCAGGAGTATACCAATTAAAAACATGACTTGCTATCAAGTTAACAAGAATTTGACAACCAAGTAAAAATATAGATCTAGTTATGACCCAATAAGCAATTGATTTTTCTAAA
Source organism: Methanobacteriota archaeon (assembly GCA_002699515.1). Lineage (GTDB taxonomy): Archaea > Thermoplasmatota > Poseidoniia > Poseidoniales > Poseidoniaceae > MGIIa-I. Next base: position 3,055 of record PAAW01000015.1, read on the forward strand.
TTAATAATATTTGTTTTTTGGATCAAACTATGTTGCGCACTCCAACCACTTAATGTAACAAATAAAGGAGCAGCTAATCCCCCTATCGAAGCAACAATTAATGCAATCAATGAATCTTCAGAGATATTAGATGGAGACAATTGTGCGGAAGTATGGACTTCAATCATAAACAAGATTGCTATACTTCTTAAAACATCGATATATTGCTTTCTTTCCATTTAGTTTACCGCCAGAGGGCCGCGAGTTCATAGGCCGCTTGCTTTAGGGCTAATCGTGAGCAAGAATAAACGCCATGGTCGCAATAAAAATAATGCGAAATCAAAAGGCAAGGCAAATATGAATTTTGTTAGAGAAGCAAGAGCAAGAGCAGAGGAGAGATTTTCTAGAACTGAAAAGCCAATGGCATTCCCAGAAGGAGAATGGGTGCCTAATACAATTGAGATGGATTGGGAATTAAAACCAGTTCCTAAAAATGTTGAGAAAAAAGTAGGGGACTTTGTTGTCCGCAGAGGGGAATTTGGGTGGTTAGAAGAGAAGCGTATGGACGAAATTGCAGGATATGTAAAGGATAAGGAGATTACTTTAGATCAGGCATTATCACTTAGGTCAGCAATCCTTCAAGAAAAATCAGTATATTCATTTCACCATCTACAAAGGAATTTAGGCAAGTTAAAAAATCTATATGATGAAGGAGAATCTATCGTTGAACTTGCAAAACGTTTTGATTATCCCCCAATGAATATTTTTAGAGGAATTTTAAAGTCAAGAGGGTGGTCAAAAATAAAAATTAAGGATGCCCTTCGTTCACCTGAAAAGAAATTGAATAAAAGAGATCAGGAAGAATTTATCAAAGCAGAATCAGCAGACAGAGTTGCAAATGTGAATCAATCAGAAAATGCAAAGCGGGCAGATTTATTTGAAGATATATTATGTGATCATTTTGAGAGCAAAGGAGTAAGGATAAGAAGACAACCCGAAATGGTTGCGGAACAAACCAAAGAACATGGAAAACCAATAAGGACTCCAGATTTATTATTGTTGGATCATGTAGTAGTGAATGGTCAACAAATTGCATGGGTAGATGCTAAACATTTTTATGGGGCCGATGTAAACTTTCAAAGAAAGAAAACAATTAAACAAATGAATCGTTATATTGAGGAATGGGGTCAAGGTGCAATAGTATTTCGTCATGGATTCTCGGCTAATTTGAGGGTTCCTGGAGTAATTCTTCTTGATTCCTCACAGTTAGATTTAACAAGACTCAAAAAAATGTAAATTAAATAATTGGATTTGAATTTATTTTTGTAATGCACCCATTTAACCCGATTTCTTTAATTTTTTCAAGTACATAATCCAACTCTTTTTCATCATAATTATCTAAATTTGTAGGAACAATAACTGCACTTGAACCAAGCATACATAATTTTGTATTCCAAAACAAGTCAATCCCTTTTTCTTTTAGTATTGTTTCAATATTATTGATTATATTTTTCCGATTAGAATCATTCAACATTCCTGAATTTTTACAAAATAAATCTGCTTGAATTAGTAAGTTTTTCCAAGTAAATTTATCCCACACTTTTCGATTTAATTTTGAAATACATCTTTCTCCCGCAGAACTAATTTTAATTTTCCAATCTTCATTATCAATATATTCTGAAGTATGTTTTTCTTGATTTTGTACCCAACATAAGAGAACTGGGAAACATTCATCCCAACTTAATATTTTTCCGTTGTTTGGGGGAAAGGGCAAACCAGGTTCTAATCTAAGTTCAATTCCTCCTGCTCCCAAAGCAACAACATCTCCTAGGCCACTAGACATTTTACGTTCAATTCTATGGGCCATTGTCAATGAATTTTGATAAATATCCTCAGTTTCATTTATGAGTTTCAATACTGAAATAATTGCTCCTAGAGCACCAGCTGCAGAACAACCAAAACCTTGCCCAAAAGGCAAGTCAGTTTTTATTTCAAAAGTCCAATTATATTCATAAACGATTTTATGTCTTTCACCAATTTGTTCAATAACTAAATGATATAATTTTGAAGAAAGATTGTTTTCATTTGAAATAACCTTAATACTTCCATCTCCTTTTACAATTGTAGTGTTGACTTCTACTCCTTTTTCTACACAAAGACCAGCACCTCTGCTTCCTTGTTGATCTAAATCTTCATTATTTGATTGAATACTAAATAATAATGTGACATGTCCACCGACTTTAGTAGAGATGCTGTTAAGTTGCATTACAATGCCCTATCCGTTACAAAAGATAACTGAATCGGATTATGACAATGCAATTTTCAATTGATCACCAAGAGAATTAAATCTTGATTCTAGTTCATCACATGCACGGTTAAAGATATCAATTGAAGAAAGTGCACCATCAGATTCATAGTGGAATATAAATTCTCCAGGTATTTCTTCCATTGTAATTCCAGACTCACCTACACTACCTACATTTTTTTCTGAATATAGTAGTGCTTTACGAATTGCTTCAACAGTTTCTACATCTGAAATACCCTCTTTTCCAAACATTTTTTCATTGAGTACTTTACCATCATTTAATTTAATTTTAAGTTTGAAAACATCTTTTGCTGCTTTTTTATCAGTCAATACTGCCTTTACATTTTGATAGAAACCTACACCAGAAGCAGGTGCCCATTTTGCATGCTCTTTTCCTCTACCTAAGTTAGCATATGCGTAGAATTCAATATATTGCCCTTTAGCAAGAACAGTAATTGGAATTTCTCTACAATGTTCAGGAATTTGTAATTTACTATCTCCTAGAACATTTAAGTCACCTGCAGATACAGTTCTAAATTCTTCTTCATCATTTTTCCCTGGACCTTGTACCGAACAATGATATATGATTCTGCTTGCAGGAGATCCCCATTTATCTTCAGGAAGTCCTTGGTTTGCAGGGTCATCCTCTGGGAATACAAAATCTTCAAAATAAGTAGGAATCGGAATTAATGCTAATCTATGTGCAATAACTTCATCTGATAAAGCACTCATGGATTCGAAACGTTCTCCATTATCGTCTTCTCCTCTGACTCCCATTTCAAATCTAACCTTACTTATTGCCATTTTTGGCACATCTGTCATTATAGATCTTCTTATTGAATTTACATTTGATACATTAGTTTCACTTAATAGTATTTTTATGTTACGTTCATCCTGTGAAATTATTTTTACTTTCATTTTTTCCACCACTTATACACGTCTTCCCCGTCTTCCGCCTTTCTTTTTAGTACCATCGTGTGCTATTGGAGTAACATCTTCAATACGAGTGATAGTCATTCCAGCACGTGTTAATGCTCTAATGGCTGCTTGAGCGCCAGGGCCAGCACTTGTTGATTTATTCCCTCCAGGTGCCCTGTAACGAATTATTAACTGTGTAAATTCCTTTTCTTTAAGCATATCAGCTAACATTTCTGCAGCCCTAGTTGCTGCAAATGGCCCTCCTGAATCTTTTGATGATTTTACAACTTGTCCACCACTACATTTAGCAATTGTTTCAGCACCAGTTAAATCAGTAGCAGTAAGTAGTACATTGTTGTATGAAGAAAAAATATTTACTATTGCTCTACGACTCATTCTGCATCACCTTCTTCTTCTTCTTCTTCAAATGTTGCTTCACTAGCTCTCCCATCTATGATTTCCCTTAAAACATGACCTTCATCATTAAGTTTAGATGATAAATGATATGCAATTAACTCTTCTTCTTCCCTAGAAACAGCATATGATGGAATTGTAATTTTTTGTTCTGCTACTGTAATGTGTCCATGAGTAACTAATTGTCGCGCTTGCTTCATTGAAGATGCTAAACCTTTAGCATAAACTCTTGCTTGTAACCTTCTGTTTAATATGTCTTCAACATTTAGTGTTAGAATGTCGTCAATTGTAGATTCTTCTGAAAGAATTCCTCTTCGAATCAGTGATTGTAAAAGATCCTCTTTCTCTTTCATCCAATGTGCATGAGATGCATCTACTTTACCAATTAATTTCATAGCTTGCTGCCTCATTCTTCTTAATTGAGACCTTGCTTTCCAGATTTCCTTCATGTTTTTTAGGCCATGCCTAGCAGAGATATCGTGTTCTTCGTCGATTCTTGCTCTTTTCCAAGGATGTTTTGGAGTGTCAAACTTTGGTCTTGAAAATTTTGGATGTCCCATATCATATCACCTCATTTCTTTTTCTTAACCCCAAGAGTAAGGCCACCTCGGCCATTTGATCTTCCTCTTTGTCCACGCACTTTTTGGCGATTAGCGTGCCTAATGCCTCTATATGTTTTAATAGAACGAAGTTTTGTAATATCGTCTTTATGTGTCAATTGTAGATCTTGTCCAAACAAGTGTAATTCATCACCAGTTTCTTTATCCCATTGCCTATTTAACATCCATAAAGGCGCATTCATTGCATATTCTTCAATTGTATTTCGAAGTAAATCTTGTTCTTCTGAAGTTAAATTACCTGTTAATTGATTTGGAGATAAGCCTGAAAGGCGACAAATTGTAGTTGAGGTACGTGACCCAATGCCATTGATACTAGTTAGTGCAGTAGAGAGCCTCTTTAATCCATCTAAATCAGTATTTCTTAAACGTACAATATAGGAAAAATCATCGCCAAGTTCTTCATCATCTTTCCTCGCCATTTTAGGTCCTCATTTTTCGCCTCGCATGGTTAAACCATTTGTTTGCGAAAGCGTCCCACCGTCCACCCCTATTTGAAGGGCGCGATTCTTTAGGAATTTAGACGCAGTAGAAAAATAGCCTAAAATTTAGATTTTTGTACATATTGCAAGTTTATTATTCGGTAGTTCTACCACAAATCCAACCCCTCCAAAATCTATCAAATTCCTATCTAATTTTGATTGCAAATTTGGTTGTAATTCTGGAGAAATTTTAAGTCGAAGAGTTAACTTTTTTAATTCAAATTTTTTCCCTATTTCAATTAATGGCTCAACACCATGGTCTATGTTATGTTCAATTATTGACCGTATTATGCCAGATTCAGATATCAAACTATAATTTTCTCCATCTTCTATTAATTTTTTTGATTGAATGAAAAGTGGTCTTCTGCCACTTTTTCTAATCCACCTTCCTTCAGAATTTTTTGAATTTAACCATGCATTTTCTAATCCACTAGATATTAACGCTGGATCAACAATAGAGAGCGTTTCACCAACTTCTACATTTGTATTTTCCAAAGGCAAGGTTTCATTTTCCCAAGGCAATTGTTCTGATTCAATAACTATGCTTTTTTGAAGTTCTTTTGGATGATTCCTTACATATCTAGATTTTGTATTTTCACCCGCTACAGAACCTAACCATACGCTTAATCTATCGACTCTGCCTCTTCCTTGAGATGACCACTCCCATGTTTGTTTATAATCAGGTAAAATACGTTTTAATTCATCCTTCAATTCTATGCATTGCTCTTTTGATAATCTAGGAGACAAATCAAGAATTATGCCTCCTCTATTTTTGATTAATTCATTTTTCCATATCTCTAAAGCATCAATGGGGTTTGGCTCCATTTCGGATATTGTATGTGCTTGGATATCTGTGGGCCTTGCTGGGTCAAGATGTATAAGCGAAAAATGAATATTATTTTCTAGATTTATTTCATCCTTTTTCAAACAATTTCCCGTAATTATTTTTGATTTTGAATTAATATCTTGATTTAAAATCCCATCAAGTGTATTTTTGGAAACAACTGCTCTTTCAGGATCTAATTCAATTCCAATACAAGGCATATTTAATTGAGATGAATATGCCGCTAATTGAATTCCAGAACCACAAGCAAGATCTAAAATAAAACCTTCATCGATATTCATTTTTTTAACCCTATGGGCACGTTCCAAAGCAATAAGCCAAGGCGTAGATAATTGTTTTAAAGTTCCAATAATATGTTTGTCAGGTAGGTTTTTAGACATAAAATCAACCTGTAATGTCTGAAAGTGTTAGTAATGATTCAAAAGGAATTCCAGCTTCAAGAAAAGCCTCTCTTCCTCCTTCCTCTCTATCTAAAATGGCTAATACGCCAACAACATTACAATCAGTTGTCGAAGCAATCATTTTTACAGCCTTAATTGCGGAACCACCAGTAGTCGTTACATCTTCTAATACTACAATCTCTCCTCCATTTACTAAAGAAGAACCTTCAATTCCTGGGGGATTAGATGTTTTTCTTCCTCCCCTTCCTTTAGGTTCTTTTCTAACCATGAAACCTTTCCTCTTCGCTCCTTTTGAGGAGGTTGCATTTCCTGTAATTGCAATTGCAGTTAATGGAACAGCACCTAATTCAAGACCCCCAACAAATTCAGGTTCTAATTCATCAAGATATACTCCCATTAATTCTGCTAATAATAGGCTACCAAGAGGATCCATCATAAGAGGCTTCATATCAAAAAAATGGCTACTCGTGCGCCCACTAGCCAGCGTAAATTCATTTTCATCACCTTTGAGATATGACAATTTTTTTACTTGTTCTACTAACTCTATCCATTTGGGATGATTTCGTATTTTCTCTTGTAAGTTCATATTGATGTGCATAGGCAGTATTACCCTGTCGTTAAATCTTATCCGAATAGTATTCCTCATAAGGTATCGATTTCAAGCGAGGTTGTGAGTGCAAATTCTGGGGCAACATCACGTCTGCGAAGACAGGTTGAAAAATATGAAGCGCAACTAGTTGAGGCCACTCAGAAATGTTATGAAATAGCCGAAGTTGAACGTAGAAAGGGGCTAGATTATTCAACACATATTGAAATCCCAAGAGCAGAAGATTTAGCAGGTAGAACAGAAAAATTACTTGTAGATTATTTAGACGGTTTAGAGGTAGCAGAAAAAATCAGGGAGGTTCTCGAAGAAACGAATAAAGATCGAGAAACAACAGCGATAAAAATGTCAATATATGTGGCACAGACATTATTAAAATTAGAAAAAGACAGAGAAACGTGTGCTGATGTAGCACTTAGAGTTGGCCTAGCAATCTTAACGGAGGCGGTGTTAGTTGCCCCTCTTGAAGGAATTGCCAGATCTAGAATTTTGAATAATATAGACGGAAGCGAATTTCTTAGTATTTATTTCACAGGTCCAATAAGAGCAGCTGGAGGAACAGGTCAGGCTTTAGCAGTATTGATTGCAGATATGATTAGAAGGGAATTAGGAATAGATCGTTATGTTCCTACTAATCCCGAAGTTGAACGTGTCAAAGAAGAATTTGGATTATATCGGGTAGGTTTACAGTATAAACCAACACCAGACGAAATAGATAGAATAGTTCGCGCTTGCCCTGTTATGATTAATGGTGAATCTACAGAGAGGGTAGAATGTGCAGGATATGCAAATGTGCGTAATATTGACGACTCAAGAGTAAGAGGAGGAGTATTATTGGTTATTGGGGAGGGGCTATGTCTTAAAGCTCCAAAACTACGTAAACATACAGAAAGACTTGGAGTTACTGGATGGGATTTTATTACTGAGTTTGCCAACAAATCCTCTTCAGATTCAAATGATGTATTATATTGGACAGATGATGGCAAAATTTGGGTATCTAGTAATCCTAACGATTCATTTATTTTAGAAGCAAAAAAACATCAAGGCACTTGGAATCCGAATAAAAATGCTTGGGGATTCCAGTTAGATAAAGAAAAAGAAGTATTAGGTTTCGCAGAAAAAATATACAATAGTAAACCAAAATTAAAATCACGTAAGATAAAAAAAGTTTGGAAATATATGAATGACATCATTGCAGGAAGGCCAGTATTAGGAGACCCTTCCTCACCTGGAGGATTCCGATTAAGGTATGGTAGATGTAGAACCTCTGGTTTAGCAGCAGGGGCAATAAATCCTGTTAGCATGTATGCTCTAGACGATTTCCTAACAATAGGCACACAAATGAAAATAGAAAGACCAGGTAAAGCAACAGCAATTACACCTTGTGATGAAATTGAAGGGCCTTGGTTATTATTGAATAATGGTAATTTTAGAAGATATGATGAAGAATCCGAATGGATGAAAGTAAAGGGAGAAGTAGTATCTGTATGGGATATTGGAGAAATATTACTCGGTTATGGAGAATTTCTAGAGAATAACAAATCATTAGTTCCCGCTGGATATGGCATGGATAGATGGGCATCTGAATTAATTAATAATTTAGACACAGAAACGAAATTAAATGTATTTTCTAATATTATGGGTATGTCTAGAAAAGATTTGCCTGAAGGAACCCCCACATTGTCGACTTCCTTAGGCAGAATTTGGGCACGAACATTACGTACAATGAAGCCAAATTGGGATCAAACAATTAAAATTTCAAAGGAGTTTAAAACATCATTATGTCCACCATTTAATCTTTGGTGGAAAGATTTACCGCTTGAATGGGTATCTACTTTAGATACAATACTAAAAGAGAGTATTATAGAAAATAATGATGGGAAATTAACATTAACATTTATTGAAGCATCTGAGAATTGGAGTAAAAATAATATTCCGAAGCCAGGTAGTTCAACACCAGATATAATTCCACCAGGAATAATGCATGAAATCGAGGAATGTATAAATGGTAAAGATATACTTCAAGATAATCATAGAATTATACATGGTATTGTAAAATCTAGTTTAATGGTGCTTGGATTAGAACACCACCATAGTGGAAATAACATAATTGTAACAAAAGGGGGAGAAGCTCTATTGAATGGATTCGGATATGCTTCAGAAAATTTGCAAAATAAGAGCAAGCCCAGAAAAATAATAGATATTAGTGAGCATTGTTCAGAAAGAATAAGGCGTCTAAAAAATGCATATCATATTTTATCGGTTGAGAAAGAACGTTTAACTGTGTTAAATGAACAGAAACGGATTGTAAGAATACAAGCAGAAACAGAAGCAAGACAGCAAGGGAAGGGGATATCTGAAACAGTGGAATTAGGATTAAAAGCAATGTCAAAAATTGAAGATAAGGGGTCTAAAGATCCCGAAGCATTGGCAAACTCTGAATTTTTAATCGAAGAACATGAAACTCTTAATTCATTATGGTTGATTAAAGAATGTAATCAATTAAGAATTGAGGATGGTGCAGGAACTAGAATTGGATGTAGGATGGGGCGCCCTGAAAAAGCAGCACCAAGAGAGATGAAACCTGCCGCACACATGATTTTCCCTGTGGGCACAACTGGAGGACCTCAAAAATTACTTGGTGTTGCAGCAGCTCAAGAAAGTGTAAGAATAACATTGGGTTCAAGAAAATGTACTACTTGTAACGAATTGTCTCCTTCAATAAAATGTACAAATACAAATTCATTAGGAGAAGTTTGCGGAGGAAAAACGATACAAATAGAAGAAGAGAAAACTTCCAATACTTTTTCAAATAGAAGAAATATTTCAACCAAAACAGTATATTTAAAGCGAGATTTAGAAAATGCCAGATCAAATTTGGGGTTAGAGCGATTGCCATCAAAAATCAAAGGAATGAAAGAATTATCCACAAAAAGTAAAATTCCAGAACCATTCGAAAAGGGGATATTGCGTGCTAAGTATAAACTACCAGTATTCAGAGATGGAACCATCAGGTATGATATGAGTGATGTGCCTTTGACGCATTTCACCCCTTTAGAGGTAAATACTCCCTTTGAAAAATTATTACAATTAGGATATACTCATGATATTCAAGGGATGCCATTAAAATCAAATGATCAATTAGTAGAATTATATCCTCAAGATTTTGTTGTTAGTAAAAACTGTATTGAATTTTTCAGTAGAGTTGCAAATTATATTGATGATTTATTAGAACGTTATTATGGAACTGAAAAATTTTATGACATTAATGATTTGGAAGACATGGTTGGCCAATTAATAATCGGATTAGCACCACACACAAGTGGAGGTGTTTTGGGCAGAATCATAGGTTGGTCTGATACTTCTGGAGGTTACGCGCACCCCCTTTTTCATGCGGCTAAAAGAAGAAATTGTGATGGAGATGAGGATTGTATAATGCTGCTTATGGATGGGCTACTCAACTTTTCTAGACAATTATTACCCAATAGAAGGGGCGGATTAATGGATGCCCCCTTGGTATTGACTACAAGATTGAACCCACATGAAATTGATAAGGAAGCATTGAATGTAGATGCAGCATGGAATTATTCAATTGATTTTTACAAGGCAACTGATAAGATGTTACATTCTAAGGAGATAGAAGATGAGATGGGGACAGTAAATTCTAGATTAAAAGAGGGACAATTTGTTGCACTTAGAGGGTTAGGATTTACACATGGAACAGAGGATTTGTCTACTGGCCCAGCACTTTCATCTTACAAAACATTAGAGACAATGAAAGACAAAATGAATGGACAATTAGCATTAGGGCATAGATTGAGGGCAGTTGATGTAAGTAGAGTTGCATCAACAGTTGTAAGGTCACATTTCTTACCAGATTTAAGAGGTAATTTATTAGCATTTACAAGACAAAAAGTACGTTGTACAAAATGTGGGCATTCTTACAGACGTATGCCATTAGCTGGAAAATGTATTTCCAAAATAAAATTTGAAGGAAAGGGCATAGGCAAATATGGAAATAATAATTCAAGCAGAGAAGAATCACAGCAATTTTGTGGTGGAGGACTTGCATTAACAGTATCTCAAGGTGCAGTTAAAAAATATATTGAAATTACTAAGCATGTAATTGAAACATATGGAGTAGATCATTATACAAAACAAAACGTAGAATGGCTTGTTTCAAGTACAGATTCATTATTTAATAATGATAAATCAAGACAATTATCATTATCTGATTTTCTTTAATCTAGTAATTTTAATTAAGTGTAAAAACTAATCTTCAGAGACATTCGGCATAGGATATAATCAAGTACTTTGTCTAGGGCGTTGTCATATTATGGCACAAGGAGTCGTAAAGTGGTTTAATAGAACAAAAGGATACGGATTTATCGAACAAGAAGAAGGTTCTGATTTATTTGTACACACATCACAAGTAGAAGGAAATATAAAAGATGGAGATACAGTAGAATTTGAAATTGGAGAAGGTCCAAAGGGCCCCAATGCAATTAATGTTAAAAAAATAGGCGAAGAAGAATAATTTAATTTTAAATTAATTATTTTTTCCCACTTTTCCTTAGTGTAGCCCACCAAGGTAGAGATGTGTTTTTTGGTGCAGCAATTATATTGCCGCTACGTTTAGCCATGCTTCTAGTTAGTTTTTCGTAGAATATATCAGCTAATTCTCTTGCATTATTTTGAGGCATCTGTAATTCGAATGCTAATTGTTCAATATTTAGCTCTTCACGGGGGTTATTAAATACAGAATGAACTAACTGTCTTTCTTCATAATGGGCAAAATCACTTTCAATTGTTGATGATGCTTTATTTTTAACATGTTGATGTAGGGCAATTATGGCATCACGTTGATCATCTAAATTATCTAAAGCATCTTCTAGATTGCTTAACAATAATATTGCTTCATCAATTCCAATCTTTTTCCTTCCAGATAATGCCTCTGCAATTTTTTTAGAATTTTGAGGTAAACGATTACTAAGTCTCATAGGCCCACCCTTTGGCAATTGTCTTTGTTCTAATTTAAATAAATCAGGCCCTAAATCAATTCTAATACTAAATGACTTTTGAACAGAATATATTCTTTTAGCAGGGCCTTTTTTACTTGGAACTTTTTCTGAATGAATCATTTCTGCTTTTTCTAATAATACAAGATGCTTTGTAATGGCTTGCTGTGAAACTCCAATTTGTTCAGCTAATTGATAAGCATAGTGTGGTTCTCTAACTAGCCTTTCTAGTATCCCTCTCCTGGCCTTATTTTCCAACAAGGACAGCATCTCATCTACGTCACTCACTAGTAAACCCGAGGTTACCTAGGAGGAGGTAGGTTAAAAACTACTCTAATAATTTTCAACCATCCCATTCTTTCCATTTGTCGCTAGATTGCTCCTCGGGGTAATCTTTTGTTTTAGGTAAATCTAGTTTTCTTTCCTCGCTTACAATTGCTTTTTGTTTGGTAGATTTTATTGCACTTTGGTACCCGTTGTCATCGGGCCTATCTGTAAAAGGAGCAGGAATGGAATTTTTCTCTCTCTCCTCTTCAATTTCAATTTTCAATGATTCTTTCATATTTTTATTGCCATGTATTGCTCTGTACAACTCGTCTGTATTTGGAATTCTATCTTGTCCTTTTAATAATTCTAAATGTGTTGGTTCTTCAAGGGAAGAATCATTTGTAATTATTTTAATGTTCAATGATTTTGGATTTGGTCTATTGATCACAAACCACACAATAATTACAGGAATTAAACATATTGAAGTCAAACAACCTAATAATGATCCAATTAATATATCATTTTCTTGAATTGAACTAATCATTTCACTTTCATTAACAAGCCAAATTTTTCCACCAGCAGAATTTTGTAATTCTACTTCGCGGTTTTCAACAAAAATCCATGTTGAAACAGCATCATAAGTATCTCCATTTTCATTGAATAAAGAAGTTACAATACTAGTTGAATTAGGCTTCAAATCATTTTGACTTTCTTGATCAATAAGTAAGATACCATTATTATTTATATTCTCATTAGATTTTACAAATACAGTATAGATATTTTGAGAATATAGGGTAATAGCACCCGATTCATTATTCTCCAAACTTATCATATGAGCGGGATGTAGTTTTTCAGGATTTGTCAAATTTTCAAACTCATCAGTTTGAGTTGAGATACCAATTATTGGAACAATTAAAAAGAATAAAAAAGAAATTAATAATACTTTTGTGGTTTTATAAGACCAAGTTGTAGGCTGCTCAATCATATCGCTCAAATGAGTCCAAGTTGTGTTTTTTTATCAAGCCAATCCTAATTCTGCCAATTTTTCAGGTAGATATGTATCCGTTACGAAATCTAAACCATACTTTGCTAAAGATTGTTGTTCTGCTTTTTTACCTAATTTTAACATTGTATTAATTTGTTCTTGCCAATATCCATCCGCAAACCGAGGATCACTTAATTCCGATTTCAAAGCTTCAATATCTTTACTTGTAAGATCATCTGATGGCAGATCATAAGCTACAATATCATCTGCTGTCACACCGAGATAAGTAGCACTTGGTGTTGCTAAATATTCGGAGATATGTGCGGTTTTTATCGCACCATAAGCAATAGAACCAAAGATTCTAAATGACCAAGGATCACCATCAGCAAATACTACAACTGGTAGATTCCATTCTTCATTCATTCGTTTTAAGATTCTTCTTGTTGAACGTGCGGGCTGCCCTTTAAGGTGTACTAATCCACAACGATATTCTTCATCGAAACCATTTTCAATAAGCCTATCAAACATACCTCCAGTTTCTATGGCCATTAAAAAATCAACATCATGATCTAATAATTCAATTTTTTCTCTTTCCACATTATATGGAACACCATAACCAGAATCACCTACATCATCTCTAGCGTTAATTTTCATCCATTCTCCACGTCTGTTTAATTCGTTAATTGTGAGATTGCCAATAATTCTAGAGCCATCTTCTTCAGGCCTTAATTTAAAATCTTCTCTCATAGAGGTAGTTATTATTTCTAAATCCTCTGCTAAATTATTGGATTCATTTTGTGTAGAAAATTTCCCATGACCCCAACCTTCTGAAATATAATACATTTCTCTTAAGGTAGATGATTTCCCATTATCTATCATTTCATCAATAAATTCAACCATATGTAGGGCACGAAGAAGATTTTTTGCACTTCCAAGACTAGAAGCATCTCTTGTGGATCTCTTTTTTCCATATTTATAAACACCCAATTTTTTATCAAAATCAATATTTAATTTTGTTCTGACTGGAAGAGTCATTGTAGGTGTTTCACCTTTTTCTAATTTAGTATACATCTCTTCTACAACTTGATGTAGTGCTGCTTTTGTCTCTCCTTCTTCTCTTCTTCTACTCATTCATCTCCCTCCTTTTCAAATAATGTAGTTTGGTAACTCTCTTTTTGAATTTCATCATTAGTTGAATCATTTAACATTGCTCTTGATGCGACATTACTAATTGTTTCATCAATATCTTCAGTAATTACTTCCATAGTTTCTAAGACTTCATCTGAATTTTGATTTTTCATTTCTTCTAATATTTTCTCGTCAAGTTTACTTGCACCAATAACTTCCGCAGATCCTCGATAGAAAACCTCAGTTTCTGTCCAATCGCCTTTTTCTAAATTATCTAATCCAAATTCAATGTTAGCCCTTTCACCAGGTTGTAATGTTTCTATTTTCCAAGCCCACAATCCAATGGTTTCTTTTCGGCCCCCTCTATCATTGTCAATCATTACTGCTCCTTGTTTTTCTGGCCAATTCATGAGTATTGTGTAAGATCTTGGCCTAGATGTATAATTGTATAAGATTCCAGCGACCCTAACTGTTTTGGTATCTTTATCCCAATAGGTATTTTGCTCCATAATCACTGCATTCATTATTTTTGAAATAGTTGATGATAATTCAGGAACAGGTTTTCCTAATAGTGAAGATGCTTTTTCTGCAATTGCAGGTAAAATATCATTGATAAGATCGAATTTTTCCTGCGCTTTTGCCATCTTTTTCTTCTTTTTCATATGTCTACGAAGATTACGGCCTAATTCTAACAATGCTTTCCTAATTTCTTGCATTACTTCATCATTAGAAGCAACCGCTTCTTTCGCTTCACTTGTAAATTGTACATTAGTACTCGCCAAATGAACTAATATTGTTGCAGGGCCTTTCGGTACACCTTTTCCTCCAGATTGTTCAAGCCCATATTGCCTCCAATCAATAGATGAAATTGCTTGAGTAAGTAAACAACCTCCTTGTTGATACATTAAGGGTACACGATTTGCAAATCTTAGTAATTGTACTTGTTGATCAGAAGGCATACTTCCTCCAAATATTAGCCCTACTTCAATTTGGTAAGGATTCCCAGAAGCAACACGAGGATTCCTTGTTAATGTGGTTACAAATTTGGAATCAATTGTTTTTGAAAGGCCCTTTTTGATCAACAAATCTTCAATTGGAGAAAGACAATTTGTAGGGGGTGGTAAAAACTTTACTTCTGAACAAGCATCTAGTAAACTATTGACTTGTTCAGTCTTCAATAATTTTGGTTTAGCTCCATCAGAAAGATTTGCTTTAGTACAAACCTCTTTAGCAGCACGTGAGGAAACCCCACTAAAGTTCTGTCTTAAAAACGAGGTAAGTTTTCTTTCATCTGAATCTTTCAACATTCTTTGTAATTGTCCAAGATGAATTCCGTGTGGATGTGGCTTAATCGCTTTAACTGGAGTTGGTAGATTATTAGTGGCTCTTTTCCAATTATTTTCAATTTCTAACTCTCCATCAGAATTAATATATCTAAATGTAATATTAGCATGTGGGTTTACTATTGAAGTCATTTTTAGATATTGAACAATTGATTGAGATCCTCTTTGGAATTTGGCTTTCATTTGAGTTCGAATAAAAAGCCCATGCTCAACAATTTGGTCCCCTTCAGTCCAAATAACCCGTTCTTGACTATATTTCACGGCTTTATTTTTCCTTGTATCAATACCTAAACTTACTTCAACTGCAGAACTTTCAGAAGCAATTTTTGATTTTACATATGTTTGCTTTCCAGTTGTTAATTGAGAATACATTACTACTCCAGTAATCCCAATTCCTTGTTGACCTCTAGATTGTCTAATTGCGTGGAATCTACTCCCATAAAGTAACTTTCCGAAAACATTTTCAATTGATTTCTGAGGAATTCCTGGGCCATTGTCCATTGCGATTAGAATCAATTGGTCTTTTGATTTAGGTACCCGTTGTATTTCAATAGTAATGTCTGGCAAAATTCGTGCTTCTTCACAAGCATCTAGTGAGTTATCTACAGCTTCTTTCACAGCAGTAATAATCGCACGGTTTAAGGTATCAAACCCCAGAAAGTGTTTATTTTTCTCAAAAAATTCAGATATAGCAATTTGTTTTTGGTTAGAGGCCATCTTTTCAGCAATACTCATATTATCAACTCAGGTTTTTTGGTCCTCCTATGTCCTAATGACTTAGGGCCATCTACCGTAAAGTAGACGTGTATCTTCACGGCTAATAAGAATTTAATTTAAAATCAAAACTTAAGCGCTAATTATAATCATTTGAATAAGTCCGGGTTGTAAGATGTAATCTTGCCAAAGAAAGCACTAGTTGCAACAGTTAATGGGCTTGCGAGATATAATTTACCTGGTCCTGAGCGACCTTGATAATTTCGATTTATTGCAGAAACAGTTACTTGTTCAGAAGTCGTTGAAATTCCTGGACCAGCACCTATACATGCACCGCAACCTGGATTGATAAGTTTCACCCCAACACGTTCAAAAATTTCAGTCCAACCTTTTTGTTCTGAGATATTCTTCACAGTTTTTGAACCGTATTGAATATAGAACTCAACACCCTCAGCAACTTTCATGCCCTTTTCATCAGCCTTTTTACATACCGTTGCATAATATTCGAAGTCATCTACCTTTCCAGCCGTACAAGAGCCACCATAAGCAATAGAAATACTTACATTATCAAGATTTTCAATTAATTCACCATTTGTTGGATCTGATGGTATACCCTTATCAGGATTCCCTGGATGTGCAACCATTGGTTTTATTTTATCCAAATTTATTTGATGTATACCTCCATCGTAGTTTGCATTTTCATCTGGGTTAATCATTTTTGATTTTAATTCTTCATAAGAATAATTCCTTCTAGATAATAACCATTCTATTGTTGTCTCATCAGCTTCACAAATCCCTGCTTTAGAACTACATTCCGTAGCCATATTGCACAGAGTTGCTCTTTCATCCATTGAAAAGGAAGCAAGTCCCTGGCCTCCGAATTCGATAGAACGATCTAATGTCAACTCTTTTCGTGCATGATTTGATAAGATGTATAGCATAACGTCTTTTGCTGTACATCCTGGATTTAATTCTCCTATTAATTCAAATCTAATACTTTCAGGAACTTTGACAAAAGTAAATCCTGAATGAATCAAACTTGCATATTCTGTAGCTCCTACTCCGTAGGCAAGAGCGTTATTTACTCCACCCATACAAGTATGGCTATCAGTTGCTTGAATAAAGTCTCCAATATCAATAAATTCTTCTCTAGCAACTTCATGGCAAATACCCGGGGATACCCCATCTGAAGCAGAATAATCCCTCACTCCTGTATGTTTTTGAAATTCAATTTGCAAATCCCTTAATGTTTGAATTTTATCCGTAAATGGTTTAAATTTCGCAACGTCTGTTGCATATAGCAAATGGTCTTCAAAAACTGCAAACTTTTTTGCTTCTATTAATTGGTAATCAACACCATATTCAGTTTTCAAAAATTCATGAACTTGAGCGGTTGTAAATTCATGACTATATCCCCCATTTACTTTGGCAATGACCGCATCTCCTGGCTTTACAAATTTTTGAGTTTTAGAATTTACAAGATTTTTTGCGATTATTTTTTCTGCCATTGTCATATTTCTTGCACTCGTTTTATTTATTGGAAGTACTAAATCACCACTTTTTAATTTATTTGCAAAATTAAACAATCCTCCCGATTTAATTATTTCTTGAGTGACAGGATCATATTTCGAGATAAAATCATTTAATTCTATACTTTCCCCATTTTGCAATTTTTTCAAGATTTCATAATCACCCATTAATTGTCCAAGATTAATATTATTCCTTTCATGAATTGGAGCAAATGAAGCTGCAATTACTATTTTTATTCCACTCCATCTTTCACATTGAGCAGCGGTTTCCCTACTACTTCCTGTTCCTTTCCTTTGTCCAGACACAATAACTTCAAAATCCCCATTTAATAATGCATTTTCTTCAAAGACACGTTTTCCGTTTAACATCATTCCAGCATAAGCATTTTTTGCAATTTCAGAAGGCAAATGATCAAAGCAGACCCATGCAGGAGTCATCATATCTGTGTTAATGTCGTCCAATAAATCAGAACCTTTCAAATCCTCCATTTTTAAATTTAAACCTTCATACAATTGTTGCCTAATCAAATCTAAATCCTTGGTTAAAAAAAGAACACGTTTATCAGGAGAAATAGCAATTAAATTCTTTGGATTGGACATATTTAATTCTCCCCCTAATTTATCGCAAGGGCCTCGTCTATTTTATAGATACACAGGAGATTAAAATAGTGAGAGCCATAATTTTACAATTATATTGCAGAAGTAATAAAGACATAAGGTTTAAATAAGATTGGTTTGGGGGAGTTTAACTGTTTCTGTAGATATTAACGACTATAGAGGTGGAAATAATGGCTGAAAGACAAGAAATAGAGGATTTAGTAAAATGCCCTGATTGTGGAAGCAGATCACTTACAAGAGACGAAAGTCGTGGTGAGGTAATTTGTGATGATTGTGGATTAGTGGTAGAAGATAATGTGATTGACCAAGGTGCAGAATGGAGAGTATTTAGTCCAGAGCAAGGAGATCAAAGAGCACGTACGGGTGCACCAATGACAGTAATGTTACATGACAAGGGGTTATCAACAGATATTGATTGGCAGAATAAGGATTATTCTGGGAAAACAATTAATTCAAGATACCGTTCTCAATTTTACAGGATGAGAAAATGGCAAAAACGTAGTAGAGTAAGTAACGCTACAGAAAGAAACCTTGCAATGGCTTTAGCAGAACTTGATAGGATGGCAAGTAGATTAGATTTGCCAAAATCAGTACGTGAAGCAGCAGCAGTAAATTACAAGAAAGCAGTTGAAAAAAGATTAATTCGAGGCCGTTCTATTGAAGGTGTTGCAGCAGCAAGTTTGTATGCTGCATGTCGACAATGTGGAGTACCTCGGACATTAGATGAGATAGGACAAGCAAGTCGTACTGGCCGTAAAGAAATTGGAAGAACATACAGATTTATGGTTAGAGAATTAAAAATGAAAATCATGCCAACAGGACCAGAAGATTATATCTCTAGATTCTGCTCAGGACTTGGATTAGATGCTGAAGTAGAAGCAAAAGCACATGAATTAATTAAAGCAGCGCAACAAAAAGAACTTACAAGTGGGCGTGGACCAACTGGAATAGCAGCATCTATTATCTATATTGCAAGTGTACTTTGTGGAAAACGTAGAACTCAAAGAGAAGTTGCAGAAGTTGCAGGAGTTACAGAAGTTACAATTCGTAATAGATACAAAGAATTAATTCAAAACTTGAATATTGAACTTGATA
This sequence comes from Methanobacteriota archaeon, assembly GCA_002699515.1. Taxonomy (GTDB): domain Archaea; phylum Thermoplasmatota; class Poseidoniia; order Poseidoniales; family Poseidoniaceae; genus MGIIa-I. Next base: position 22,316 of record PAAW01000015.1, read on the forward strand.
TTTAATTTAGAATTCGTGGAGGGATAAATCCTGAAACCTCAACAAAGAGTAAGTGAAGTTGTAAGAGAGGTTGCGAGAGCAAACTTAGTTACTTCTTTATCTAATTCAAAGTTAGATTGGCCTTTACCTTCCCCTCCTTTGATGGATCCAGATTTCCCCGCAATACATCCAGAGAATGCAGACAAATTAATTGAGAAAACATTAGATATTTTTGATGCAGAATCAATTGTATTCGATAGACATTTACAAACAATTGTTGAAATCATGGTTCCATATAAAATGACATTGACTCAGAAACCATTCGAGGAACATGAAAAATGGTTGATTAATAGGAAAGAAGAAGTTGCTGAAAGGATACTATTTGCAATATGTACTGATTGGTTTTCACGAGCATTAGATGAATCTGTACCAGATACGGATCGTTGGTGGATTGCAATATTTGTATTAAATGGATTATGTCAAAAACCTCGAGGTCAATCAGTGTATCAAGGATATCATCTTCTAGAAAGTATAGCACTTGCTTCTCGTCCTGGTGCTTGGCATTCTACAAAAGAAGGTGGCCCACATGAAATGAGTTGGGATCCAAATGCACAAGTCCCCAGAATGGGAATTTTAGTTCATGAGGCAGGCGTAGAATCTGCACTATGGTTAATGAATAAATTAGAGAAATCTGGAGAAAGTCGCCGCCATTTACTAATAGAATGGATCGCATTATTATTAGAGCGACAAGAATTAGTTGGTCCGTTAAAAATTGGAGAAAAAATGCTTAGTGTTGTAGATGATGAGTATGTGGAAGTACCAATTAAATTAGCAATTTGTTTGCCAAGATTAATTGAAGCAGATATTGAAATAGGTTTAAAATTATTAGAAAAGTTATCCAATAGAGAAGAAATAAATGTTCAAAGAAGTTTAGCAGATGTATTAACTAGATTATTTAGAAGAATTGAATGGCAGGCTTTACCATATTTGGAAAAAATGTTACTTTCCGATGATAATACTGTTTTAGCTGCTGCAAGTTCTACAGTAGGGGATATTCGATTTTTAGATGAAGAATTATTTGCAGATAAATTATCTGAATTAAGTAAACATCCAAATTCCACGGTCAAAAGAAATTTAGTTGGACACTTAAGAAATTACATTACATTGTATCCAGAAGATGAAAGAGGAATTTTTAGTACATTATGGATTGATGGTGATGAGGTACTTGCAACAAGATTACGTGAACTATTACTAAGAATGGATGAAGTAAATACTGAATGTTTTGGATTAATCACAAGTAAAATTTATGAAAAAGATGTATCAAGTTTAGTGCCACTTTGGGACGTTCTAGAAATAAGAAGGGCAGATAGAGTAGAAATTTGGAAAAAATATCTAGAAGGCAATGGAGAGTTACCTAAACCAATTTATTCAGATACTTTTTGATTTAGCCATTTTTTAAAATCATCTCCGAAATCTTTTCTTTTCAATGCATGCTCTATTTGTGCTTTTAGCCACATTTCAGGCCTTCCAGAATCATACCACTCATGATCATCTAAATCAACAAAGTCTAATCCCCCATCGCATTCCATCCAATGCTTTTGTATCTCGATAGATTGTAATTCTCCATAAGTTTTTACTGGATATTTTAATAATAAATCTTTAAAATCCTCAGTAAATAGGTATCTTCCGCATAATACACTATTACTTGGTGCTTCTTCAATAGTCGGCTTCTCAATGATTTCAACTACTTTTCCTTTAGATTTTTTAACAACACCAAACGAATTTAATTCATCATTAGATACTTGATGAAGCCCTACAACTGGTCGAGAATTTTGATTAAACTTTTCAACTAATTTCAAAGATGCATTGCTCCTTGCAACATTTAAATTTTCTGTAGGGGGTACATGTTGCTTCATTAGTATATTATCTCCTAATAACACAAGAAACGGGCCTTCGATAGAATCTAACGCATAAGATATAGCATTAGCAAACCCTAATTGTTCTTTTTGAATATGAACATTTAAATTTATATTTTCTAATGGATTTAGGACACTTGAAGAAATATCTGCTCTTATTTCTTGTAATTGATCAATATTTTTATTATTATAATTTAGTAAATCAGCAATCCAAACTTTTTGTTCATTTACTACTAAATGTATCTCTTTAATACCAACTTCTTTAATTTCATTAATCAAATAATTTATAGCAGGAACATCGATTAATGGCATAATTTCCTTAGGGACAAGGCTACTTGCAGGTAACATTCTACTCCCAATGCCACCAGCTAAAATTACCGCATGTTTTGGCCCCATGAGGTATGCCAAAGCATAGGATGCTTTCAAGCGCTCGTAATAATTCGGGGTTACATGGGCGAATTAAACAATCCCGAGACAAGGGGACCACCTTGGCAAGGATTAGCAATTATTGGAATAATATTAATTGCTCAAACGTTCACTGATTTTGGATGGAAAGGTCCTTGGAATGATGTAAGTTTTACTCAAGGGTCTCTTGGATTAGTAGGTGGAATTTTATTGTACCTTGCTTGGTTTAGATGGCATTTTAAAATGGATGGACTAATTCCAACACTAGATAGATGGAAAAATCCACAAAAAGGAATGATTACATTATTTATTTGCACAATTATCATGTGTATTTTTACAACTCTTGTAGGGGGGCCATTATCAGAATATTTTCCAAGGCCAAGTGGGATGATTTTAGGTTTAATCAGTTTATTGATGGTCCTACAATTAATTTATGCATGGTTAAATTTTAATAATTATTTTTCAGAAGAAGAATAAGATAGAAATGTTTCACCCTTTAATCAGCATCATGGCGAAGGCACTTTCCGATAGATTACCGGCCTCATACTCTCTTGACTATGATTTTGAAGTGCATGAATTGTGGAAAGCTATTAGTTCACCAAATCACCTCAATTTATTCCATCCATTTTGCAAATCTAATGAGGTGATTAATTGGGAGGTCAATCATTCAGATCGCCTCATATATCTAAATGGAAGAAACTACATCCGAAATTTCCAAACATGGGATGATGGAATTGGTTACACTCTCTTGATAGGGA
>PAAW01000016.1 GCA_002699515.1 Methanobacteriota archaeon
GGAGATTTACCACCATTAGGAGATTTACCACCATTAGGAGATTTACCACCATTAGGAGATTTACCACCCTTAGGAGATTTACCGCCATTAGAAAAAGAGATAACATGTTCCGAATGTAGTGCGAAATTTATGTCTCGAGATTTAAATAAAAGAGTAGTAAAATGTCCGCTTTGTTCTAATAAAATTTATTTGGATTGATCATTATGAAAGCAATAATATTAGCAGGAGGTAGAGGTGAAAGGCTAGGAGGTCTTACAGATTCAAGAAGTAAAGTAATGCTTCCATTAGCTGGTAAACCTATGCTTGAATGGTTATTGCATGAACTTGAAGAAACTGAGGTAACAGAAGTCAAGATAGTATATTTTTATGCGGGAGAGAGAATTTTAACACACTTTGGCTCAGGCAGAGGTTTTGATTTAGATATTCAATTTGTAAAGCAACATAGTGATAGGGGAACTGTAGGATCATTAATGACAGGGCTTTCAAATCAAGATGGCGATGAGGATGAGAGGGTTTTAATTCTTAATGGAGATAATGTTGTAGATTCAAAATCTATAAATTCCTTATTGAAAATTAAAGGCAATGGCTTAATTGTTAGTGAACATGATAATCCTCATCATTTTGGTGTTGTTGAGTTTAAAGGTACGAACGTAAAAAGTATTACTGAAAAACCCGATATTAATAAAATTAGAAGTAGAATGGTATCTACTGGAGTTTGGTTTTTGAATAACGAAGTCTTAGAGAATATAAAATTAGACTTTGAAGAGGGACAAACAGAATTATCCACATCTATCTCTAAACAAATTAAAGATGGGCTAAATATTGAAACAGTTAGGACTGAAAATTGGCATGATGTTGACCATCCTTGGGATTTGAATAAATTAAATCGTTATTTGTTGGATAGAATGCCCAGTTTTATTTCTAAAAGTGCAGAAATAGCAGATTGTTCAACAATTAATGGAGAAGTCCATATTGGCAATGGGACTATTATTCATCCTGGTTGTGTAATTCAAGGACCTGTACATATTGCAGATAATTGTGAAATTGGACCTCTAGCAGTAATTACGGGTTCAACATCAATTTCTTCAGGATGTCGTATAGGGCCCTTTACTAGAATCAGGTCTTCTTTAATAATGCGTGATGTTCAAATAGATTCAAATTGTTCAATACATCATTCAATTATTGGTCCAGCAACTTCGTTTAAGTCAAATGTAGAGGTAGACGCATCATCTGTACAGAAAACGGTTAGAAATACCAATTATCAGATCCGTCGCCTTGGTTTAGTAACAGGTGAAGCATGCATGCTTGAACAAGGAGTAATATGTGCGCCTGGAACAATGTTAGGATCTCAAGTATTAGTTGGCAGAAGAACTAAATTAGATGGAGAGTATGAAACAGGAACTAGATTCATTAGAGGTGCTTAAAATGTGCGGAATTTTTGGAATTATTGGAGATTCTAATACTAGCAAATTATTGATGAAAGGTTTGAAAAGAATGGAATATAGAGGTTATGATTCATCAGGAATTTGTATTGTTGATGGCAAAGAATTCATTCGTAAAAGAGCAGTTGGTGAATTATCTAATTTAGAACCATTAGTTGTCGATTTACCCGTTTCTGAATGTGGTATTGCACACACAAGATGGGCGACTCATGGTCCACCTACTGAAGATAATGCACATCCACATTTGTCTCCTAAATTAGATGTGGCTGTAGTGCATAATGGAATAATAGAAAATGAAGTAGAATTAAGAAAAGAATTACTTTCAATTGATAAAAATCTTATTTTCAAATCAGATACTGATTCAGAAATTGTTGCACATTTATTGTCGAATGAAATTAATAATTCTGGACTAGACATTAAAAAATCAAAAGATGAAGAATTCATAACTTGTTGGAAAAAAGTCATTGGCAAATTAGAAGGTTCATTTGCCCTTGCAGTCATATTAAAGGGTAGAAATGATTTCATATTATTTGCTAGAAAGTTTGCACCTTTAGTAATCTCGCATGATGGAGATAAAGGGATATTGGCAAGTGATGTTTCTTGTATTGTAGGTCTAACAGAAAAAGTACATTATTTAGACGAAGGAGATTGGGGTTTAATTAATAAGAACGGGATCAAAATCTTTAATGTCGATGGTGAAGTAGTTGAAAAAGAACCTAAAAAATTAGAGTGGACATTAGGGGATGCTGAATTAGGAGGTTATCCTACATTCATGCTCAAAGAAATTTATGAACAACCGAGGGTTGTAAGAGATTGCCTTAGAGGAAGATTGTCTAGAGAAAAAATCAAAGGAGTATCGGTTCCTTTTAGTCCAAGATTATTAAGAATTGTAGGTTGTGGAACAGCATATAATGCTGGACTTTTAGCTCGTTATTATATTGAACAATTATCAAAAATACCCGTGATTTTAGATCATGCGCACGAATTTCGTTATGGTGCCCCCTCTGGCCCGAAATCATTAGTTATTGGAATTAGCCAATCTGGTGAAACTGCAGACACATTGGCTGCAATTCAAGCAGCACATGAAAGAGGATATCCAACATTAGGAATCGTGAATGTTGAAAGCAGTACAATAGCTAGAAATGTAGATACAATGATTGGCATTAGAGCTGGTCCAGAAATTGGTGTTGCGTCTACAAAAGCGTTTACAGGACAAGTTTTAGGTGGATTATTAGTTGCTATGAAATTAGGTCAGGATAGTAAAAACTTTCATCGTGAAGATTTAAGTTATTTTGATAGACATGCGCGTATGCTTCCTACATCTATGGAACGTATGTTAAATGATCAAAATATTAAAACGAAATTATGGGAGGCACAACAATATTTTGTTGATAAAAATCATGCATTTTTCCTTGGAAGAAATACATCGTACCCAATTGCTTTAGAAGGTGCATTAAAATTAAAAGAAATATCTTACATTCATGCTGAAGGTTATGCCGGAGGAGAATTAAAACATGGTCCACTTGCATTAGTGGAAGATGGAACACCAATAGTTGTAATTGCTTCCGAAGGTTCAAGTCATAAAAAATTACTCGGTAATGCAAGAGAAGTTGCAGCAAGAGGTGCAAAAGTGATTTTAATTACTCATCAGGAAGATGAATTGGCTGATTCTCATGCAGATTTAGTAATTAAGGTACCTAGAACTCATGATTTATTACAACCATTATTATACAATATTATTTGTCAATTACTCTCATTAAACATAGCTGAAGAAAGAGGCTGTAATGTGGATAGGCCTAGAAATTTAGCAAAATCAGTAACTGTTGAATAAATTCAATTTATTGAAAACTTTTGATCATCAGGATTCCATTTGAATGGCAGATAACCAAGAGCATGAGCCGTATGCCTCATCTTCACTATAGCCAATTTTCTACTAATGTGGTCTCCAGTTCTTTCCATAGTGAGATGAATCACACCATCAGAAAGATAATCTTCTACTCCATATTCTCCAAATTGTTTTTTATCTACTCCAGTCATTTCACAAATGAATAATGAGGTTAGTCCCATTCTTCTTACTGCTTCAAATAATCTGAATATTTCATCTCTAGGATTTTCCATTTTTGTCAATGTAAAGAATGCACCAAGACTATCAAAAACCAAGACTTCAAAGCCAATATTATCGCGATAATTCTTCAATTGTCTAATTAGTTGCCCCATCCAGTCTACTTTTCCACCCATTCCTTGCTCATCTAATTTAACTCTTAAATCTACTAAATCAATAATTGCAATTCTGTTTCTAACACGATTATCGTCTACATCCATTCCCATGTTTGCCATATGTCCTCTCAAACTTTCCTTACTTTGTTCAAGAGTTACATAAATTCCAGAAGTAGGGCCTTGCATTACTGCATTGTATAGCATTCCAAATGAAACACTTGATTTCATAGATCCGCTAGCACCTGCAACAAGTACAATATGGCCTTCAGGAATCCCTCCTTGCATCATTTCATCAAGGCCGCTAATTTCTGTTGGAATTCTCTTCAAGACTCTCCCCGCCGAACAAACCACGAGATTCCTACACATGAAACTAACTATTAGAAAATTAATGAAAAAATGGAGATTACTTATTGATGAGTTACTTTACGGATAATCAATGGGCATTAATGGAATTTGGCTAGCATCAGCATCAGAAAGAAGAGCTATTTTGTTAGGTGATTTAATTTTCGAAGAAAAAATGAATATTAAATTAGTCAATACACCTTTAATTGAAGATGAAATAGAACCAAAAAAAGCCACATTAAAAGAAACAGTATTTTCAATTACAAAAATGAAAATGAAAAGTGCACTCTTAGAGATTTCTTTAGGTAGGTTAGAAAAATTAGAATTAGATTGTGATGGTAATTTGACAAAGACAATAACATTAGTTTCAGATACTCTTGTTGAAGATCCCGATTCATTTGAGGAAGTTTTCGGAAAGCCAAGTGACAAATTAGAAGCTGTAAGCATGTTAAAGAGATTGTCTGGAAGAAAGCATAAAGTGTGGAGTTCTACTGGAATAATTGTTCATAAATCATTAGAATTTCAATTTGATAAAATGCCTGAGATTGAATTTGGAGATTGGCTTGGATATATTTGGACTGAATATTCAACAGTAGAAATTAAAGAGTTAAGTGATGAAATATTATTTGAATTAATAGACTCAAATTCCTGGAATGGTAAAGCAGGAGCATATGATCTAGATGGGCCAATGTCAAAATATGCAGAGGTTAAAAATGGAGAAAAATTTACCGTATTAGGTATTGCATCTATTGCTATTGACACATTAAAACAAATTTTTAAAATTTAAATCAAATCATATTTTGTTACATCAATTTGAATATTTTTACCTGGCATCATCAATAAGTTATCTTTGTTATCTAGAGAGAATATTGGTATTCTTCGTTCACTAGAAAGTTGACGAAGGCTTTGTCTGCAAGCACGTTGTTGGCTTTCCATATGCACCATCACCGACAAATCAACAATTACAACGTCACCTTGATACAATCTACTTGCCATAGGCTCTATTGGAAGTCTATTCATTGAGTTTGGAGTTACATATCTCAACGCTTTGGATGGTAAGATATTATTTCTTGAAGTTTGATTAACCCCGAGATCATGAAAAGGCTCACCTTTAGGAGTTATAGGACCATCCCAGTTAATTTTATTTGTTGGTAATGTTGTTTGTGTATCTTTCTTAACTTCTTCTTTTTTAAGTTCTTCAATAGGGGGATTAATTCTACTTTTTTTTGTCGTATTTGCAATTTTTTTACGCTCTGTATTCTCGTCAGGATCAGGTAACCCAATAAAATGCCAAATCTTCTTTACCATCGCTATGCGACCTTCCGTTATCTTGATTGAACTTAAACATCAGGTAAGAATTGATGAGTTTCAGTACTTTTCCAAGCAGAAATTCAATTTCCAGTTTAAAAATCTAAATCATCATCTTCAAAGGCAGATAATGGATCAGATTTTTGTTGAGTATTACTATCATTAGATAATAAATCAAATACAGAATTATCTTGTATGTTTACGGATTCTTGTTGGATTACATTGCTGGGTTGAGGAATATTATTCAAATTTTCTTCTTGTTGAGAAAGCCATGCTGAACCATAATATGACCATTGCTCCATAGTCCAACCTTCAGGTAATCCAGATGATGGAATCGGAGGGCCCATGTTCATTTGATTATTTTGCGGCTCATTTTGGGGTATTGTAGATTGTGTATTTTGCAATCCGAATTGTGCAGTCATTGGTGCAGCACTTGGCATTGGTGAACTATATCCAATTCCAAGTTCCATTTCTTGCCAATTTTCTTTATTTGGAATGTTATTTTGTCTTCTACCTTTTGCAAAAAGAAGTAATGGAATCAGACATATTAGTATAAAGATTAGTGCCTGAATGCCCATTCCAATTCCAAAATTATCTTCAATACTAGCTACAACACTTCCTATTGGTCCTCCAGGTCTTGCTTTAACTTCAATTGTAATTTGTGTAATGCATCTTGTTTCCTCTGGAGCACAACCTTCCTCATCTTTTACAATCAGTTGAACTGTATATGTGCCTTCACTAAGGAATTCTGGAGTGAAATTAGCACCCTGATAATCTATGTCATTATCTTTAATTCCATCTCCATTGCTATCTTGATTGATGTCTTTATCCCATAAATATGCTAGGGATCCTTTGTCTTCTGGAGAATCAGTGGACTTACTTCCGTCAAGGAATATTTGTTCTCCGACATAAATTGATTCGGAATTTGAATTAATAATTGCTCTTGCAGGCTGATTTGTGACCTCAATGTCTAGTTGAATTATTGACATAGATCCATCATCATCAACTGCATGGAAGATTACAGTGTATGTTCCGGCTTTACCCCATGCATGTGTCATTTCGCTTCCTTCGTAATCACAATCATCATTTGCTGACCCATTATTATCCGAATTAAATGAAGGATCAATATCCCAACAGATTACTAGTGTTTCAATATCGCTTTCAGTATCACTAGCTAATCCAGTAAGGGTTAGTGGCATACTTTCACCAATTGTAGTGATTAAAGATGTAATTTCAACAGTTGGTTCTACATTATTTACTTTGATCCATCTTACTTCTTCAGGGCTTCTTGCAGAATTGTCATCAAGTACATCAAGGGAAATAGTATATTCTCCAGACAATGTCCAAGAAACATCAATTTCCGAAATACTTCCTACATCTTGTACTTGCCAAGCTACAGAATTATCTTCCATATTAATAGAACTCCAAGTCCATGTTAAGTCCTCAATATCATTAGGAGAATCAAAACTAAAGCCATGTAAACTAATTGTTTGATCTTCATCCACAATCCAAAAAGACCTATCATCTTTATTTACATCAACACCATCATTATTTTTTGCAAGAACATTAGTGATTTCAGGAGGAATATTTAGTACACTAATGATTATTGATGTAGTCGTGCTTTCCCCATCATCATCAGTAACTGTAGCCGTAATAGTCAAATCTCCTTCTATTTCGGGCGTTAATGTACAATTGAATTTAAATGCGCCTTGTTCACAAGAGTCATAATTACCATCTCCATCATAATCCCAAACAATGTCTACTTCTGCTACATCAGGAGGTAGAATTGTATCTATGTCTCCGCTATTATCTGCATTTATAGTTATAGATTCTCCTACTTTAATATCGGTAAAGTCGGAGATTAAATTTAGGTAAGGCGCTTGATTATTGATTACTGCTATGATTGGTACTGTGGTTTGGTCTCCTTCGTCATCAATCACAGTCATGTTGACTATGTAGTTTCCATCATCGCTCCAATAATATGTCAAGATACAATCTTCACTAATTCTTGTTTGTTGCCACAAATTACCTGCGCCATCTACAGTTTGAATGTCAAATTCACATGTGACAGTACCACCATCAGGATCATTACTTTCACTTGCATCAATTGTGAAATTTTCGAATGTATCTACAGGTAGAGGCATATCATATAGAGATACGGGAGATGCACCAATTCTTATTTGAGGTGTTGCTCCTGCATTATTTGATTCATCAACTTCATCATTGTTGTCGTTTGGATCCACAATAAATCCAAAAGAAACGAATCCAAATTGTTGATCATCTGGAACATCCCAATCAAGTATTATTCGTTGTTCATCATATGCATTTAACGGATTTATGTTGAACGAATTAGATCCACCTGGTCCATTAATCTCCATTGTTGTAAGTATACTTGGAGAAATACCTCTGTTTTGAACAGGGAAACTTAGCGATAATGTATCTCCTCTTTGAGCACTAAAACCTGTAACACTTGTCATTACGATAGTTTCACTCCCTCTGGTTCTTTCAATTACAATTCCAGATGAACGTGCAACTAAATCAATCCCCTCTGCATTTGGATCTATGATTAGAGTTTTTACGCCAAGGCCTTGATAACCATCCCAAGCAATTAAACCATGAGTCCCTACATTGTATGTAGTATCAGAATCATCAGGAGTTTCGTTAACAATAAAATTTGTACTTATGGGCTGCCCAGAAATTGTAAAGTCTTCTTCAATTCCGTCTGCTTCAAATATAAATTGCCCTGAAACAGGACTTACGCCTGAACCAGAATCTATTTGCACATCTACATCAAATCCCGGAGGATATGCTTTAAATGGCCAGTCTAATGTAAAACTATTTCCTGGTCTAGATTCTTCAAGGTATGCTTTTAATTTCAAATCTTGAATCATTCCTAGTAATATTACTTCATTACTCCAAGCAAAATTTCTTACCTCATCACAATACCAATTAAAACTTTTTTCAAGTCCAGAAGTTAAGTTTACTTGTTGAATCCTAATACTATCAGTACATCCATAGGGGACATTAGGATCTCCTTGTTGCGTTACTTCAAATTTATCTTCATGAGTATATGGTGGCGGTGGTGGTGGTATTGGAAATGTACTACTTTGCCCAGACCAAACGGTTGTTTCTGTATGATTCATTAACCAATTATTACCTACTTCCAATGGGAAATCATATTGTTCAATTGGGGGTGAATATGATTGATCAAGAGTAATTAATCCTACATCATATGAACCTAGGATTGGGATATTTAATACTTCGACATCAATTGTTTGAGTCTGATAAATAATAGCCAAGTCACTAACTCTTACATGCCTTTCAATTGTAAGGTCTCCCACTAAATTACCATCTATGTCGGGAACTAGCCATGAAGGAACTCCATCAATTAAAGGAGCCGCAACATCTGATGGAATAAATATGTCACCTTGGTAATTTCCACCTCCAATGAGGACATAGATTAGAGTTTTAATCCCATCTACATCTTCAATTCTTATGTCATTTACGACAAGTGAAGTATCTCCAGTAAGTGGTTGAAGATTTACTCCCGGGTCATCTAAATCAGTACCTACTAATGCAGGAGAAACATCAATTGATGTTTCATAAATCCACTGATCGCCAACTAACCAAACTGGGACATCAATCATATTACTTGTAGAACTTCTTACGTTGTAATAATTTGTGTTTTCTTCTGATAATTCATAAATTAATGCAGGTGATAAACTGCCAATAAACATTAGCGTAATCATGATAACTACAGACAATGGAATGCTGTATGCCCTATTTGTGGCTCCGCCCATATTGAAGGCAGGTCCGACTTCATCTATGAATCAAACGGCTGTAAAAAACAACGTAAATTTATTGATTTTACAATAAATCTGCTAATTCATCTTGTATGATTTGTACAGCATCAAGGATTTCATCTTTATGACGTGCTCCTGTTATTACCATTTTTCCACTGCCAAAAATTAGACAAACTACTTTTGGATAATCTAATCTATAAATTAGCCCAGGGAATTGTTCTGGTTCATATTCTACTTTGTCAAATGGAAGGTGGAATGTTAGATTATTCAAATTTAATTTTCTAGGAAGCCCTTTCAGATGATCTCCTTCTTTAATGTTATTTTGATGGTCATCCATTCTAGCAGTTCCTTCATAATCTTCTGGATAATGCAATGCATATGTAGCAACCATATTTTGAACTTCAATTTCTACATCTGAAGTATCCCATGTTTTAATTCCAGCACCACGTAAATCTCCAATCATTCTTTTTATGCCCTCATGGATATTTTCTTCATTTTTACCACCAGTGCAAACAGCCCTTCCAGATCTAAACATCAGAATTGCAAGTTTTGGTTCTTTTACTCTGTAAACTACACCAGGGAATTGTTCTGGTTCATATTCACAATGTAATTGAATTGCGATATCTGGCAAATCTAATTCTTCTGCAACTCTAGTGGATGCAACTACGTTAACAACAGTCAAGCGATCTTCATCGTTCATAGTGCGGCCGTAAAAACAGCCTTATATAAAGGCTTTATAAGACAGATTCATTTTTAATTGTGAAAATCTATACTATCTTCTTCGATTTTAACACCCTCAACACCAAATTTACAGATATAGCTTCTTCCTCCTGCCAATTCAATATCTCTTGCTGTTTCTTTTGGGTTCATTGATAATGCAATCATGCAACCTCCACCTCCAGAACCAGTTAATTTTGCACCAAGTGAAGTTTCTCTAGCTGCAGAAACTAATTCATCTAATTCTTTACAACTAACACCCAAATTTTGTAAATGTGAATGATTCAGGTTCATTACTGCTCCGAGTGCTTCCAGATTACCATTTTCAATTGCTATTACTCCTCGTTTAGTCAAAGCATTTATTGCTTCAATCTCATTCATTAAATTCGAATTGTCTTCTAATCTTTTCTTTACTCCTTGGACCATTTCGGCAGTTGAACCATGAATCCCAGTATGCCCTATGACAATTGATGCATTTTTCATCTTTTCATGAAGTTCATATGAATGAATTTCCCATTTTTTCTCACCCATAGTTCTGGAATATAGCCAATTTTCACCTAATTTTTGGTTGGCTAATAGAATACAACCTCCATGGGTGGAGGTAGATGTATCCATTGGACTTGCTAATCCTCCTTGTGCATTTGCTTCAAATTTGTGTGCTATTGAACTTATATCTTCTAAATTCTTATTCATATTTTTTGCTTTAATCAATCCTGTAGCAATTGCTACAGATAATGCAGCAGAAGAACCAAGACCTGCAGAAGGAGGAATTTCACTTGAAATATTAAAATTTAGCATTTGATCTTCATTACTCCAAATATCATCTAATGCATTAATGATGTGTGGATGATTTTTTGATTTCATTAATTCTCCGTTAACGACATGAAACTCAGACTCAACTTTTTGTTTTGAGATATTTACATTTAATCTCATGTTGATAGAAACTGCTAGAGCAGGGTGCCCATAAACAACTGCATGCTCCCCAAGCAAGATACATTTTCCCGGTGCAGATACTTTGAGCATGTATCCGATGAAGCGTTCAAGTTAATTGATATATCTTTTTTCAGATTTCTAAACGTTGATTTCAAGGACTTGAACTGTTTCGGCGAAGGTTAAGCAGGGAGTAGAAATATGGAACATCCTCTGAATTTGACTTATGGTTTTGTACCAGGTTGGGTATTTTTAGGAATTTTATTATTAGGCTCTGGTAGTTTTTTTACATACGAATTACAGAAGGCTATAAGATTAGTTTTATTGGGTTCTCCAGATAATAGATTTGACTCTTGGAATGTAAGGATAAAAGAAGTTTTAGTTGGATGGTTAGGACAAAAGAAAGTTCTAAGGGACAAAGTTGTTGGAACAATGCACGTTTTGATGTTTTGGGGATTTTTAATGCTTTCAACAGATATGATAGATCTGGTAACCGCACACTATTTTTCTCAGGAATTAATGCCACGTTTCCTTTTAGGGCCTCGTAATGCAATGATTGAATTTGGTTATTTTATTGCTTTAATCGGTTGTCTTGCAGCATTAACAAGAAGAGTTGTTTTTACTCCAGAAAAATTGAAAGGCAAGTCACAATTAGAAGGAAATTTTATTTTAGTTTTAATTTTTATAATTACAACCACATCATATATTATTGAATCAATAGAATCACCTTCAAGTATTACCGAACCAATTGGGTTTTGGGTACAATCATTGCAGTTAAGTGAGAATGTTGTAATTGTTTCTTATTGGGCACATATGATTGCAATCTGTTCTTTCTTGATATTAATTCCAGTTTCAAAACATATGCATCTAGTGATGGCATTTCCAAATGTATTTTTCCATAATGTTGAGCCAATGGGTAAAATGAAACCTTTGGCAGTAGGTGATGATGGTAAAGCAGTACCTTTGGAAGAATTAGATTTAGAATCATTTGGGGTAAGTACCTATAATCAATTTACTTGGAGACAATTAATTGATGGTTGGGCATGTACGACCTGCGCAAGATGTCAAGATGTTTGCCCTGCATATGAAAGTGGCAAAGCGTTAAACCCTATGCAAATAATTCATGATGTGAGAGATTATGCAAATGAACATCATGTTGCTTTGTTAGCTGGGGAAGATGTTGAAGAAAATATGATTGCCAGATTTGATTCAGATGCAATTTGGGCTTGTACTACTTGTCATGCATGCGTTGATGCTTGTCCCGTTTACATAGATCATGTTCCCTTGTTAACAGATACAAGAAGACATTTAATGATGGAGGCAATGGAATTTCCTGAAGAATTACAGTTAACGATGGATAATCTTGAAGTTAATTCAAACCCTTATGGATTTGGAGCCCATGAAAGAGGTGATTGGGCTGCTGATTTAGATGTGAAAGTAGGAGAGCCAGCAGAATATATCTATTTTGCAGGCTGTGCAGGATCATTTGATGAGAAAAATAAGAATGTTGCACGTTCAACGATTCAACTAATGAAAGAAGCAGGATTAGATGTGGGTATCTTGGGGATGCAAGAAGGTTGTTCTGGAGATCCAGCCAGAAGATCAGGAAATGAATATTTATTTCAAATGCTAGCTGAAACAAATATGATGACATTTCAGGAATTAGGCGTAAAAAGAATCGTTGCTTCATGTCCTCATTGTTTCCATACACTTGGAAAAGAATACAAAGATTATGGAGGTGAAGATTTAGAAGTCTTCCATCATTCACAAATTATGGCACAATTACAAAAAGAAGGTAAGTTGCCTCAAGTCGAATTTGATGAGGATGTAGCGTTTCATGACCCGTGTTATCTAGGAAGAATCGGCGGTGAGATTGATGCTCCTAGGGATGTATTGAATGGACAGGTAGTTGAACTTGAAAGACACGGTCAAGATTCCTTTTGCTGTGGAGCAGGCGGAGCACAAATGTGGATGGAAGAAGATGCTGATAATAGAGTTAATGAGATTAGAGCAAAGGAAGCAGCAGCCACTGGATGTA
>PAAW01000017.1 GCA_002699515.1 Methanobacteriota archaeon
ATCTGCCAAAGAAGTCTCTATGGCAGAGAATGAATAATATGATTCTAGTTCTACTCTTTCCAAGAAATCTACGGCCAATAATTCTCTATCTTCTGGTTCCAATATATCTATCCATGAATTCTGATCTGACCAACCTTGTTGTTTAATTATTGCATTCATTCTACTTAATGAACTTTCATCAAGTGGCGTATTTAATCGAGAATATGTTGTTGGACCAACTTCCATTACAACTAATTCTGGTTTAGTTTCAATAATTTTTTCAATTTCAAGCATTCTATAATATGGTCGTTCTGCAGCAAATGCTAAATTAAAAAATTCAACATTTGAATGTTGTGATTTTTCTTCCAAATCAATACCATTGAATGCTTCACGCATCTTTGAGGAACCAAGGGCAATAATTGAATGATTTTCTCTTTCAGAAATGAAATCGTATGCATCGTAAGTGAATGTATATCTACCAAGTTCAATAACACTACCATCATTTAATTGGGGGTTAATTACCTCAGAATGAACTATATTATATCCCAATATACTGAAAATCAAAACACTAATTAAAGAAATAGCATACCATTTCTTATCATCAGATTCTGCCGTATCTGTTTCCATACAATCCCTTTTGATATTCGCGAGGATGCCTCATTATAATAATCAATCTGGATATTAATGAAAGAAAGACACGTACAAAAGATTAACAGGGCTTACTGATGGGACATTTTAAGGGGGCATTCAAAATATGGATGAAAGAATAAATGATGCAATCAATGCATTTGCTAACGGCCTTCCTGTATGTGTTTTTGATTCAGAATTTAGAGAAGGTGAAACTGATTTATTATTTTCTGGTGCAAAAATTACTGAAGAAAATATTCGACAACTTCGGAAAGAATGTGGAGGATTACTATTTTTAGCAATAGGCTCAGAGATTGGAGAAATGTTTGGATTGCCCTATTTACAAGATTTATATGATGAACCAATGTTAAATGAAACATACCCATTATTACAAAAACTAAGTACAAATGATTTACAATACGATAGTAAATCAGCATTTACACTCTCAATCAATCATAGGAATACATACACAGGAATTACGGATACAGATCGATGTTTAACAACGAAAAGATTTACAGAATTAAGTAATGAATTATTAAAAATAAATTCTGATAAAAAAAATGCAATGTGGAAATTAGGATTAGAGTTTAGAACACCAGGCCATATACCTGTTTGTTTAGAACAAAAAGGAGGCCTAGAAACAAGAGAAGGGCACACAGAATTAGCTGTGACATTAGCTCGTTTGGCAAAAGTTCCTCCAGTAGTAATAGGAGCAGAGATGCTTCAACCAAATGGGGATGCTGCTCTTAGTGTAGAAGAGGCCAAAAAATGGGCAAAAGAGAGAGGAATTCTATTTTTAACAGGCGATGAAATTAAGCAAATTTTCAAAGAGGGGAGATGATAAATTGAAAAGAGTTCTAGCAGTAGGTGTTTTTGATCTTTTACATGCAGGTCATTTACATTATTTAGAGCAAGCAAAATCATTAGGGGATGAATTAGTAGTAATTGTAGCTCATGATGATACCGTAAGGAAAAGAAAACATGAACCAATTACATTACAAGATATGCGGAAAAGAATGGTAGAGGGACTAAAACCAGTAGATGTGGTCTATGTTGGCAATCCCCCTGGTGTTTCAATGTTTGAGATCTTAGTGGATGTAAAACCAAATATTATTGCCTTAGGCTATGACCAAGAACATGCAGAAGAATGGATTAGGAATGAATTAGATGCTCGTAATCTTTCACATATTGATGTAAGAAGAGTTGAAGGTTTAGAAGGTGATTTGGACGGTACAAGAAAAATTGTCAGTAAAATCATTGATCTGTGGAATGTAATAAAAAAGGATGAGTGAAATGTTTTCTGGTATTGTAGCAGGACTTGGAATCGTTGAACATATTGAAGATAAAAATCAACTTAGGCATATTAGAATTAGGTTACCAGAAGGAACTAAAGAAAATATTTCTCAAGGTGCTAGTATCTCATTAGATGGTGTTTGCCTTACTGTTGTTGAATTTAGTGAACATACTGCTAGTTTTGATGTCATTGATGAAACATTGAGTAGAACTACATTATCAAAAGTTGAAATTGGTGACATGATTAATATTGAGAGAGCAATGAAATTTGGAGACGAAATTGGAGGTCATAATGTTTCTGGGCATATCGACCATATTGCGGAAATAATGAATATAGAAACTCCTGAAAATAATCATATTGTTAAAGTAAAAATACCCTCAAATTATATGCAATATATTATTGAAAAAGGATATATCGCATTAGATGGTTGTAGTCTTACAATTTCTGAAGTATTCAATGATGGATTCAATGTTTGTTTGATTCCTGAAACATTACGTCGAACAACCTTTGGGTTCAAAAAGGAGGGGGACTTCGTAAACTTCGAGATAGAGGCCAATACCAAGGCAATAGTAAATTCGATAAATAAACAAATGGAGGGATAAAATGTCTAAAATTGCGATTATTTGTACATCATATCATAAAAAAGAAATAAATAGAATGTTGAAAAAAGTTGAAGAAGTTAGTAAAAGTATGGATCATATCGAAATTTCGGATGTATATTGGGTTCCTGGTGCTTTAGAAATACCTTACGCACTTAAAAAAATAGAAAAAAGTTTGAAACATGATCCAGAAGTTGAAGGATTTGATGGATATGTTGTTTTAGGCATTATTGAGAGAGGCGAAACTGATCATGGGTTAGTAATGGGTCATGCAGTGATCAGACAATTAATCAAATTTCAAACCAAGAAAGGTAAGCCAATAGGTGTTGGTATTATCGGACCTGGAGCAGAACCTAAACAAATAGATGAAAGAATAGA
This sequence comes from Methanobacteriota archaeon, assembly GCA_002699515.1. Classification (GTDB taxonomy): domain Archaea; phylum Thermoplasmatota; class Poseidoniia; order Poseidoniales; family Poseidoniaceae; genus MGIIa-I. The sequence goes on from PAAW01000017.1 coordinate 2,878, forward strand.
AATGCATGCTGAAAATGCAATAATGGCTGTGGAATATTTACTTAGAGAACCAAATGAATGGAAGTGAATAAATGAGTGAAATAAGAAATGTAATAATTATTGGAAGTGGTCCTGCAGGTTATACTGCTGGACTTTATACTGCTAGAGCAATGTTAGAGCCCTTAATGTTCTCTGGTTATGCTTCTGGTGGACAATTAATGTTGACGAGTGATGTTGAAAATTTTCCTGGTTATCCTCAAGGAATTACAGGCCCAGAGATGATGATGCACCTAAGAGAACAAGCCGAAAGATTTGGTTGTGAAGTAATTGACAAAAATGTTGCATCTGTTGATTTTTCATCTAGGCCGTTCAAAGTTACTGTAGAAAGTGAAGTATTCCAATCACATGCAATAATAATCTGTACAGGTGCTGAAGCAATTTGGCTTAATGCAGAAAATGAAGAAGCACAAAAAGGAAGAGGAATTTCCACTTGTGCAACATGCGATGGAGCATTTTTCAGAGATGAAGATGTTTTAGTTATTGGCGGTGGAGATTCAGCTATGGAAGAAGCAACATTCTTGACTAGATTTGCAAGTAAAGTTACAATTTTGAATAGAAGAGATATATTTAGAGCATCTACAATTATGTATGATAGAGCGGCTGCAAATTCTAAAATTGAAATTAAGCCTTTTAGACAAATTAAAAAATGGCTTTCAAATGAACAAGGTCTTACTGGTGCTGTAATTGAAGATCCAAGAAATGGTTCAACTGAAGAGATTAATGCCACTGGTGCCTTCATAGCAATAGGCCATAAGCCTATTACTAAATTCTTGGAAAATCAAATTGAAACCGATGACGAAGGATATATCCTACATAAAGAGCATACAATGACTTCAATTTCGGGTGTTTTTGCAGCAGGTGATGTAGTAGATACAAGATATCGTCAAGCAATTACTGCTGCTGGAATGGGATGTCAAGCAGCAATTGATTGCGAACGTTGGTTAGAAGATAATGTCCATTGAGGTTTATTCGTGCTAGATGATCGATACGCTCGTCAAATTAACCTACCTGAAATAGGAATTGAAGGGCAAAAGAAATTAGCTAATTCATCAATTGTTGTAATTGGGGCAGGAGGATTAGGATCTCCTGCACTTTTGTATCTTGCAGCAGCGGGAATTGGAAAAATTACTATCGTCGATGGAGATGCTGTAGAGACGAGTAATTTACATAGACAAATCTTGTACAATGAATCAGACATAGGAACTAAAAAAGCAGAAACTGCAGCTAAAAAACTAAAAGAAATAAATTCTCAAATTAAAATAAATTTTATCTCTGAATTTTTAAACAAGGAAAATGCAAAAAGTATTATTCAAAATCATGATATTTTAATTGACGGAAGTGACAATATTGCTACAAGATATATTCTAGATGATATTTGCAAGGAAGTAGGATTGCCTTGGGTGCATGCATCTATTCATCGTTTTGAAGGACAAATCGCATGTTTCAATATTTCAGGTAGTTCCGGATATCGAGATTTGTTTCCTGATTCTTCGGCAGCAGAAAATGTTCCGAATTGTGCTGAAGCAGGAGTTTTAGGAGTACTTCCTGGGATAATAGGCACCATTCAAGCAACTCAAGCATTGAAAATTTGTTTGAACATTGGAACTGATTTAGCAAATAAAGTATTAATTTTGGATGCAAAAACCATGAATTTTAGAACTATGAGATTTGGATTAGAAAATAAAAAAGAAATTTTTGAAAACCCCAAGAATATTTCTGCAATTGATACAAATAAAAAATTCAATAAGGGATGGGATCCTTTCATAATTGATTGTAGAACTAAAAGAGAATTTGAAATTGCCAAACTTGACAAAGTAGACTTATGCATAGAACATACACTCATCTCTACAATTACTGATAAAATACCAGAAAATAAGGATGTGTTGGTATATTGCCATCATGGAAGCAGATCAATGTATTCAATTTCAGTGTTAATAAATCAAGGATTTAATGGAAAATATCTTTACAATCTAGCAGGAGGAATTGATTCATGGTCATTAAATGTTAATTCCTCTATTCGAAGATATTAATTTATTCGAAATTATGCAATATTTTTTGAACTTCACTAATAACATTCATGTGAAGGTGTGTTTACCTATGCATGATTAACATGGCGAATCTCATAATTGCAGATGAAAATGAGGGGCGTCGAAATCTCCTTGCAGGCACATTAGAGAGGGAAGGTTTTAGTGTTACAAGAACCTCTACACTAAGGCAAACTGAAGGTACTGCATTAGGAACAATGCCAGATGTTCTTGTGTTAGATGCTGAATGGCGTGCAGCGGATGCATTAGATAGTGCACAAAGACTAATGGCAGATCCTGAATTCTCATTTAAATCTAGAATTGTTCTATTAAGCAGAGATACTAGTAGAGATATGTTGGTATCTGCGGCTAAAGCAGGCATACACGAAGTTCTGGGTAAACCACTAAACATGAGTGCATTAATAGTTCAACTTTGGAAACATGCAAAAAAGGAATTTGTTCCACCACCCGCTGAGGTAGGTTCACATTCGTCTCAAGGTTTTTTTGATGTTAACCTATCTCTAAAAGATCCTACATGGGCAATGCCTATGCTACAAAATATGTTAAACCCTGAAGTTATTAATCCTCAATTTGTTGAAGAGATATTAGCAAAATTAGCTGCTGATGAAGTAGATATAGATGGAGTTGATAGTTCAAACCTAGGTTCATTATTAAGAACTGTTTTTGGACAATTACTAGAATCTCATGTTGATGGAGACAATAAAGAACAAATTAAAGAATTACAGCAGAATATAGGAGATAAAAAGACTCCTAAATTGGGTACTTCATTAGAAGATGTGTTGCAAGAAGAAGCTGACGAATTAACTGAAGAAATCTTAACTAAAATGGAAGAGATTCTTAGCGAAGGAATTCCAGAAATTACTGCATTAGAAGATGATTTGAAAATTAAAGTTGATCCCGAATTTATTAATTTAGTCAAACATTCATCCGAAAGTATACAAGAGCTGTTTTGGGAAATAGGAGTTCCTGGAAGATTAAATGATCCTAGTTTGAGTCTTTGGGTTGAAGACTCTTTGAAATCTGTAGAAGATATTCTAAAAAGTATACCTGAAATGCCAGATGAAGAAGAATAATCAATTGAAAATCAAACGCTCTGCTATCTTTGAAACTGTTTCAGTATGTTTCGGTAAAGTTGTAACATACATTACTGCTTGGCTTACTTGCCTATTTCTTAATGCATCTGCTAAAGGAGTATGTTCTTTGAACCATCTATATTTACCATCTTCACCTTCAATTCTGATGTCTACCTGAGCCATTCTTGGTTCTGAAAGTAATAATTTGAGTGACGGGACATCTATGGAAACATAACCTTCTGGAACTTTGGCCCTAGATGCTATTTCATCTTCTAATTGCATACGTTTTTTGCTATCTTGAGCAATATCTAATAATGAACTTATTTGATTATCATCTAAATCTTGTTTTCTACGAGTCATTGCAACTTTAAACATTTGACGATATTTTATTCTACGGAGAATATCTTGTTGATATCCTCCTTGTTCATTAAGTAACTGCCAAATCTCTGAATCTACCATTCTTTGCATATCAAGAGGGTCACAAGCATCTTCATCCATTCTTTCAACTGCATGAGAAAGCATTACTTCTGTAATTCTTGTAACTCTATGAAAATATACCGCGCTATACATTAATGCTCTTGCTGTAAGCATTCCTTCTAAAGCGGAAAGGCCTCCTTCACCTATAGCTACGTCACCTGCATGTTTTTGTAAGCAATGAATCAATCTATGGTGATCAATTATTCCATGTTTCACTCCTGTGAAATGTGCATCTCTTAACAAATAATCAATTTGATCACAATCTACAGGCCCATGTACTAAATGACCCATTGTATAATCTTCTGATGCAAAAAAGTCGTCTCCTTTATTCCAAAATAAACTTCTTTCGCTGCCTTGTGCATCAGGGCCTCGAATTAAATCTGCAATTTCTTTAGGATCTAAATCAAAATTTTCTAGAATCTCTGGTACTTTTTTTCTTTCTGAAAATACCTTTGTTTCTCCTTCCCTAAGGACATCATATTCTCCAGTAATTATGCCTTCTGTTACAGACATATGATCCATTCCTCCTCTTTCATGAAGAATATGTTCCAATGTATGAGAATAAGGCCCATGTCCTACGTCATGTAACATTCCTGCAACTTGAACCATGGTTTTTTCATAATCGTTTAAGCCAACTGAATCAGACATTAAACCACCCACGTGACTAACACCTAAACTATGTTCAAATCTAGTATGGTGTGCGCCAGGAAATACTAAATGAGCAAGTCCCAATTGCTTTATGTGTGATAATTTATTGAATTCAGGTGTTGAAAGTAACTCTTTACGTGCTCCATCAATGGTAAAAGATCCGTGAATCGTATCATTAACAACCTTGCTTGACATCTTATCCCTCAAACTGTCCGAAACGCTTGGCCCTCATAAAGAACCGCATAAATTAACATAAATTTACGAAATTAATGCATCATATTCTTATCATCAACTTTGTTTTGAGTTCATAATGTCAGATAATACGTGCAAGATTATTGCAATTTCAGGTGGAAGTGGCTCAGGAAAAACAACACTCGCAAATAATATCATGGCATTATTTGGAGAAAAGGAATGTGAAATAATCAGTCAAGATAATTATTATATTGACTTAAGCAAGAATTTTGACCACGATGGAGGTTCTTTGAATTTCGATCACCCTGAAATGTTAGAATTTTCATTATTAGCTACTCATTTAAAGAATTTAAAAGAAAAAAAAGAGGTTCAGATTCCTACATATGATTTCTCAACACACTCTAGAAAAAATGAAACAAAAAAAATAAATCCTACAAAAATAATTCTAGTTGATGGTATTTTAATACTGAATTCCAAAGAACTTATTGATTTATTTGATCTTAAAATATTCATAGATGTTTCTGACAATATCAGATTAGAAAGAAGGATGTTTAGAGATATTAATGAACGTGAGAGAACCTCAGAAGGAATAATTAAACAATGGGAAAATCAAGTATTGCCTATGCATAAAAAATATGTTGAAACATCTGCAAAATTTGCAAATATAATTATTTCGGGAGAAAATGGAATTAAAGAAAATGCTAAGGAAATTTATTTGAAAATTAATAAGTTATAGCCACTTATTTTCTCATATCTATTTCATCCCATCCTCCGCCAGAAAAATCATCAGATTCAAAAGCCGCATTAATTTTCATTTCTTCACTGACATTGGATCTAAACTTCTTACGTTTTGATGAATTCCGATATTGTTTGAAAAATAATAATAACAAGATACTTGAAAATAATACAATCGCTCCTTTGATTATGTCATCAAATTCTAAATTAGAAGATAATTCAGTATTCTTTTCAACGCCGCAATAACATCCATCTGGAGTGCCATCGTCATCTGCTGGACCTACTAACATCCCTTTAGAGCCATCTGGACAAATGCACTGGCCTGTTAATTCGTCATCATCATTTACTGATGTTTCATTATTATTTGAGGATGTGTCATCACTATCTTCTGGATTTTCTTCAATACAGATTATACCATATTCCCATTTTGTTTCATCTTCTGGGCATTCATCTACGATATTTGCATAACCATCCCCATCTGTATCTGGACAACCTAAGATCCCTTGACTAGAATTGCCTACAACATCAATGCAATCATCAGAAACGTCTGAGTAACCATCATCATCGCCATCTAAACACCCAAACTTATCTATGTACGAGGTTCCGTATTTTAGTACACAATCATCGGCTTCAAAACCATCTTGATTGTCTCCATAACCATCATTATCACTATCTGACCATTGAGATTTCTGATTAGGGAAAGCATCTACAATATCTCCAAAATCATCATTATCGCTATCTAAACAACCTAACAAACCTAATTCTGTACTGGTGCCATAAATATCTACGCAATCATCTGCTTCAAAACCATCTTGATTGTCTCCATAACCATCATTATCTGTATCATTCCATTGACTAGGTTCCAATGGGAATTTGTCATCAAAATCTGCAATTCCATCGCCATCTGCATCGAAACAACCAAGATATTCATCCATATCTGAAAGTCCATATTCATCTGGACATTTATCTGCATAAACACCATCTGGGTTGTCTCCATAACCATCGCCATCTCTATCTTCCCATTGAGTGGGGTTATACGGTAATTTATCATTTAAATCAGAATAACCATCACCATCAGAATCGAAACAACCATTTCTATCTTTCCAAGAAGTTCCTGTAATATCAGGACAATCATCAGAATTATTAGCTGGTGGAGGATTATCTCCAAACCCATCGTTGTCTTTATCATTCCATTGTTCTGGATCATTAGGGAAATCATCAACATAATCCCACCAACCATCACCATCTATATCTGGGCAACCAAGATATTCTTTACTAGAGTTCCCAAACTCTTCAGGACACCAATCTGGATCATCTCCGTCTAGGTTATCTCCATACCCATCGCCATCGGTATCATTCCACTGTGTTGAATCTGAGGGGAAGGCGTCTGAATTATTTCCATCTGGGTTATCTCCATACCCATCTCCATCAAAATCTTCCCATTGAGTTGGTTCTAAAGGAAGAGCATCGGGATTATTTCCATCTGGGTTATCTCCATATCCATCCTCATCAAAATCTTCCCATTGGGTTGGATCTAAAGGAAATGCATCTGCACCATCTGTTAAATTCCAATTTATATCTTCATCAGAATAACCATCTCCATCAATATCTGGACAACCTTGCCTATCTTCTGTTGAATTACCAAAAATATCTATGCAATCATCATAATTATTTGCAGGGGGAGGATTGTCTCCAAACCCATCTCCGTCTGTATCTTCCCATTGATCTCCATCAAATGGAAATGCATCTACTTGTCCATTTCCTCTATCTATTGTAGGCCAACCATCATTATCTGGGTCATCATCTCCTTCCCAAAAACTCAGACGAGCATTTTCATACCCGTGAGCAACAATAAAATCGATTCCATTTGGACTCCAAGCAATATCATAAACAGCAGGATCTGGTGTTGAATCATCACCTGAATCACCAGACATTATGTCTACAATAGAGCCAGATGCGGCATTAAACACTTTTACTGAATCACCATCGTTTCCATACCAAAAAGCTGCTGCTGCAACTTGCCTTCCATCTGGACTAAATTCGACATCAAGACAACTAGTAGAAATTTCTTCATCCCATTCTTTAGTCCATGTAGCAGTTTCATACATGTAAACTGTATGCCCAATATTATTTGATTCATATTGATCACAAGCAACTAAAAAATTTCCATCTGGAGACCAAGATAAACCATTTACTCTTGGAAATTGTGAATTAGTAATTGCAAGTGGGTTTCTTATCTGACTAAATCCATTATTTGGATCTAATAAAAACACTTCTCCTGCACCACCTAATGCTAAAATATTGCCATCAGGGCTCCATTCTATTGAGTCATAATTACTATCTTTAGAAGATGGGTCATAACGCCCAATTTCACTCCAGTCTGTAGAGTCAAGTATTACTAAGCCGCCATCATTAGGATCTGTATTGTCTTCTTTACCTACTGTAACGGCGACCATACTTGAATCGGGATTAAATTCTATATCTGCAATCAAATCATTTGTAGTTCCAAAATCAGTAGTTAATGTCTCTTCTAAAGAAATAATACTACTAGAATCGATATTTGAGGCGTCATAAACAAAAATTTCTTCAAACTGATTACCTGCG
>PAAW01000003.1 GCA_002699515.1 Methanobacteriota archaeon
CAGCTCCAAATAATGGAGGTAGCGGGTGTTCTTCACAACCAGATGTTGATGCTTGTGATATTTGCGGAGGAGATGGAAATGAAGATTTCGCTGCAACTATGGAATGGGATTATGGTTTTGATATTACAAATACAGGAGATTCCGCAATTAAATTATCAGAAATATTTTCTACAATAAATGGAGGTACAACAGAAGTATTATCATCAACTCCTGCATTTACAGTTGAATATTTATTTCCAGGTGAAAAAATAAGTATTGTTAAAGATGCTAATTCTGCAGATTCATTATCAAGAGTATCAATTTCATCACATGGATTGAATATAGCGGTTGAAGTATAGGTGATTTTATGGCAGATGGTGGAGCGACAAATATGATTTTATTAATCACAGCGTTACTTATTTGTGGTGCAGCATCAGCAATTTTACTTCAATCTTGGACAGAAACAGCCTCATCAGTAGGTGTTAACCAAAAACAATTGGCATTAGATTCAAAAACCAAAGTAACTTTCTCAGGAGATATTGGGAATATTGTTTGTGATGCAAATCCAACTAATCAGATTACTATATATTTACAGAATAGTGGTAGTTCTATTTTAGATGAATCCTCAGTTGGAGGGTTTATTGATGGTACAGCATCAAATATTGTTTCTACTTCTTTTCTAAATGGTGCTACAGCATGGAGTTCTGGAGTTGTAGCAGTATTTACTTTACAATCTGGAGAAAATTTACTTTGTGATGGTACAGAAGAAAAAAGAGTTACGGCTGTAGTCTCTACTTTTGCATCAGGAGGAGTTTTTGGAAGTGATAGTGTTACGGAGGTGGTAAAACTTGGTTGAAGTTCCTGAAGAAGATGGTTTTGGTTTTGAATTAGAACAAGATAGTCTTGCAGACAGTATGGGATTAAAATTGCCATCAAGATCATTGATGGTTGTTACGGCAGAAGTTGGAGGCGGTAAAAGTTTGATTTGCCAAAGGTTAACTTTTGGCTTATTAGAAAATGGAGCCAAAGTAGTTTATGTAACAAACGAATTAACTACAAGAGGATGGATAGAACAGATGCACAGTATTGGTTATTGGGTAACTGATCACATTAAATCAGGAAAATTATTGGTTGTTTCAAGTTTTGGTACAATAGCAGATACAGTAGAAAATGTAAGTATGGATGATTTATTAGAAAGTGATGGTTTGAAAGTTGCTGATGTAATCATCATTGATTCTTTATCTGAATTGTCTAAAGAAACAACAGCAGCATCAATGCTTTCTAAATTAAGAAAATTTTGCTCAAAAGGCCATACGGTAATACTTACTTGTGATCCAGATCAAATGGATAATAATTTTATACAACAGTTGAGAGCAACTTCAGAAGTTGCTTTGGATTTAAAAACAGCAATAATTGGAGGGGCAATGTCTCGTACAATTGTTGTGACAAGATATTTACGAGCGGCAGGGCCATTACAATCGACAATTGGATGGCGTGTTGAACCAGGAATGGGTTTTATCGTAGATATTACTGCAGTAAGTTGAGGTGTTTATATGGTAGATTATCCAGAAATAGCCCCCGGAGACACAGATGGATTACTTGCTGCTTATCCACATGTTAGACAATGGTGCATGGATTTTGAAGCAAAATTTGGCACAAGGCCTCAATATTATGGGCCACTCGATAGGGGTGCTAAAAGTATTAAACCATTGAATTTAATTTATGTTACAAAACCACCAATTTTTGTTCACATGTATCGCCCTGCTGAAGATGAAGAGGGAGCAGGTCAAACTTTGTGGTTCGGTTTGGAGCCACAATTAAACGAAGAAGAAGAATTAATTAGACGTTCTTTGATTGAAATTCTACTCCAAGAAGCACCAGCTGCTCCATCTTTTACATCAGATTTAGAATTTGAATCAATACTTTCAGGTATGATTGACAGATATACAGTTCTTCCTAATGAGACTAGTGCAATTAATCGAAGTGGAAAGGTTTGGCAATTGCTTGGAATGGATGATAAGAGAGTTACTGTTACTCATGAGCAAAGAGAAAGATTACGTTATATCATTATTAGAGATTTAATTCGTAATGGACCTCTTGAGCCTTTACTTTCAGATGAAATGCTAGAAGATATTCACAGTGTGGGATTAAAGCATGTAAATATGGATCATAAAGTGTTTGGAATGGTTTCATCAAATATTCGTTTTCGTGAAAGAGAATCTTTAGGCAGATTTTTGAGAGCTATGAGTGAACGTATAGGAAGGCCAGTAAGTGATAATAAACCAATTATTGACGGTTCATTATTGGATGGAAGCCGTATAAATATCATTTATAGTGATGATGTTTCTACCTTGGGTCCTTCATTTACAATTAGGAAATTTGCAGAAGAAACAATTTCAATTACACAATTAATTCAATGGGGGACTTTGTCATCTCAGTTAGCAGCATACATTTGGATTGGTTTAGAATATGGTATGTCTATGCTTGTGTCTGGAGAGACAGCATCGGGTAAGACAACAACTCTCAATGCAATTTTACCATTTATTGATCACAATGTAAAGATTTATTCTGCAGAAGATACAGCAGAGGTAAAAGTTAGACATAAGTTATGGCAAAGATTAGTTACTAGGGAGTCAAAAAACGAAGATGCTAAAGTAGACATGTTCGATTTATTAAAAGCAGCTTTACGTTCGAGACCTAGGTATATTATCATTGGAGAAATTAGAGGTGTAGAGGGTGCAACAGCATTTCAGGCTATGCAAACAGGTCACCCTGTAATTGCAACTTTCCACGCTTCAAGTATTGTTAAAATGATACAAAGATTTACTGGAGATCCTATTAATGTACCTATGCGGTTCTTTGATAACTTAAACTTTGCAATTTTCCAAGAAGTTGTAGAAGCCCCAGGTGGAGGTGTAGTTAGAAGAATTACTGGTGTGGATGAAGTTATTGGATATAATAAGCATAGTGATGGTGTTTTAACAAGGGGTATGTTTGAATGGAATCCTGTAAAGGATGTACATTATTTCAGAGGTATGTTCCAATCTCATCTTATGGAAAATAAAATTGCACCTCAAATGGGTTTTTCTAATAAGAGGGATGTATATGATGAGATGCAAAGAAGGGCTGAAGCATTACAAAAGATGGTAGATAGAGATTTAACACATTATAATGATGTTTTCGATTTAATTGGAATTTATTATAATGCGGGGTGGGATGAATTCTGTGCAGCAGTCGACAGATGGGTAGGAATAAATCATTGAGGTAATTAAAGATGGAAAGAATGCCAGAGTGGCAGATTGCCTTAAAACGTCTTGATATGGACCCCTCAAGATATCTAACAGTTTATGTTGGAAGTGCTGCATTAATGGGTTTGTTTACTGGATTATTATTAATGTTAATTGGTTTATTTACTGGATTATTTGGAATATTCATTCTCTTTTTCTTTTCAATAATTTCTGCTGGAGCCGCTTTGGTTTTCCCTATTCTTGAAGTTAGGAAAAGTGCAAATAAAATAGAAAAAGAAATGCATATGTTTGTAACAAGAATGGGTATTTTATCTCTTGGAGAAGTAGGTGCACGTTCAATGTTTGATATCTTAAGGCAAATGGGGGATTATGGTGAACTTGCACAAGAAGTAAAGAGAATTGAAGTTTTAGTAGATAAATGGCACACAGCACTTCCCGAAGCGTCTAGAATTGTAGGGCAACAAAGCCCATCACCTCTATTTGCAGATTTTTTAGATAGGATGGCATTCAGTATTGAAGCAGGTCAGCCTATTGATATCTTTATGCGTGCAGAGCAAGAAACAATTGCTGAGGAATATAACACATTATATGATATGAGATTAGAAAGTGTAGATTCTTTAAGAGATATTTTCGTAAGCTTATCTACTGCAGGATTATTTGCTTTAGTTGTTGCAGGAATACATCTAGTATTATTCCAAGTAGGTACTCTTGAAGATGAGCCAATAGAATTGATATCAAGACTTAGGTTTTTAATTATGTCTGCATTTATATTTATTTTAATTCAAGCAGGATGTATGTTTGGTTTTAGAGCAATAATTCCAGATGATCCTGTATTTGCACGTGATGAATTTGAGACTCCTTTCCGCTTATTGTTTGGCAGATCTTGGATATATTCGAGTGCAGCCATGATTTTAATTGCGGTACCTTCAATATTATTTACGCTTATATTTTGGTCAGAAATCTCTGCAGAATGGGATAAATATGCATTATTTTTAATTGCAGTACCTTTGTCTCCATTATTATTTCCAGGCATAATTGAACAAAGAGAAGAAGGGCTTGTAAACAAAAGAGACTACATGTATCCTGGGTTTATTCGTGCTTTAGGAGGTACGGCACAAGCACGTTCCGCTGAACCTTCTGCAACAATCAGAGCATTAAGGGGCATTGACTTTGGAAGATTGGATGAATGTATCAGTAGGCTTGAATCTAGGTTGTCTACACGGATAGATTCAGAAAGAGCATGGGATTATTTCTCTGCTGAAACTAATTCTGCAGTAATTTCAAGATTTAATAGAATTTATATCGAAGGAGCACAAAGTAGTGGTGAGCCAGCAGCAACTGCAGATATGGTTAGTAAATCTGCAACAAATATGTTATCATTACGTAGGCGTAGAAGTTTATCTGCTTCAACAATGTGGGGTACATCTCTTGGTTTGTTAATTGCAACAATTACAAGTTTAAACATTACTATCTATATTGTTCGTGGTTTAGGTTCAAGTATTTCTGGAGTTGCATCAGGGATGTCTGACATTGATTTAAGTTCAGTAACAGATGGTGCTGCTGGTTTTGGTTTGCCAGCATTAGATGATAATACAGTTATTGATCAGAACATCTATTTATTTAAGGTGGTAATTTCGATTTTAATTATTTTACAGATACTTATTTTATCAGCAATTGGTAATAGACTTAGAGGCGGTGGTTGGAGTACTACACTAGGTCAAGGAGTTCAGATGCTTTGGTTATCCGCAATTGTAAGTTTCTTTACAGCAATAATCTTAGATTGGAGTTCAGGAATGTTTGGAATTGAAAGTTGATTTCATTTCTTGCTTAATTCGTTTTTTTGTGGCAGACCAAGAACAAATAGGGCATTTTGTTAAATCATGAAATCTTGCAGGACAAAATTCTCTACCAAAAAATATTATTTGTAGATGTAGTTTGTTCCAAAGTTCTTTAGGAAATATTCTTTTAAGGTCTTTTTCTGTTTTTTCAACAGTAGTTCCATTTGATAGCCCCCATCTTGCTGCTAGTCTGTGGATATGCGTATCTACGGGAAATGCAGGAACCCCAAAGGCTTGGGCCATCACTACACTTGCTGTTTTATGTCCTACTCCTGGTAATGCTTCTAACTCTTCAAATGTATTGGGCACATTTCCATTATGTGACTCCATTAGCATTGTTGAAAGTTTTAGTATGTTTTTTGATTTTGTTGGTGCAAGTCCAACTTCTCTAATAATTGATTGGATTATTTCAACATTCAATTTGGACATTAATTTTGCATTTGGTCCTGCTTCAAAAAGTGCAGGTGTTACTTGATTTACTTTTTTGTCTGTAGTTTGAGCGCTCATTAAAACAGCAACAAGTAATTGAAACTCAGAGGTGTGATCAAGTGGGATTGGTGTTTCAGGATATAACTCTTCAAGAATCTTAACTATTTTTTCAGATTTTTCTTTTCTTTTCAAGTTAAAAACCTCATTATTCCTCATTTTTTCTCCATTCTATGATAATTCCTATCATAAATGCACAAAATGGGACGAAATAGCATGGGCCATACATCCAATTTTCCCAAGTAGGATCTACAGTTCCCCCTCCCATGATAATGTATAGCACTAGGCCAAAAAGCAATCCTGCAATTAATGCTATAATGCCAATAGTAATTGTTCTTAATAACTTCATGACATCAACTTCTTTTACTGAATAATGTTGCGACTTCTTCACTACTTTTAGTATTGAGTACGTCGGATTTTTCTAGCCACCCTTTTCTTGCGATATATGTTCCAAAGCGAACATCCCTTAATCCCATTAAATCATGAGCATCAGGATTAATTGAAACAGGCACTCCACACATTTTTGCAAATTTGCATAATCTCCAATCTAAGTCTAATCGATAAGGAGATGCGTTTAATTCAATTGCTTTGAAAATACCATTTTCATTCATGTCTCCCATTGTCCTAATTACTGCATGCATATCCACTTCATATCCATTTCTTCCTTGAATAATTCTCCCTGTTGGATGGCCTAACATTGTAGTATACTTATTTTCTATTGTTTTGATAAGATCTTCAGTATTTTCACTTTCATCTCTATTATTCCATTTTGTCATTGCATGAACTGAAGCTACAACATAATCTAATTCTCTTAAAACGTCCTCACTATAGTCTAACTTGCCATTTTCTAAGATGTCGGATTCTACTCCATGGAAAAGTCTAAAATCGTTTCCTTTTTCTTTCCAAGTAGAATTATATTTTTCAATTAATTTTCCTTGATTAAGAAGGTCATTTGCATTAGCACCATTTGCTATTTTCAATGATTCTGAATGATCTGAAATACCTAGATATTCCCAATTAAGTTTCTGAGCCTCATCAGCCATTTGTTCTAATGTTGCTTCTCCATCAGAGAGTATTGTGTGATTATGAAAAGCACCCCTAATCGAATTAATTGTAATCAATTCAGGAAGATTATTTTCTTCACCGGCTTCAATTTCACCTAAATCCTCTCTGAGTTCAGGTACGATGTATGGTAGATCTAACCTTTTGTAAATATCTTCTTCAGAATCTGCTTTGATTGAAAATTGTGCTGCCTCAATTCCTTTCAGGTCATCAATCTTTGCGATTGGAATTAATCCAAATTCATTTAATTTTAGTCCTCTATCTAATGCTCTTTGCCTCATTCTAATATTGTGCTCTTTTGATCCTGTAAAATATGCTAAAGTGAATGGGAACATATTTGAGGGAACAATTCTTACTTGTGCATCAATAGTTCCAGTAGCCTCCATTTTTTCATAATCCTCTCCACCAATGGCATCTAGAACTCCTCCATCTAAGTTGCCTAGATTGAATTCATTTTCGAATATGCTTGTATCTAATATAAGGCTAATTTTTGAATCGCCAGCTCCCTTGATGTCGGCAATCCCTGGTAATGAAAGAATAGAGTTTGAAATTTCGTCATGATGTTCAGACTTAGCACCGATTACCAAATCTAAATCCCCTATTGATTCCTTTTTTCTTCTCGCTGAACCAGCTAATTCTATTTGCTCAACTTTGGGAATATTGCTAATTAATTCTTTTAATGCATTTCCATAAAGTAATCCAATATCTAATCTTCTTCGTGCATTAAATCTTTTTAATAATTGGATCCCATCTAATATTTTTTGTTGTGATTTCTTCCCAAATCCGCTTAAATCTTCAATTTCACTGGCTTCACATGATTCTTGTAATTCAATAATATTTGTAATTCCTAATTCCTCATTAAGTAATTTAATTCTTTTAGGTCCTAAATTTGGAATACCCAACATAACAATTAGTCCTGATGGTGTTTTTTCGAATAATTCAATCCAATCCTCTGGCCATTCTCCTTCAAGTACTGCATTAGTAATTCCTGAACCTAACCCTTTGCCAATACCTTTCAAATCCATTAATCTGCCACTAATGACAACTTCTCCAAAATCTTCTGTTAATGTTGAAATAGTTCTACTTCCATTGAAATATGATCTGGTTCTAAATGGGTTAGCACCTTTTAATTCAAGCAACACTCCAACTTGATGCAATGTCGTAGCAATTTGATTTCTACTGAAAAAGGGTACACCTTTTGCTCTTGGCCTAGGAAGTTTCCATACGCCCCCTCCGCCCATATTCATATGAAAAATCTCTATCACTTGATTATGGCGGTAATTTGTACCAATTGTTTTGAATAATATGTCAATTAGCATTATCCATGGACCTTGAGTTGATTGAGAGCCTTACTAATATTTTTTGTGGAGTTGCAATATTTGGATTTACTATCGTTGCCACAGCATCTCGCAATCCTAAAATTGAGGTTTTAATTCAACAAACAATTTCTTTGTGTTGCATCATTGCCGCTATTTTATTATCAATTATTGCATATAATGGAGGTACTATTTGGTCTTCAAAAAAATTAGTTCCTCCTTTGATTGCTTTGAATATTATTATTACAATTGCAGCTAGAATGAACCTTAGAGGTAAGCAAATATCACAAGGAATGAATCCTCATCAGATTGGAAGATTAAATCAAGAAGAATAGTTATCTCATTCTTTTGGGAATATAATCGAAATGTTCTGTTTCAATTTCTTCATTTCTCTGAGGGATATTTCTTTTTATTACATATTGTGGTGGCTCATTGTATTCCTCTACTTTTTTCTCAGTAGGGATCTTCATCGTTGCTTTTTGATTGTAATTAGTAGTAAAAATTCTCGCTGGCTTCTTCAATGAGATTGTAAACATTACAATTAATGTAAGATAAATAATCCATGTAGGGAGAAGAATTCCAGAGTAACCTTCAATTTTTATTGAAACTTGTTTAACGCCATCATGCATTCTGGAAAAACTAAATGCTTTACTCACATCATCTGCTAATTCATTTTCTTCTACAGGATGTTCTTCAATAATTAGAATGGGTAATTTTGCTATTGCAGATGGAGAGTTTTGATTTTGAACCCATAGTTGTATTTCTCCTCCACTTAAACCTAGCTTTTCTCCAGTGTTGTGTACACTAAACATTGTCATATGTCCTTGTTCTTCATTAGGCTGTAATGTAACTTCTCTGCTGGACCATTCTGATGAAATACCATCTAGGGGATGCCATTCTATCCTCAGATTTACAGAAACAAAGTTCATTGGATTTGTAACTTTACAAAAGAAAGAACTCTTTTCGGAAATGACAATAGTATTCGATGCAGGATCGCAAGCAATCAGTATTATTGGTTTATGCTTTAATCTATCATTTGGCCAATAATCTATGTCGTTTGCACCTATTGACTTATTATCGCCAAAACCATCTTTGTCGGAATCTTTCCATTGTGTTTCATCGTTGATAAATGCGTCTGCACCATTGTTTATTGTCCAATTATCATCAGGATCAGACCATCCATCTCCATCAGAGTCTTTACAACCAAACCGATCATTTGTGGAATTCCCATTTGAATCAGGACAGTCATCATTAGTTGTAGATTGGGATGAAACTTCATCTAACGAATAAATAGAAGATAGTATAAAAATTGCCAAGATTAACAAGGCATTATATTTCTTCATAAACGGTATCAGGGGCTATTATGTTATGAAGTATTGTTTTAGAATCATCACTCTATATCAAATTCTGCTTCTAATTTTTGATTAATGAATTGCCTCATGAAGGGAGGTAATTCTCCGTTCACAAACACAACATCATTTACTTCTTCTAATTTCATTAATGAATAATATATTTGCATTGCAGTCATTGGTGTTGATGAACATCCTGTGCAACCACCTTCTAGTGAGATCATTACATTTCCATCACTAGTGTCGATTACATTTACAATTCCATCATGCTGATCTAATATTTCTTGAACAGGTCCAATGGACTCGTGGATTTTACTAATGTCTATATCTGCCATTAACTCTCATGTGCTCTGAAACCATTCTACTTTTTCAAACCTATGTATAGAAAACCAAATATGGCACATTACTTAATCAATGTCAAATGCGTATATTAATTCTCGACCTATTGGCTGAAAGGATAGAATTTGGTCATGGAGGCAATATTGAGATGATTAAACCATTTACGAATTCAAATTCTGAACTTGAGGTTTTTCTTGTAACTCCACAATTTGAAAAATACACTGAATTTGAACGGTTAGGATTCAAAAAAATAAAGAAAGAAAATGTTCCAGGATGGGATGATGATGTCGATTTTAAATCTGAATTCTCAGAAGTTATTGAAGGCACGCTTGTAAAATTTATTAGAATCTTTACTCCTATTGGAACTACTGAGAAGATTTCTAAGTGGATTAAGAATCATAAGTTCTCTTGTGTATATTGTTCTGGTTCTAGGCGTAACGTTTCGCAACCTGAGCAGTGGATGACAAATGCAAAAAATTTGCTGAGGGGTGCGATATTAGCAAAAAAACCATTTTTAGGAATTTGTTTTGGGCATCAATTACTTGCAGAAACACTAGGAGGTAGTGTTACACGTTCATCAGAAAGGACAGATGCAGTTTCTAATTTAAAATTAACAAATTTAGGTTCGAATGATCCCTTGTTTGAAGGTTTGTCAAATAATGGAGAGGGCCCAATCACATTATACACACATCAAGATCATGTAGTAAATATCTCAACAGATCAGCAAATAATTATGGAGTTATTAGGTTCTTCTAAGCATTGTAAAAATGCAGCAATTAGGGCAAGAATTAATGAGGAGTTATTGCCTGTGTGGGGCGTACAATTTCACCCAGAAGCTAGCAAGGCTAGAATCAAAAGATCCTATGATTTAGGCCATATCACATTAGAAGAAAAAGAATCATTTAATCGAGAACATGATGGTGCACAAGTACTTGAAAATTTTTCTAAAATCGTTTGTTTGGAGTCTTGATTTCTCATTAAAAATGAATACCTATTATGAATATGCTACTATTCATTAATATACAGCATTTGAGAGGGCACGAATGGTGAACATATTATGAAGATAGGAGAGTTACCTTTAGAAGTTGGAGAAATAGGTGCAATTGTGGCTTTATTAGGCTTAGGTATTGCATTTTTATTATATAAACAATTATCTGGAATAAAAGTTGAAAATGAAACCGTAGCCAAAATTGGTGAAAAGATACAATCTGGTGCAATGGCCTTTTTGAATGCAGAATACAAAGTTTTAGTTGTATTTGTTATCGTAGTTGCAGCATTATTGTATGCAGGTGGCCAAATAAATGATGATCTTGGTTTAGAAGTATCAATCTCATTCCTTATGGGTGCTTTTGCAAGTGGTTTGGCTGGAAATATAGGTATGCGCGCCGCTACTGCAGCAAATACAAGAACTGCAATGGCTGCTAGTACAGATGGTCAAGGTGAAGCGTTACAAGTGGCTTATAACGGAGGCGCAGTCATGGGTCTTTGTGTAGGTGGTTTAGGATTACTTGGTATTTCCATAATGTACATTTTATTTGGTGATATAAATAAAATCACCTACATTTCTGGTTTTGGAATGGGTGCATCAAGTATTGCTTTATTTGCTAGAGTTGGTGGTGGTATTTACACTAAAGCGGCAGATGTGGGTGCAGATTTAGTTGGAAAAGTCATGGCTGGAATTCCAGAAGATGATCCTCGAAACCCAGGAGTAATTGCAGATAATGTCGGAGACAATGTTGGTGACGTAGCAGGAATGGGTGCAGATATTTTTGAATCATTTGTAGGGTCATTAATTGCTGCAATGGTAATTGCTTCCACAATTCAATGGTCTGGTTTAGGTCAAATGGCAGCAGAGGCAAATGATTTAGGGAACCATAATGAAATATTGATGGTATTACCCTTATTACTCGCAATAATAGGATTCATTGCAAGTGTAATAGGAGTATTTTCTATGAAAGTTTTGAAAGAAGGAGATCCTGCTTCTGCATTAAGATACACAACATTTATTGGAGCAATATTATTTTGGTTAGGAAGTTATCTTGCATTAAATGTATTTGAAATCCCATTACAACCATTATATGCAATAATCGCGGGAAGCGTAGTTGGAATATTAATTGGACTTGTTACTGAATATTATACATCTACTGAAAAAATATTTGGAATTAAACCACGAGCTGTTATGAGAATTTCAGAGGCATCAAAAAGAGGTCCAGCAACAAATGCGATAGCAGGATTATCTGTTGGGATGGAAAGCGTGTTCTTACCATTAATTCTAATTGCTGTTGGAATTTATGTTTCTAATTATTTTGCTGGAGTATATGGAATTGCATTAGCGGCAATGGGAATGTTGGCAACTGTAGGAGTTACAATGACTGTAGACGCTTATGGTCCTGTAGCAGACAATGCAGGAGGTATTTCTGAAATGAGCGGACTAGGTCCAGAAACAAGAAAGATTACTGATGGATTAGATTCAATTGGTAATACAACAGCAGCAACAGGTAAAGGATTTGCAATTGGTTCAGCAGCATTAACAGCACTTGCATTATTTGCAGCGTTCACAACATCTGTAGCAAATGCTAGAGGAGTAGGTGAAGTGGAAATTTTATTAACAAGTCCTGAAGTAGTTATTGGTTTATTGATTGGTGGAAGTTTACCGTTTTTGATTGGTGCATTAACCATGAGTTCTGTAGGTCGAGCCGCTGAAGAAATGGTTGATGAGATTGTGAGACAGTTCGAAGTTATGAAAAAGGCACTAAAAGGTAAAATCAAGGATGAAGACCTTGATGATATCAATAAATGGCCTGAAACAATAGAAGTCAAAGAAGATGGAGAAGTGAAAATATATCCAGATTCTGAACAATGTGTTAAAATCAGTACAGATTCAGCAATTCGTGAGATGGTACTTCCTGGAGTAATTGCAGTCTTTAGTCCATTAATTGTTGGATATGCATTAAATGCAGAAGGATTGGCTGGAATGCTCGCAGGAGCAACAGTTACTGGAGTATTACTTGCATTATTCATGGCTAATGCAGGAGGTTCTTGGGATAATGCAAAGAAAGCAATTGAAGCTGGTGAATTAGAAGGAGAATCAAAGGGTGGAGAAGCACATGCTGCTGCTGTAATAGGAGATACAGTTGGAGATCCATTCAAAGATACAAGTGGACCATCATTGAATATCTTAATCAAATTGATGTCAATAGTATCTTTGGTGATCGTACCTGTAATTGTATAGAATGGTGAAAATTATGCCTGCCGAAAGGGCAACTAGAAAGAATCAAGTCTTTGTGCTAATTGTACTATTTGTATTAGTTAGTTCTGGATGTCTAGGTTCTACGACTCAAGGAAGTAAATCATCTGATTCTAAATTAACAGTTCCAGAATGGAATATAGGAGATTGGTGGATGTATACTTTTACAACTCCTGAATTTGGAGATGTAACTACAAGGTTAGTTGTAACAGAGACAGAAGCCGATACAAATAGTTCCTATATGTTGGGAATTACTAATCAGCTAGAATCGCATAGGCATGCATTGTTAAATTTCAATCCATTTTTAGGGAGAATTACTCATTCTAATTTATCAGTGTATGAAAATGGAATACCTCAACCTGTATTCAGTTTCCCATTAGAGGAGGGTAACTCTTGGACATTTGATTTATTTGGATTTAGTGAATGGAATGCGAATGTATTATTGATTTCTGGAGGAGTATCTTACATTACAGCTGTTCATTCAGAAGGAGGAACTCTAGAATATGAATATGATAATTCACTTCTATTTTTATCTAAATTTGTATGGACTAACTCTGATAATTTAATTAAAATGGAAATGAGATGGTCAGGTCAAAAAGGTGTGGATTATGAGGGAGATGCTTTTTTCGTAAGGGCCTTTGATTTTAAAAATGAAATATATGAAGGCAATGATGGAGAAACATATGATTCAACATTTCTAAATAATGGACATCCTACTGATGGTAATTTTGATCATTTATACATATATTTAGATGTTGAAATAGCAGGTTCTGCAGCATCACATGGTTCTTTTTCGATAAAAGATCATAGAGGAATAAGTCCAAAAGTAGAAACATGGAATGCAGGAACTTCTGAAAAAGGTTCTATTTCAGTTATCCCTTCACAATCGGGGGAGTATTCATTGACAGTAACTTGTAGTGGTGCTAATTCAAGAATACATGTGATTGTAGTTGGTGGATTAGAAAGGTCTTGGAATTTATAGGTGTAGGTATGCAACAAACACTTTTGATGTTGCATGGACTTACAGGAACTTCTAAAATGATTGAACAATTTGCGAAAAAAATTAATCCAGACGGTTGTAATTTAGTAGTCCCTAATGGTACATTTAAGCATGAAGAAAGAGGTTTTTGTTGGTGGAATTATTCCTTCGGACATCATAAAAATAAAAATAATAAAATTAAAGTCACAGACAAATTACTTAGAGAAGTACAAAAATCTATTTCTTATTTAATTGAGAAATTACCAAATGATGGAGATGTAATTGTTGGTGGTTTTAGTCAAGGTGCTGCAATGGCACAAATAATGTTGTTAAGTGAGATATCATCAAGAATTTCTGGTTTAATATTATTGGGAACTAGATCTATTGAAGAAAATAAATTAAGGGAAGCACTAACTAAATTAAAACCAGTACCTGTGTTGTGGATGCATGGTACTGGTGATAACTTAATAAAATTTGAAGAAGCAATTGAATTAGTAAAAATCTTTGAAGAAGAAGGATGGGAAGTAACAAAAATTAAACATGAAAAAGGGCATATGATACCTTTAGAATACCATAATGATATCGTTGACTTTGTATACAATATTTATTCAAACAACACCAGATGATTGAAGATCATCAAATCCTCCAATGAATACAGGTGAATCTCCTCTCAAATCAAAAATAACAGGTACAGTTTTATGTCCCGTTTCTTGGATAATTTTATTCCTCTTTTCGGTTTCAAGGCTCAAATCTATTTCTAAAAATGTAAAATTATGGCCTTGTAAATATCTTTTTGCAGCGACACAATAGGGGCAATAATCTGAGGAATAAATGAGAAAATCTACATCTGTAGAGTTTGCATCTGAGATTATTACATTTGACATGTGATACACCTTATTTTTCAATTAAAACTCCATTTTTGTCAATGGACCAATCGATTATCATCCATCCTGCGTTTTCACATACTTTTTTTGTTTCATTAACTTTTCCTTTTTTTGATAACAATGCAACGGCACCTCCTCCTCCAGCTCCCATGACTTTCCAAGCGCTAATCACATCCTTTCCTTTCAATGAATCACAAACAATTCTAACAGGATCATTAATTGAGGGAGATAATTTATCGGTTGTAAGAGTCACATGATTAAGAATGTCGCTAATAGAATCTCTTTGATCGGATTCTAATGCCTTTGCCATATCGTCTGCTAAATCTTTTAATTTTGTGATGGCTTCAATGATTTGAGAATCTCCTAGATTGAATTTTTCCCATATTGGAGAATGTACTTCTCCAGATTTATGGGCAATTCTACTATGTGCGATGATAAGATGTTTTTCTAACCATTCAATAGCACTTGGCATTGGTTTAAATGGCATAATCTCAACATCCTCATCATTGAATTTTAGATGCTGTGCACCACCGTATGCACTAGCCCATTGATCTTGCCTTCCAACTGGCCCACCTAAGATAATTTCAAATTTATGTGCCATTTCAGCAGATTTCTCAGGTGAAAAATTACTATGATTTATACAAGAAAGTAGTGCTACATTTATTGCACTAGAGGTTCCTAAACCCGTTCCTACAGGTACTTCACAATCATAACTCACTTTCAGGTGACCTTCATTATCTATACTTAATTCAGCATATGCTCTCTTGTTTATTGCTATGTTGACTACAGAACCTGTAAATTTCTTGGTGAAATAGGTAACGTCACTCCATCCTCCAGCTAAATCGATACGTACTGGTGCACTTGCTTTTACTTTCATAATTACACCCTAACTGTATTCTAAAAAGGAGTTAAGTGAGTTATTTGAAGTATTCAAATCATTGGTAAATCCAAAGTCTAACGGTATTCCACTAACTGTTCCAACTAATCCTGTTAATAATAGATGATTTCCTATTGGTCTTTCATTTCTAGTAGGAATTAGTTTCTTTTTATGTAGGTTTTTTATATTTATTTTTGACAAATCAATATTTGCTTCTCTCATTGATTTATTCGCGACCCAAATATTAGATGAAATTGATTGAGCAACTCCAGAAATATCAATATTATTGGATAATATTGGTTGTACTGTATATGTTTTAATCCATTCATCATTCCATTCTTTCGAATCAACATTCCCATAGATGCTAGGCCAATCAATTGCACTATTTGGCTCTAAATGCCAACTTTTTGATATGTCATTCATATTCATCATAAGTTCTATTGTCGCCCTAACCATCGGATGTCTTGGCTCTTGATTGTACACTTTGTCAATAGTTTCTTCTGCAGAAAAATGTAATCCGCAATCAAGTTCTAACAATGCTTTTGCTACATATCCAGCAGGCCAATATTCATCTTGAATATTTTCTTCGATCCACATTTCTAGCATATCTAATGCATCTTCACTACGATTTTCAATTCTTAATAATGCAATATCTCTCAATAAAATTTTACGAGAGATGGGGGTATTTGTTTTAGGTCCAGTAATCCTAGGCATAGGAGTTCTTTCAATATACCATTTTAATAATTCAATATTGCCTTTAATGGCACTACTTACTTGAATGTGGTGAATATTATTCATGTCAAATTTTATTTCATTAGGGGATAGTAATGAACCAATCCAATTCAAAATCAACCTTTCTTGTGATTGTTCAGCAACAGCATTTAGGTGATGTCTTGCTTCTTTGTAATCTCTAGTTGCTAAATTAGCAGCAATTAATGCTAATCTTGCAAAGTCATCTTTTCCGCCTTCAAGAGCTAGTAATTTATCTGATAAATTCTCTGTAGACTCCCAATGACCTGAAATCATTGATAGTGTTATTTCAGATCTTAGTTTTGCTAGAAGTGTTTGATTATCTTTCTTTTCAAGAAGATCTTCATATCTTTCGAATGCCTCAGTATATCTTTCTTTTCTGACCAAATCAATTACCTTTACCTCTCTAACTCTAATTTTCGTTTTTAATGTTTCAAGCTCTGAACGTTTGGATAAATCAACTGCATCGAATTTCATTGCATTTAATTTTTTGAGTTTGCCAATAGATAATAGCCACACAAATAGGAAAATTACTTGACCTGCTGAAGCCATCATCCATGTTAATTCTTCAAGCATGTTTTTGGTGGCGATTGTACAAATATTATTTTCAAGATATCCGCATGATTCGCCTTGAGGTAAGAATGCAGAATCCCAAAAAGTCATCATTGCTAATGCTAATAAAAACATTGATTGGCCAGCAAAACCACTGAAACAAAAACTAAGGATATCTGCCTGTTGTGCTTTTTCTGTTCTAATTAACTTGTTATCTGCCAATTTTATCCCTGCTCTTCCTGATATGTGAGTTACAGCTAGAAACATCGTTCTTGCAACTTCAAAAACAAAAGCAATACCAACAACAGCAATATTTAGTATTAAGAATAATAGTACAGCACTTACTAATGGTTTACGAATAAAATCAGTTTCAATTTTACTGAATAATTCGATTGCATAAAAACCCAGTAATCCTCCTTCTTCCATTATAGTTCCTTGTTCAACTATGTCACCAAATCGAAATACACTATCACTATGTTTAAATTTTTCAGGAATCAAAAAGGTTGCAAAAAGAGAAAGAAGTGTGTTTAATGCAGTAATTGGCATGGTAACGGCAGTAATTAAAACAATTGTAGACAACACACGTCCTCTACGTGAGGGTTTTTCTGGATTTATGTCAGTTGGTTTTCCTCTAGCGTGTAACATTTTATTTTTTACAAGTAGATTCCATGATGATCCTAGAACTCTCCCATATGCAATAATTGCTGGTAAAAATGCAAAAAAGATAGTCGCAGAATTTAACCTACTACTATTATCTGTGATTACAAAGTCTCTCATAGTCAGCCTAAAAACAAATATTAAACCAATCCAAATAATACCAAGGAGTGACATTTTAATAATTCTTGTTGAAATACCTTTTAATTCTAAATCTGCCCTTCTATTTCTTAATTTAACCTTTAATTGGGCATCTAAGGATGATAAGATTGAGATTACAGCAGGTATAGAAATCAATGTGATGGCTACAAATAATACCCATTGATTTAATTCTTGAGTGCCTTGTGAATATGTAATTAAAAATTCCATTAGTAATATTGCCACACCAGTAAGAGACCAGAGGTAACTTTGAATTCCAAAACGTACTCTTGAATCTTGTAATAATTCTCTTGCATCAGCGGTATTTTTTGTCAAAATATGTATCTCGTAGACATTTTCTTCTCTTTGAAATGCAACTCTCAGCCCACGTAAACCATGAGGAATAACAAATCTCCAAAGTAAGATTACAATTGCCAAACTTCCAATAATTGGTACGAAATCGTCAATCGTGACCGTTGAAACTAGTGAAAACACGCTTCTCCCCCGTTACCTTCTGGCACTAATACTTCAAAGAATATACCGTAACAATGCTATTGCTCCACCCATGCTTTCTAATTGCATTCCGTAGTCATGATCTGAGCTGCATTGAATCATTTCACCACCACAAATTTCTAATTTTTTACACCATTTAGACCAATTTTCGTCATTTATTTTAGAATTTTCATCACGTAATAATTCTGCCAAAATTAATAATTTTTCAATGGCTCCTTCATCCATTGCTTGATTTAATTGATTTTTACCATATGCAACAGCACCTTGTTTGGCAATTCTAGTAAATGCATCTTCTAAATATTCTATTTCTTTAATAATTGAATGGTCTTTTAATAAATCTAAGGCGAGCCCTTCTTTCAAAATTTCATTTGCAGAAGCACGACCTCCCATGCTGGTGGCAATATTGCGAATTGTTCTACCTGAATCAATAGAATCAAACATTTCTTGTAATCTTTCTCTTGCCATTCCTGGTCCACAAATAATTATTGGAATGTTTTTATTTAGTTGTATATTTATGTCACTTGCTACCTTTTTCATAAAACCTCTCTGAATACCGCTTGATGATTCAGAATTTCCAGTATATTTTCCACCACCACGCATAGTAAATGTTGCAATATCTCTTAATCCATGCATTGTTACTTCAAAAAGTATGATTTCATCTAATTCTGCAACTATTATTGCAACTTTACTAGATGATGAATGTTTTTTTGCGGAATTAATTAATTGAATATCTTCAGTAGGCCAGACACCATCTATTGAAAGTTTAATTTCATCACCAATTTGAACAACGTGGGTATGGTGGCTACCTTTATCAAATGCGGCTTCATTAATTATTCCATGTACTCTTAAAGTATCACTAAATGTTTGAAATTCTGTATGTTCAATAATTAATTCAATCCATATTTTTTTTCTTACTGCTGATTTAGCCCTGCCACCTTCTTCTCCAGCAGTAGTTTGGTCTCTTCTTTCACCTAGCATTCCGATTTTGCGACCTTTATTGCATAATTTTGCAGTAGTCCAAAGGTCATCTTCCGATGAGATACGGAATTTTATAAAATCAGGTCCACGTTTGATGATTTTCATTTTACCGTCTCAACTAAACATTCCTTTTAATTCCCCATCCTCATCAATAGTCATATTTGTGGCTGCAGGTATTTTTGGTAGTCCTGGCATTGTCATTATATTTCCAAGAATAGCTACAATAAATCCTGCTCCGGAATTTAATCTTAGTTCTCTTATAGGAACCTCAAAGCCATTTGGTGAGCCTAGTAACCCAGCATCGTGACTTAGTGAATACTGTGTTTTTGCCATGCAAATGGGTAAATGCCCATATCCCCATTTTTGTATTTGTTCGAGGTCTCTGTGTGCTTTTGGATATAGGTTAATTCCCTCAGCACCATATATTCTAGTTGCAATTCTTAATGCTTTTTCAATTACGGGCATATCATTATTGAACAGTGGCGTAAATGGCCTTCCTGCAGCCATATGTGTTTGACAATTTACAACAACTGCTTCTGCTAATGCTGCTCCTCCATTTCCTCCATCAGCATGTACGTTTGTTTCAACACATGAACTTGCACCTGCTTTTTCTGCAACTTTAATTAGTGCTTCAACTTCGTCATCATGATCAGTATAAAATCTATTGATACTTACAATCACTGGAATATCAAACATCAGCATATTTTTGATATGCTTTGTAAGATTTGTTTCAGCACCAGAAATTACTGCTTCTACATCCTTTTTCCTTACAAGTTCTGGAGAAGGTCTCTTTGATGCAGATTTTCCAAAAGCACCACCGTGTAATTTCATAGATCTTACAGTGACATTCACTACGACGCAATCTGGAGGATTGCCACTTGCAGGAGTTTTTATGTGCATAAATTTTTCAGCACCCATGTCTGATCCAAAACCAGCTTCTGTGATTACATAATCAGTACATCTCAAAGCGAGTTTATCTGCTATGATACTAGAATTTCCATGTGCTATGTTTGCAAATGGTCCACAGTGTATGAAAGCAGGGTCACCTTCAATAGTTTGAACAAGATTAGGCATCAAAGCATCTCTTAGAAGTAATGCCATGGCTCCATCTGCTTGAAGGTCAGAGGCTAAAACTGGAAAACCATTCTTTCTTTGTCCAATGACAATCCCTCCTAATCTTTTCTTTAGATCTGCATAATCGGAAGATAATGCCAAAATTGCCATGATTTCAGAAGCAGCAGTAATGTCGAACCTTTCTTCCCTTACATTTCCATTTGCAGGTCCACCTAATCCAATTGCAACTTGCCTCATTGCTCTGTCATTTAAATCCAAAACTCTTGGCCAAGAAATCCTACTTGAATCAATATCTAATTCATTTCCGTGTTTGATATGATTATCGATTAAAGAAGATAATAAATTGTGGGTAGATGTGACTGCATGAAGATCTCCTGTAAAGTGTAAGTTTATCTCTTCCATTGGTAGAACTTGGGAGTATCCGCCTCCTGCAGCACCTCCTTTGATACCGAAAACAGGCCCCATTGATGGTTCTCTTATTACACAGCAAGCATTTTTACCAATTCTATTTAATGCCTGAGTTAATCCAATTGTAGTAACTGTTTTTCCTTCACCAAAAGGAGTAGGATTTACGCTTGTTACCAGTACAAGGAATCCTTTTGGACCATCTACACGTTTCTTCAATGCACTCCATTTTATTTTTGCAATCTCCCCCCCATATTGGACAATCTCCTCAGCATCAAAACCCATTTTCCAAGCAATGTCTTGAATTGGTACTAATTTCGCTTCTCTGGCGATGTCTAAATCACTCTTCATGACCTCCCCGCAAAGTATAGGTATTCAATGATTGATGTTCTAAATACAGTTATAGTTTCATTTGAGGGCCTTCTCAGGTATGCCATGCGGGAGGTAAAAAGGTGCACTGTTGGCGGTTATCCAATAGAACATTCCTTGTCGCCATATTTATTTGCTTTAGTCCATGAGCATTTGGACCTTCAATATTTTTCATTAGGAAAAATAGCATCAGAATACATTGACGAAGTAATCAATTGTAATGAGGTTTCAAAACCGTCTGAAAAATTTAAAGAGACAGTGAGAGAAATAACACAGAGTATTAAAGGTGAATTTTTCGGTTGCCGAGAAATCCCTGAAATAAAGGTAATTACAAAAGATTTTGATTTCAATGGGATAATCAAATGGGGTTCAATTACCTCACCTCTGAAACACCAGTTTGGAGAAAATACTCTGAATTGCTATACAATAGATGAGAGGGGCTTGAGATATTCAATGACGGATGGATATGCAGTTATTTTAGTAGCAGAACATTTCGGACTTAATTTTAATTCTAAACCCGTATTGTGTTTGAAAGGTGGTGGTTCTACTGCCATAGCAACAGCAGAAGCATGGCTTTCTAAGGGTGGGAAAATCAAGGCAGTAAATGGACGAAGAAGTTTGCCAGAATATTTGTTAACTAGGTGTAATTCGGAATTAGAACCAAATTTATTTCTTGATTTTGACAGTTCTTCAGATTCAGATTACTTAACACTCACGCCTAAATATAATTCCAAGGTAAACGCTTTCAAGAATAATATTGATGGTCGTTGGATGTTGATAGCACAACATCTTTTAGCTTGGGCAATATTATTTTCACCAGAAAACGCAGAAAAATTACCTAGTATTGATTTACTTTTCAAAAGATTAATTTCACTTGAATCCTCTGGAATTAGTATGTTTTGAATGTTAATTTTAATAACAATCTTGTTTTAGCGAGGGGCATGGGTTTTTTCGCAGCGATAGGAAGAGGTTGGAAATTGAGTAAGTTAAGTTTTAGTGTAGTTAAAGCAGATCCTGAAATTTTAGTATATGTTTTATTGATGGGAGTAATGTCTTTAGCAACACTTTCAGCCATGAATGCTCCATTTATTCTACAAATGGATTGGGCAGTAATGTTGGGAATAGATGCTACAACAGATGAAGAAGTTGTAGTTGGATTAACTAATGCTGGAATGGCTTGGTATTTTTCATTCTAT
This sequence comes from Methanobacteriota archaeon, assembly GCA_002699515.1. GTDB lineage: Archaea > Thermoplasmatota > Poseidoniia > Poseidoniales > Poseidoniaceae > MGIIa-I. Next base: position 22,234 of record PAAW01000003.1, read on the forward strand.
ATGTTGCTTAGTATTATTGTAGTTTTTTGGAATTCAGCAATCGTAGCCAATTCTCATATGAGATTAAGTGGAGGAGACCCTACATTTGTTTACGGAGTAAGTAAGGCATTTTCAAAAATACATTTGATTGTAATATGGGGCATGATTTCTGGAACAGTTGGACTAGTTTTGAAATTAATAAGAAATACAAACGCTAGAGAAGTTAAAAATCCAGGATTACAAATTTTATTTATGATTCTTACATGGATGTTTGAAGTAGCATGGTGGATTATGACCTTCTTTATGATTCCTTTAATGGTAATTGAAGGAAGATCGATTAGAGATTCAATGAGAGAGGGTAAAGAAATGATGATGAAGACATTTGGAACAAATATTGCTTCGGGACTTGGGATTGAATTTATTGGTTTTTGTTTCATAATATTGTCAGCATTAATAGGATTTGTAATTGGCATGGGGATCGGTGTGCTTCCTGGAATTATAGTAGGTGTTCTCGGAGTAGCATTAACTTTGATGTGGGTTACTGCAGCTAATACCGTATCTATTTCCGCACTATACGTATTCGCTAAAACTGGAGAAATGCCTCAAATCTACAAAAATAATGGAATGAATTCATTTCAATTTAATGTTTAAAGTGGAATATTTCCGTGCTTTTTAGACGGACTCCACTCTTGCTTTGAGTTGAGTAATTCTAAAGAGTCAATGAGACGTTTACGTGTAATTTCTGGTTCAATTACATCATCAAGCCAACCATTTCTTGCAGCGACATAAGGATCTCCAAATTTTTGTTTATATCTTTCAACCAATTCTAAACGAACCGCTTCTTTATCTTCTTCATTTGCTGCTCCAATTTCTCTTCTATGTATGATATTAACAGCACCTTCAGCACCCATGACTGCTAATTCTGCAGTAGGCCATGCAATATTCAAATCAGAGCGTAAATGTTTGCATGACATTGCTAAATACGCACCTCCATACGCCTTCCTAGTCACTATGGTTAGTTTTGGCACAGTTGCCTCTGCATAAGCATAAAGAAGTTTAGCACCATGCCTGATGATTCCTCCCCATTCTTGTACAACGCCTGGAAGGAAACCAGGAACATCTTCAAATGTAACTAGAGGAATGTTAAATGCATCACAAGTCCTTATGAATCTAGCTGCTTTTACTGAAGCGTCAATATCTAGACAGCCAGCCAGTACTTTTGGTTGATTTGCAATAATTCCTACTGGAAACCCTCCAATGCGTGCAAAACCTATCAGAATATTTTCAGCATATTGCTCGAATAACTCTACAAAATATTCATCGTCAACAATTGGAGTTATCACTTCCCTCATGTCGTATGGTTTGTTTGGGTTATCTGGGATTAAATCATTTAATTCTGGTAATAGCATTCTTTCATCACCACTAAATGCATATGGAGGATCAGCCAAACAATGATCTGGTAAAAACCCAATTAATTCAGAAACCATTTCAATTGCATCATCTTCATCATCAGCAACTAAGCATGCTACTCCTGATCTACTTGAATGAACTTGAGCATCCCCCACATCTTTCGTTTTTTGTTCTCCTGAAACAATTTCAGGAGTCACAAGTGGGCTTGAAAGGAATAATTGGCCATGTTGACTTGACATTATTGTAAAATCTGAAATCCCAGCACACAACGCTGAAGCACCCACTACAGGACCAAGAATCAAACTAAATATTGGGATTTTTCCACTACATTGTACTAAATAATCCATTAATACTCCAGTAGCAGCAAGAGAACAAACTCCATCATGCGCTCTTTGTCCTCCGCCATCCCAAATTCCAATAATCGGTGTTCTCGAACGTTCTGCCATTTCAATCGTCCTAGTGATTTTTGCTGCATGCATTTCCCCCATGCTTCCTCCAAAAACCCCAAAATCTTGAGCGAAACAATGTACAGGCCTACCATCTAAAGTTCCATGCCCTGCAACAACTCCATCTCCTGGGTGTTGGTGTAAATGTAGATTAAAATCAGAATTCCTATGTGTGATGAATGCTTCAAATTCTACAAAGGAATCAGGATCTAATAATTTTTTTATCCTTTCTCTTGCAGTTAATCTTCCAGTTTGTCTTAATCTATCAACATCATGGGGATGTCCTCCACTATGACTGATGGAACGAATCAAATCAAGATCCTCCAGAGCTTCATTATTCGGTTCCATTAGTTGTGTCAGTACACAGACAGACCATGAAATCAACGGGTCGAAAAATCATAAAACTTTCAATTGAAAAAGTAATTTTCCAATTGAAAAATTAAAAATCTAAAGTCTGTTGGTTTTCACCACATAAGTTACTTGAAATTAATGATTCAACATCATTTGGTTTGTTGGAAAGAACCCAATGCAATTTTACAGATGCAGTATCTGGAGGAGTGGTACATTGATGACCAATAATACCCAACTCTTGTTGATTTCTACCTTTGGAATAAACGTCTAAGTTTATGGGTCCATTGATACATTGGCCCACCATTAGCGCTATCCCTCCTGAATCAATATAATCTTTTATTGACTTGGCAAGTGTTAGATTTTCAGGAGAATTCCCTAGAGGGTCTTCTATTGGTAAATGTCCTAATCCCATGCCATGAATTATTATTCCTGCATGCCCTTTTTCTTTTACAAAATTTATAAGTTCTGGTTGTAAATGAGCATTTGACATAATGTGAGTAAATTTAAGATCACAATTAAACATTGTAGGAGTTTTGTTTATGTTCCTGTTTGATGTAGGCCAATCACCTTCAATTCTAATGTTTACATTTTCTCGTTCTATGTCTATTAGTGCTAATTTTTGATTATTTATTGGTTTAAATGCATCTCTTTTACTTGTATGCATTTTTCTTACACCTACTCCTGGCAATACCGCACAAGTACCATCTTCAGTAGTATCGTGCATGATTATTACAGTAGAATCTCCTAAGTCTCCATTTACTTTTGGACCATAAGCAGCCCAATGTACAGCTGCAATTAGATTTTCACTAGAATCACTTGACCCTCTATCGCTTGAACGTTGAGATCCAGTAAATGCAATTCTTCCAGGAGGTATGCCTCCTTCACCAGCCCAACCGAAAGCAACGGCAGAAGAGGAGAAATGCATAGAGTCTGTTCCATGACATACCACAACACCAACAGCACCTGATTCGAATGCTTCATTACATGCTTCTAAAATAGAATTCCAATGTTGAGGTCTCATGTCATCTGACCACATATTTCCGAGTCTAGTTACTGAAATAGAGGCTTGAGTACTAAGTTCTGGATTGGCTTCTAATAATTCATCAGGATCTAATCTTGCAACAACCGCTCCTGTCGTATAATCTACTTTAGATGCAATAGTTCCCCCTGTATGAATAATAGTTACTTTTGGTAATTCTGAATCTTGAATGGCTTCTTTTGGCTTTGATTTGGAAATAGCTATGGTTTCTAAAATAGATTTACTAATTATGGATTCTTCAGGAAAACTAATATTGTATCCATTTACTAATTTTAATGTGATATAACCCTTTTTTACTGGATGTAATAGGTAACCTTCGTGTTCTACCTCTCCTGACCAAGAGTTAACTGTTATGCGAACCTTGCTTTGAGATTCTTCCCCCATGACAATGCCTTGTCAAGACATCCCTTGAACATGATGCTAACCGTATTGTTCAAAATAGTATATTGATTCGGGACCATTACAGCCGGGGTGGCGTAGTTGGTAGCGCGTCGGACTCATAGGGTAGCCGAAAGGCTCGTAGAGCGCTGAAGCCCCTTCGAGATGCCTGAGACATCCGAAGGTCGCGGGTTCAAGCCCCGCTCCCGGCACTTTTGTCAATTTGTACTAATGATGAATTTTTATGGACCTAGACTCCAACTAAATTCGCTAATGGGGGACAGTTAGTAAAACTTAATAGTCTACTAAAATTATGGTTTTTTGATGGGAGGAGTTGAAATAAAATGGAAAAAATAGACGAAATAGCCGAGGAAAAAATAAGACTTAATGATGAAGGATTGGCAGAATTATTAATTGAAGTAGCAAATTTTAGACACCCTAATCTAAAACTTTTACCACTAGAATTAGGTTTTATAAAACCTTATTCCGATGAAATTGATTCAACAGATTCATTTGGTGTTTTAGGGAAAATGCATAGTTTCACAGTATCAGCTAGATTAGGAAATGGAGACGTCACAAAAACTGTTGCGATATCATTGTTAATTAGCGTATCAGATTGTTAATTGAAATTGGTAAATCCTCAAGTATGTAAGGATCTTAGCAGCAATGTGCCTAAATCAATATCATGCATACTTGTACTTCTTTTTGTAACATCTTCATTTGCAGGTTGTTTTACTACAGAAGAAGAACAAAAAGAATCTCTTCCACGAATTCATGATTTCTCAGGAGCATCATCTGAACATGTTACTCAACTAGTAATTCGAGCTTTAGAAGGACTTGGTTTAGATGAAGAATCAGGACCTAATGAATTAGATCGTGTATTTGTTGGTCTTTGGTATATTGCTTGGATTGATGAAACAGGATTCTATGGGAAAATAAATGGTCTTTGGACATTAAATGGTAATCCTGAGAATCTTGATTTTACAATGTTAGAAAATGATAGACCTGTAAATTTATTCATAGTTGGAGAAAATGGTGATGGGAAATGGCCTGGAGGATATAAGGGTGCAGAACATATTGAATTCCCAAATAATATTCCTGAATCTGATGATCCAGATTGTGGGGGAGAATTTGGATTATGTTCTCAATATAGTTTAGGAGAAGCGTCTAATTATACAGATCCAGATATCCCTACTTGGAGAGCTTGCAATAGTACCTCTCCCAAATGGAATAAACATTTTCAACCAATAGAAATTGAAGAAAGCAAGACAGGATTAAGAATAATCTATGAGGGACTTTTGACAAAACAAGGTGATTTTGGTGGAAGTACTGATGGTAACGGTTGTCATGAAAATTATCTTTTTGATGATGAAATAAGACGCCCGGTTTATCTTAGAGTTGGTTACGAATTAGATTCAAATGCTCATTTCATAGACAGAATATTACAAGTTAGAAATCCCGAGGGTAATCCCCAATTTGATGGACCTCACGGTTTCATTGGAGGTTTTGTAATCACTGATTGGCCAAACCCTCATCCATTAAAACAATTTAATCAAAATGTCAGAGTCATGGAGAAAACAGTTGGTGTAACTTGGAATAATCATCAAGTAAATTTTGAACCAGGTGTATGGACTTCATTGCCAGATGAACTCCCTAACCATGATATTGTACTCGGGTGGGCAGGACAACCAGTAACATTAAGCACATTTGTGGATGAATTGAATAGCACAACTATGACTCTAACCAATATTCATTTAGATGATAATGATAGTGGATTTTGTCTTTGTATAGTACATGGAGCAATAGAGATTGGAGGGGGGCTAATTCATTATCCTGTTGATAGTGGTGAAATAAGTGAAGAAGCAATACGTAGACTAACGATAAATCATAATTTTCAATGAATTTTTTATGGATATGGACCCCAATCTAGGGACAGGAACTTTAACCAAGAACGGTAGCATTATAGATTGAAAGTGGTATAACGGGACGGTCATTAGATCCTGTAGCAACTTCAGAAATTTTTGTGACATTCTCACAACCTTCTGTAATTTCTCCAAATACTGTATGCTCTCCATCTAACCAGTCCGGTGTACTATCTTCTGGAATAATAAAAAATTGAGAACCTCCAGTATTTGGTTGAGATGTTTTCGCCATAGAAATTGTACATGGTAGATGTTTTAGCCCATTATCTGCCTCATCAGGAATTGTCCAGGAATTTTGTCCTTCACCATCACAAGTTGAATCCCCCGAAGATTGCCCATTACAATATCCATGCCAGTCAGCTGCATACCCTCCTGTTCCATCTCCATTTTCAAAATCACCTCCTTGAATCATGAAATCATCTATTATTCTATGGAATCCTGTTGAATTATAATTCCCATCTCTTACATGTGACTTGAAATTTTCAGAATGAATCGGAGATGCATTAAAATTTAATGTAATACATATTGAATAATTGAAATTAGAAGTTTCAAGAGAAGACCCTTGGAATATATTAACTAGAATAGTTTCATTAGTACTATTTTGACATTCAGTTAGAAAATTTATTTGTGTTTCATTATTTGATATCCCAGGATTTATTTCTTCGCCTGTGCACCCTGCCAAACATATTATTGCCGTAATTAAAAATACTTTAAACCGCATAAACAAATGTGACTTGGATTTATTTATTAACTTATATGGGAAAATCACCAAAGTTAATATTCTACAGGTTCATCATCAATTGTACGCCATAAATACCATGTAGCCACAGTTCTCCAAGGAATCCAATCTTCTGCTTTTTTTAGTAAATCCGTCTTATCCATCTTGTCTCCATTATAGTATATTTTTTCTATAGCCCTTATTGCCCCAATATCATCAACAGGAAAAACATCTGGTCTTAAAAATGAGAATATTAGTATCATTTCTGCAGTCCAAGGCCCAACTCCTCTTAATTCTATGAGTTTATTTTTAATTTCTTCATCATTCATCGAATCCCAATTAAGATTACCATAACTTTCTTTCCAATCATTAGCAATTCCCAAAATATATTCTATTTTTCTAAATGATAATCCACATTTCCTCAAATCATTTTTTGATTGTTTAAGAAATTGTTCGGGAGTGATATATTTTACGATATTTTCAATCCTTTCCCAAATCGCATCTGCAGCATAGACTGAAATTTGTTGTCCCACAATTGATCGGACAAGTGTTGAAAAAACATCTCCTTTTGATGAGAGTATAGGTTCTTTATATTCTTCTATAATTTCCCCGAGTAATGGGTCATTAGCACTTATTTCTATACATGCTTTTTCCCAATAATTAGGTATTTTTTTTTGATTCGACACGTTAATACGTTAAGTTTGTTATTAATGAAATATTGTATTTGATTTTAGAATTTAACACCACCTCATTAAGTAACATATATACACCAAGTTTATTAATTACACCACATTAGTATTGTCCATGATAAGTTACTTGCTTGCGATGTTTGTAGTATCTGTTGGGGCTTTGTCCTATGGATATATGGTGAATGACAATGATGAATCTAATGATTGGTTTCCAAAATTAGATGAATCAGATTTTATAGATTTAAATCCATTTAGAGATTGGAAATAGTATAATTTATCCGTTAGGTTCAATGGCTGAATATCTCTCGGAGTGGCATGGACTTCAGAACTGCTATGGCAGCAGCGCGTGCAGAAGCTGAGTCTAAGCAAAGGAAAAAACGTAGAGATAAACAAGAGAAATCGGAAAAAAAACGTTCTAGAACTGGAGAAGATATGGGGTTAGAATCATTTGATCCTGTAAATTATGTAGCCAAAGAAAAAGCAGACACTGCATCAATGTGGCTTGTTTTAGGATTCTCTATCTCAGTGTCATTATTGATGAGATTTGGAATAATGCCATCTATGAGTCATGGCGATTCAGTATTATGGTTATTGCCCGTTTTAAGCGTCTTTATGATACCTTCAATCCATAGATTAGTCATGCCAGAATCATTTGTAGAGCATTATACTAAAGGTACATGGTTCAAGGCTAGTTTCTTACATATATTTACATGGTTAGCAATCACTCTTTTACTTGTAAATCCACCTTTTGGAGATATTGGTTCTCCAGAAGTTGCTGAAGATTGGACAGTAATTGTAGTTGATGAATTTGGAAATTATACATATCCTGAAGATGGACCTACTATGTTGATGGAAGATGGAAAAATTAAGAACTTAGAAATTAATTTAAATTCATCTAATTCAGAAAAGGCATGGTTAATGTTTGCTATAAGAGATAATTTAGATGTTAATAATGTTGAATTGAATCTTACTTTAAATGGAATTGGATTAAATGCTACAACTACTGCTTTTGATGAGTTTAATGAAGTTGGGATTAATAGTACTTGGGAAGAGAGAATAATTGATTTAGATAGGATTGAAGATGTAGGTTATGCTGTTGAATTAGAAAATCTTACTGAGGGCTTTTGGGATGTGAGACTTACATTATCTGAGCAAGGAGATCCTTGGGTAAATATTTCAGAAGAATATGTTTGGACAATCAGAGTATTCTCATCTTAAACATTTTTTAGCACAGTAGAAATATGTGCAGTTAGGGAATCTAATTGTAATTGTTCTCCTCCTCCTTCTACAAGTCTGAAATCTATTTCCGCCATTAATCGGGTCAGCTCAAGTTTTGCAGGTTCAGTAAGAAAATCAACATCGTATAGAGTTCTATGTAATTGATTTATGAAATCAGTACCAGCAAGTCCAAAATTATTCAGAATTTCTTTTAATCTTCTTCTTGCAGCGTGAAAACCATCTTCTCTACAAGCCAAAAGATACTGATGTAATACTTCTGGTGGAGCAGTTGCTGTAGTTTCGTAAACTAATTCTCTTGTTACTTTTTTGTTCACGGCAGCAGCAACTTGTAAAGCCGTAATTGCTTTCCGTAAATCTCCTAAACTCACTCTTACTATTGCTTCACATGCATCTTGATCAAGCTCTACTTCTTCACTTTCTGCTACAAATTTGATTTGGGTTTCAACTTGATCATTAGCTAGTGGCCTAAAGCGGAAAACAGCACAACGTGATTGAATAGGCTCAATTATTTTTGAAGAATAATTACAAGATAATATAAATCTACATGTTGCAGCATGTTGTTCCATAATTCTTCTTAATGCTCCTTGTGCATCATTTGTTAATGCATCTGCTTCATCTAGAAAGATTATTTTGAATGGTGCATTTCCATAGGGTGATGTCCTTGCAAAATTCTTTACTTTTGTACGAATGCTTTCTAATTTTCTTTCATCGCTAGCATTCATTTCTAGAAGGTTATTTCTAAACTCTTCACCATAAATATCTCTTGTAAGTGCCATTGCAGCTGTTGTTTTCCCAGTTCCAGGCGGGCCTGCTAACATAAGGTGTGGAAATGTACCATTATTTGCATATGCACGAAGCCTACTTACGATTGAAG
>PAAW01000018.1 GCA_002699515.1 Methanobacteriota archaeon
GAATTTTTAGTAATCCCATTACCCCACATCCTGCCTCTTATAATTCCGGTCCCCCAACCATGAAGCAAACAAATTCCTTAACAATCTACTTTTATGCTTTCCCTATAAAAAAAGGATTATCCGCCTCACAGTAGTCGGCTTTTTTAAAACATTCATTTGATTTTTTGAATTTTTTTAGGGCCAAAAAACAATGCCATACCTAGTAAAATAAAACTAAATAATATCGCAATAGGAGCCAAAATACCATCTAATTCACCTTCTGTAGAAACAATAGCATTTTCATTTGAATCCTCAACAATACTAAAAGATAAGATAATTTCATTATTAGACTCATCAGATTCCTGAATTAGATCATATGAATCAACTACTAATTTGAGAAGATAATCTCCTTCTGAGCCCATTAAATCAACAGGAATCTCCACAAGATGGCTTGATTTTGAGGTTATTTGTGGGATTGTAATATTCCCAACGAGTTCATCATTTACATAACATCTTACAGAAACAAAAGTCGCATCATTACTTCCTAAATTGTCTATTTTTGCTGAAACAATAACATCTGAATCCCACGAGGATTTAAATTGATTATTTTCTAGATCTACAATGCCGTCTTTACTTTCAATTTTAATCCAAGTAGGATTAAGGTCAGATTCTGAATATGTATTAACTATTATCTTGTGTGAAACACTAGTATTACCATCTGAAAGTATAAGCGTTACTTCTACAACACCTAATTCCAAAGGTGTTAATGTTATCGAGTTATCAGAATTAATAACTGCAATCTCTTTATTACTGCTAAAATTAAGTTCTAGCATGTCTGATTCTGCATCGAATATGGTTCCATTAATAATTAATTCTCCACCATATTCTATCCATACTTCATCAGGATAATTAATAATCATAGGTGGATCATTTACTTCAAGAACTTCTACAAAAAATGAATCATTCCATGAATTTCCCGAACTATCAAAAACATTCACAGTTATTTCAGAGATTCCAGAGGAGTCTTGAATGCCAAATATTTTCAAATGACCATCATCTATTATTGCTTCAACAACACCTTCAGGATTTGTGTTAACAGAGAAGGTTAGAGAATCCTTATTTGTCCTATCATCAGTACATGTATCCCTTAAAGGTATTATTTTATATTGCCCAGAATCTTCAAAAAAGGAATTATTACCCATAATATCATCTATGTATAGACAATTAGGGTCTTCGTCCCATTCTGTAAAGGTAATTCCTTCTAATGTAATTTCTTCGAACATAATCACTGCATCACTTGAAGAACCATTAGAATCCCAATATATTTGCACACCTATTGCAAATAATAAATTTTCATTTGATAAAAACAATTGAGAATTCAATCCAATGCTAATTTCTATTGTTTCTAAATTAGATTCTATTTTTTGTTCATAAACAACATCAGAACCAATCTGCAACTTTATCCAACTTAAGTCATTATTAATTTGTCCTAGATCTCCAGAAACAGCTCCAGACAAATTTAAAACCAAATTTTCATATTCATAATCATCACTTAAAACTAAATTTGTTTCTGCTTTAACTAAATCAAAACCACTTTCTGGCATTTGATACACAATCTTAATTGCAACTGCATCAATCTCAAGTTGTGCTTCATCACTCCCCCCAACTGATTCGTAATTTAATTTAACAGATGATGAAGAAATAGAGTCCCAATTCCAATCATTAAATCTATCCAAGTCATAGGTCATATATGGGCTTGACAAATGATTAATTTCTCCTTCTGAAAATGTACTGGAGTATGAATGCACCATAAAAAAGCCCGTATCCGAACTTATACTAAATTCAACCCGATCATCATTCAATCCATTCGAGATTCTAAATGAAACTACTAAAGAAGCACTTACCAATGGGAAATTATTTACTGAACTAAAATCAAATCCTGTTAAATCAATGTCTGGCCCAGAAGAAATTGAAACGGAACCATCTGGATTTCCTTCTGCAGACTCATGCCCAGACGTAGAATCTGTTGCCCAAAACAACATTTCATTCAAATTTTGAGATCTTTGGTGAGTTAAACTTAATTTCCCATCTACTATAATTGCATTAGTATTTTTTGCACCTAATTCAGAAAACCCATATTGGGATTCAAGTTCCCATTCATTTGGATTATCAAAACTACCCTGAGGGAATACATTAATTTCGTTTATTTGATGTATACTTCTTGAAGAAGCTATTGGTGCTAAAAGAAGTAATGAAATTAATAGAAAAACAAGGGTGGACCTCTTCTTAGTTAATCTGCCCATGATGTCCGGTACCTTTCTAACCACTTGAACGAAACGGTCTAAAGAACAAATTTGCTATTGTTTGTCGATTGTTTCAAATAACTCATGCGGTTCGACTGGTTTACTAGATGGCTGTGATAGTGTAGAGGTTAGCACGGTGGGTTGTGGTCCCGCCGGCCCGGGTTCAATTCCCGGTCACGGCCCCATCTCTAATTAATGAAGTATTTCTCACCACTAATTATTCACTCATTCAAATCATCTTTATCTATCTCATGACCCATTTTTTCTACTTTAGTTTCGAGATATTTACGGTTATGTTTTCCAACTCCTACAACCAATGGCATCCTTTCTACAACATCAATATTATATTTCTTTAATTGTTTGACTTTTTCAGGATTATTTGTCAATAAGCAAACTTTTTCTACACCTATTGCAATTAACATTTTAGCAGCTAATTCATAATCTCTAGCATCTCCAGGAAGCCCCAATTTGAGATTTGCCTCTAATGTATCTAATCCTTTATCTTGTAAATTATATGCTTGAATTTTGGAATGTAATCCTATTCCTCTTCCTTCTTGTCTAAGATATAATAAACAACCCCAACCATTTGACTTTATTGTACTTAGTGCACTTTCTAACTGAGGTCCACAATCACATCTTAAACTACCAAATGCATCACCAGTAAGGCATTCAGAATGTATTCTGACAAGTGTTGGGTCAGGTCCACCCATATCTCCCAATGTTAATGCAACATGATCAAAACCTGTATTTTCTTCATGAAATACCCTTATTCTAAATTCTCCATCCTTCAAAGGCAATTTAGCATCTGCAGGAATTTCTGATTTTTCAGAAATTTTTCCGTCTAATTTGTAATTCATCTTTATACCTCAAGGAGCTAATAATGTTATTTCCCATATCCCATCCTCTTCATTAATATTTATTATCTCTGAAGAGATTCTATTTGCTAATTTAGGAATATCATATTGAACATCTGAATCATCACAGATTAATTTTAACTTTTCACCTGTTTCCATTTTTAATAGTTCTTTCCTAGTCTCAAAAACAGGAATTGGGCAAACATAACCAAGTAAATTAAGCACTTTGACCATATAATTAACCCCTATTGATTTGTCCTCTTTTATTTACCACTTGAAACAATCGGATAAGTGCTTAAAATCAAGATTAAGAAATTCATTTGAACCATGCATTCATATTCTTTTCCAACATACCCAATAAATATGGAACTTCCAATAGGAGAACCAAGTGAGAAATCAAAAGTTCCAAAAAATGATGTTGACCTAAAAGAATTCATACAAATGGGTAAAAAATACTTAGTAATACCAATTTCACTGATTTTTGTTGAAATATTTTACAAACTACTTACCGCATCACAAGACACTCTTGCATGGATTCAAATTTTCGAAGCAAAATTATGGAATAAATTAAACCACATTATTTTCGGAAATGACTCATCTAACCTTGTTGAACATAAAAGTGGATTAAATACGCAAGTAGAATTGTATAATCCTAATTTTCCAGACATTACCAATAACATAATTCCACTATATGTTTCAGATGAATGTGCAGGCATTCACGAAATATTATTCATCTCTGTATTAATTTCCCTTACACCGAACGTAAATAGAAAAATAAAAATATGGAGTATTATGATTATGAGTGCGATTATATTTTTCCTAAACATGCTTAGATTAGTTGTACTTTACCCAATTGCACTAAGCAGTTGTAAGAATAATCCTGGGCAAGTAAATTGTGAATCTGCAATGTATGACTTTCATCAATTTGTTTTTGAATGGGGATTTTTAATAACATTAGTAGCTATGTGGATCAGTTGGTTTTGTATAGTTAATAGTAAATTTTTCAAAAATAGAGTTAAAGTTAATAATTCAGAAGAGTAGATTTAAACTACTGCAACATCAACAATTCGACCAAGATCTTTATTTTTCTCAATGGCTCCAATTACATAATCTACTTTTGATTGATGGATTTCTATTTTTGAAACACTTTCATTAATAGATATGCTTCCAATAGCTAAATCTGAAATTCTAATCAATCCTTTAATCCAATCAAATAATTTCTGATGGTTTATTCCTTCATTAAGCCCAACATCAATACTTAAACATACCATTCCAAATAAATTAGAGTGTTCATTCCAATCTTTCTTTCTGCTAAAATACTGGGATTTTTCATCATTATTCTCAGGGATTTCGTATTCATTAATGTCAAGTCCATGTACATTCTTCAAAATAGAAACCATTCCCATTTCTTCTGAGGAAACTAAAGACCATGCAACACCAAAATTACCCATTCTACCAGTGCGGCCAATTCTGTGAACATAACTATCAACTGCATTAGGAAGGTCGTAATTAACAACTAAATTTACTCCATCAACATGTAATCCTCTTGCTGCTACATCTGTTGAAATTAATAAGTCAATATTTCCTGATTTGAATTTAGTCATTACCTTCTCTCTTGCAGATTGAGACATATCTCCCTGTAATGATGATATATTCTTATCCTTAATCACTTTTGAAAATCTTTGCTCTAACATTTCAACCATTCTTTTTGTATTACAAAAAACTAATACTTGTCCTTGGAAATTAAAATCAAAAATTATATTTGATAATGCCCAACTCTTATTAATTCTACCAATCCTACTATATTTTTGACTGATGTCAGGAATTTCAACCTCAAATTCAGATGTCAAAACATGTTCTGGTTCATTCATCATTTCACCAGATAAATCTAAAATTTCCTGGGGGAAGGTTGCACTAAATAACAAAGTTTGCCTTTCATCATTTGATTTACTGATAATCCATTGTACATCAGGGAAAAAGCCCATATCTAACATTCTATCTGCCTCATCAAGAATAAGCATTTTTAATTTAGATATATCTAATACATTCCTACGAATTAAATCGATTATTCTTCCAGGAGTACCGACTATAATCTCAATGCCATTTTCTATCTTTTTAATTTGAGGCTCGATACCTACTCCTCCATAAAATGCATCAATTTCAATTCTTTTTGTTCCTTTTAGCCAATTAAGTTCCTCAGAAACTTGTGATGCTAATTCTCTAGTAGGTGTTAAAATTAATATTTGGATTGATTTATCTTCGATACATCTGTCAATAGCAGGTATACCAAAGGCAACTGTTTTCCCAGAACCTGTTTTAGCCTGAGCCAAAAGATCGGTTCCATTTAATGCAAAAGTAATTGAATCATTTTGAATATCTGTAGGACTTGACCAACCTTTATCTTTAATTGCTGTGATTATCTCTTTCGAAATAGGCCACTGGTCAAATGAGTTTTTATTTTCCATTAACTCAACTCAATCAAAGCATTTCACTTTCTTTAATTTCACGTTGTAACTCGCCAGTCCAGTATTTCAAGGCATTTTCTTTATTCATTGGCCTACCTGTCTGACGTACGTGTTCAAGAATATATTGCTGGAATTTTTGTGCTTTTGTCCTATTAATTCCATTTGGTGTTTCACCAGCCCACATTTTCTCAAATCTCTCAATATTTGAATTCATATCGCTCTACTCCTTTATACACCTATACCTCGGCGACTAACATCTCTATTTTAACAATGACGGCTAAGAACTTAAGAATCTCATCACTGTTTTTTCTTATCATCTACCTTTTTTATCGTTTTCTTTAATTCTTTCTCTAAAGGATCTATAGGTTCTGCAGGTGCAAGATATTTGTTCTTTTGTTTTTCATCTCCTTCGAGTTGATCATCCTTACTATATTCAATTAATATATCTTTTAGTTTAGGATTTTTCTCATGATTCAGTAATTCAAACGAGATATCCCTTAATTCCTCTTCACTCATTAACCTTGGCAACATCTTTATGCAATTTCTCCTAATTTCTAAATCACTATGCTTAGAACCTCTAATAATTAATGAGTTTACTCTACTACCTGCACCTAATTTTTCCAATGCTTCCACAGCCCTCTTCCTTACTGGTTTATATGTATCAAAAAGTGACATTTCAGCAAAAATTAAAGCTTGCCTTGGTTCATGATGTGTAACAGTTTTAATTGCTTTTGATGCATTATCTCTAACCTTATCATCCTCATCCTGAAGTGCCCAACTTACCAAATCCCAAGCTATTGCTGATTTCCTATTTGCTGCTTTTGACAACATGTTTGCAGACCTTCTTCTTAAATCAACATCATCTTCCCTTGACAATATATCTAAATGAGCCATTGCAGCATCAGGCCATTTTTTCATTAATTCAATCAATGCTTTCCAGGCACTATCTCTCCTCAATTTAATTTCGTGCCTTAATTCAATATGCAACAATACTTCACAACCAGAAGGAAAAATAGGAACTGATGCAATTAATGATTTCATTGCAGTCCTACGAACTTCTGACACATCATCATCCAATAATTCGGCTAAAATATCCCATAATCCATCTGGTTTTCTACATGCACAAATATGTAAAATTTGTAAAGATGCTATCCTATACTCTGGCAATGGATCATTAAGGCCCTTAACAAGAACATCATAAATTTCATCGTTATCTTTTATTTTTAATCTTGGTAATGCTCTAATTCCATCTGCCCTATCTAAAATTATTTTACCTTGTTCTTCATATTCTGTAGGTATATCATCAATAATAACCTCACTAAGTTCTCCTTTAGCTAATGGCATTATCTCATCATAAAGCTTTTTTAACTGAAATATACTTAACTCAAGTCCATCCCATTTTGAAACTGGAGGTTTTAATGTAGTTTCTATTTCAACATCTTTTTCTGAATAAAGTGGTTCACCTGTTTTTGGGTGCCTTGCTACGTATCTAGACATGTTTGAAATCGAACCCCGTAAGGCATCATCTTCAATAACCCTCGCTAATATAGATACAATTGTGAGGACAAATGGAAGTTTTTGAAAGGTTTGTATTTCACAAAGGACTATTATATCCTGGTGCTATAAAACCAGATTCTAAGATTCTAAAAAATAAAAAACTACTATTACATGAAAGAGATGGATTTAACATGGATAGGATTAGAAAAATGTCTAAACTACATCCAAATTCTATTTGGGACCCTCAAGATGCAAACCATGGATCTCTATTAGATTCGGTCATGTTAGGTTTTACCCATGTTACAATTGATGGCTGGACTGATATTTCGAAATTGAGAATTTCTCATGCACTTTGTAAAAACGCTATTACAAAATTTAAACTTAATAATTCTATAGAAAAAACAATATCTCGCCTAAACCTACTAAAAAAAGACATTCAAAGGCCTATTCTCATTATTGGAGAAAATCCAGGAGACATACAACAATTTTTTGATAAAATAGACACTGAACTTGCAAATTTATATGATTGGTATATTGCACCATCATCATCAAATGAAGTATTATCTAGTGTAGGGATAAAAATAAGTGGATGGTGTAGTTCTGGTGATGTTGAATAAAGGTGGTTAAATAAATGGACATTATTGAAAATGAAATTTTACAATTAATTAGTACTACTTGGATAAATACGCCTAAAAGTCAACTTTCAACAAAATTCGTGGCAAGGTACTGGAGCATAGATACTCAATGGATGAACTATTCTGAAGCAGAGATCTTAATTTCAAAGTTAATAGAACAAAAATGGATAAATGAATCAGATAATTTGCTTTTGCCAAATCTTAAAATTGATTTAGAATCAATTAGCTTTGGATGGACCCCTAAAAAAATAATTCATGATAAAATTCCTCGGAACGGTAAAAATAGATCAGATTCAAAAATTATCAAAACTAGTGAAGGAATTGATGAAGAGGATACAAGAGAATTGGTCGAATTAAATAATTCACAAAGACGATTAGTAAGATATATCTCTGCAAATACAGGAGTATTAAAAAATGAAATCATTAGAAGATGTGCAAGAAAAAAGAGAAGTCTTGGGCAAGTAACAAACACAGTTTGCTTATTACTAATTGCTAAAGAACAAGGAATGCAAATGCAAGAGTTAGTAGATGGAATGGATTAGTACTCATTTCCCATTTTCATTTGATTCCACCAATAATACTGGCAATACAACAAGTGAAAGAATTACCGAGAAAAAGACGGTTAATGATGTGATTAAGCCAAATTCTCTTACTACTGGCATAGGTGACAGAGTTAACACAGCAAATCCACAAATAGTAGTTCCTGCAGACATTAATAATGCTAAACCAGTAGATGAATGCATACGGTTAACAGCTTCCCAATTATCTCCTGGGTTGGATTTTATTTCATCTTCAAATCTACGCCACACATGTATTGAATAATCAATACCAATACCAATCGTTAATGCTGTCACCATAATAGTTAACACATTCCATTGCAATCCAAGTGCAGCCATTGAGCCAATAACCCAAAATGCTGCAACACCAACAGGAGCAATAACAACTAATGCAGGCGTGAATCTACGCGTTAATAACATTAAAACAAAGAATGAAACAACAAGACTTATCGAAGTAGATTGCACTTGAGAATTTGTCATGCCAGTCAATACAGTATCTATTTTAACCATATCCCCAGTAAGATAAACCACAGCACCTAAACCTCCTATTTGACCTGAAATTGTTTCTGCACGGTCTCTTAAATCTTGAACAATTTCTGTATTTTCAATATTAGTTCCTGAATTCACATATATACTAATTCTTAATTTTTTGATCTCTCCATTTGAGTCAACTACTGCAGAATCACTTACTCTTTCAGACCAAGTTGCCCCCGTAAGTGGATCACCCACAGTATTATTTTCTGTCAAATTTAATAATGCAAGTCCAAGATTTATATCTTCGGATGAATCAATTTTTCCTACATCCTCCCCAAAGAGTTTCAAATTAAAGTTTTCACCCCAAATAGGATCTAATTCTAAAGCATCACGAATTATTGAATATATTCCATTGTACTGAGTCCTACCACTATCTCCTGAGGGATGCACTACTCCTTTCGTAAGTGGTAAAGTACTGTCTAAATATTGCATAGAATCCAACAAGGTTTCTCCACCTTCAATCGAATAAAGTGTTCCCGCGGGTTCAATTAAAACATATACCAATTGAATACTTGAATAATCATAAGAATTTTGTAAATCATTCCTTAATTCCATTACGGGCATATCCTCATCTAAAAAGTCTGTTAAATCAAATTCAGTTTTAATCATCATTGCCCCAAAAACAGAACCTACTGTCAGTAAACCAGTAACAATCATAATTATTGCCTTCTGCTCACTTTGAAATTTCATTAGATTCTTAAATGCATCTCCAAGACCTCCTGTAGATGCTAAAGATAGTTTTCCACCCGATAGTTTCTCACCATATACATGCATACAACCAACAATCACAGT
The DNA here is from genome assembly GCA_002699515.1 of Methanobacteriota archaeon. Taxonomy (GTDB): domain Archaea; phylum Thermoplasmatota; class Poseidoniia; order Poseidoniales; family Poseidoniaceae; genus MGIIa-I. Next base: position 9,617 of record PAAW01000018.1, read on the forward strand.
AGAGCAAAAGAAAGCAGTTACCACACCAAGAGCTAATGAAATACCAAAAGACTTCAAGGGAGGCAATGGAGAAAATAAATTCGCCATAAATGCGGCCACAGTAGTAATTACAGCCAAAGATAATGGAATAGCTAAATTTTCAACTGAATTTAACCATGCATCAACAGTAGTTTGACCCTCATTACGATTTATCTCATAACGCCTTTGTAAATGAATAGAATAATCAATTCCCAGACCCAATACTAATGGAGCTACTGCAACATCTAATGCAGTAAATTGAACATCAAATGAACTTAATATTCCATATGTCCAAGTTAAAGCCATCAATAATCCAGTCAAAGGAAACAAAACTCCAGTAATTGTCTTAAATGCCAATGACAATACAATTACAACTACAGATAGTGCTAATAAAATCAATAATGCTAGACTTTTCATCGTACTTTCATCTACATCATGACTGATTATATCTGTAGAAATTGCAGAATATTTTAATTCGGAATCAATAGATATTTCATTTAATATATTTCTTAATTCCACTTGAGTTTCTTTCGATTTATCATGACTTAATGAAGTATCTATATCAATAATCCATAATGTAGACGTTGCATAAGGTGTTGGATCTTTACTAGTGTTTCTATTGTCTATCCAAGATTCTAATCCATTACTATCTAAATCATTACTAATTATTGCTGAACTAATAAAAGACCCATATGCTAATATCTGCTCATTAGATGAAATGTCAGAAACTCCAAAATCATCAGGAACTGTTCGATTCAATAATTCACTCCATGTTGCTACAGATGTAAGATTACTTCCATTATCATTTTCAAAAAGAGCAAGATCTATTATCTCGGAAATTGCAATGATTTTACCTATTTCAGAACCATTATTTGGCAACATACCTAACAACTTATAATAATCACTTTGCTGACTAAGAAGTGATTCTATAGATAAAACATTGTCGTTATTTTTCATCTCAACATTTACCAAGACTTGCCTTGTTTGATTTCCCATTTCAATTCCGAATTCCTCTGCTGCCTCACTAGCAGAATCACTAGGTGCAAATTCTGCAATTTCTGTATTAAATGACGGAAGAGGATATAGTTGAAATGCAAGTACTGTCGTTATTAAAAATGAAACCAACAAGATTGGAAGTGAATATCTGGTGAAACTTTCAGAAAACCTATGCTTGTTCTTCACAGCTTTCTCCCCGCCCATGTTATCGCCAGCAGTTATCTTTCATAAGCAATAGAGTAAGTTCTAGAAAATATACACTCCAAAGATTCAATAATGGGACTCTACTCGCATGTTCGATTTATATGCCAATAAAGGTACTACAGATGGAAGGAAATGAGTTGAAATTAAGGTTTGAAGGAGAGAGCCATACATCCCTAGAATTGTTCAGAGCAAAGATCGATACATACAGCACAGTAGAATACGTCAATTTTTTCCCTGGGCATCCAGAATTAGATGATCCTGAATTATACATTAGAACAAAAGGAAAAACAAACCCTGTAAAATTAATTCAAGACGCATGTAAAGAACTTTCAAAAGAATTTGGTTCAATCACACTTAAGGAGTGATTCTGTGGCATTAGCCACAATTTCTGAAATTGAAGAAAGAGTAGGATTAGACACCTATGCTGTCGAGAACGAAGGCATTGGAGGATTACTAAAGGTTAAAATTTCAGATTTTAGAGTTGAAGAAGATTTTAAAAAAGTAGCTCTAGATCCTAAAGGTAGATTTTCAGTTATTGAAGTAACATTAAATAATTGGGAAACAAATAGATTTGTAAATAGAATATCAAAGGAGTTGAGAATCTCTCGCAATAGAATTTGGTTTTCAGGTACAAAAGACAAAAGAGCCATTACAAGTCAACTGATGATAATTGATGCACCAATGCACAAAATAGAGAATATTGACCTAAATGATGTGAAAATATCATGCATAGGAAGGACACATCAAAAATTAAAATTCGGAGAGCATATTTCAAATAAATTTACTGTAATTGTAAGAGGATGTGCTAAAAAAGATGGCAGCCCTATGACTGATGAAGATGCAATGAAAAATGCAAAAGATATTATTTCTGAAATGGAAATAAAATTAGGTAAAGGTTTGTTTCCAAATTGGATTGGACCTCAACGTTTTGGCGGATTAAGGGCAGTTACTGCAGAAGTTGGACAGAAAGTTATTGAAGACAACTTTGAAGGGGCAGTAAATACTTACTTAGGGATGGTAAGTCCATTTGAAAGTGAAGAAGTAATAGAATTTAGAAAACTATGGAATGATACTAAAGATATTGATAAATGTTTAGAAATCATTCCTAAAAAATTAGGATTTGAAAGGAATATGCTTCAAAAATTAAGAACAACAGGAGATTATCTTTCCGCTTTCAAAACACTTCCGAATAATTTACAATTAATGACAGTACATGCAGTACAATCAAAGGTTTTCAACAAATATTTAGCATCAAGAATCAAATCAAAACTAACACTAGATCGTCCATTAATAGGAGATATTGTAGGACATATAAATGAAAAAGGCAACATTGACGGAAAAAATATTGTTTTCGTTGAGGAAGATACATTGAAAAGAATTGAAAGAAATTGTAATTTAGGACGTTTAGCTATCACAGGGCCTTTACCTGGATTTGAGAATATAATCGCAAATGGGAAAAGTGGTAAATTAGAAAAAGAGGTTGTTAAAAAAGAAAACTTCAATGAAGATTGCTGGCAAATAGAAAAAATACCTCGATTATCCTCCTCTGGTTCCCGTAGAGCAATAACAAGTAATTACTCAAACATAAGTATAGAAATATGTCCAAAAGAAGTAGAGGCTGAACAGTCTAAAAAATGGGACGAAGGCCCTAAAAAAGGCGACAGGTGGAATCCAGAAGGTGCGTCTATAAAATTTAAATTCTCACTTCCACCAGGATCATATGCATCTATTCTTTTAAGAGAAATAATGAGGTCTCCAATCAACCACTATTAATTTAAAGAAGTCTTCCCATACCAAGTACTTCAATTTCCCCAACACCTTCAATGCTGGTAATTGCTTCTTCGAATTTATCTACAAGGCCTTCTGCATCTTCAATAACTGCATGTAATTCTACATACATTAAACCAAAAGCTAATGGTTTCTTTTCAACATTATGTATCTTACCTACTTCACCACTAATATTTTCTAATGATGAAACTAAATTATCGATTGCAACTTCTACATCAGGATCTGGCATTATTTTATATTGAACTGCTACTTCTCCCATAAATTCACCTCAAGGCCCAATAAAACCACAACTTGTACATACATAGGCAACTCCTTGATTTCTGCAAATTGGACTTCTCCCTATATGAGTTCCACAAATTGGGCAAGGAAAAGACGTTGATTCAGACTCCACTAATGGTACTCCTGAGGAATTACATACATCTGCTCTCTCTGCCATATTATGTCCAAAGCGGCCGACTTACTTCCAGTATATGAGTATATAGGAACTTATTTTGCTTTATGCAACCTGAAACCGATTGCAGATTTTTCTGTATCTTCATCTTCATCATCTTCAGAAGTATAGATTTTATTTAATTCGGAAAGTATAGATATTCCAGAATTTTTCCAAGGTACATGATTTTTACAAACAAGATATACTTCTGAAGAACTATTCCTACTAGCTTCTGGAGAAAATCTCTTTACTGTAGAAAATCTTGGTTTTACAAGCTGTATCAATTTTTCAATCCCCTCTCCTTGAAATATCTTTGTTACAAAATTTCCACCGGGGCAAAGTAAAGGTAATGAAAAATCAAAAACGGATGCTACTAGTTGTAATGAGATTATTTGATCCCTTGACCAATTTCCTGTCAAATTAGGAGAAATATCTGAAACTATTGCATTAATCATAGAATCTGAAAAGGCTTCAATTGTTCTTTTTTGTGTGTCTAAATCTGTAATATCTCCAACAATAAATACACAACCTTCCACTGGTTCGCAAGGCTCTAAATCAACTCCTACTACATGCCCCCCATCTCCTGCAAATTCTACAGAAACCTGAGACCATCCCCCTGGATGTGAACCAACATCCAATACATAATCACCTTCACGAATTAAATTAAATTTCTTTTGAATCTGTATTAATTTAAAGGCCGAACGTGCACGGTAACCCGAATTTTTGGCCATTTTTCTCCAAGCATCTTTCCTGTGAGAATCAGCCCATCTGTCCGCCATATGTTTACCCAAGATAAACAAGCGAATAAAAGACCCGTAACGTTTCGGATGTATTGATAGGGATGATTAGAAATTCAAATACGCCAAAAATTTTTATTTTGACTCTTATAATCTGCTTATTGAATGGTTCTTTAATAGATCCCGATTCATTTACACAAGAATTAACTGAAGGGATTGAAATCAAAGGGGGATCATTAATTCTTTTTGAGGAATATACAGCCACTTGGTGCCAAATATGCGCAGAAATTGAACCAGACATTGAAGAATTAACTACAAAAAACAATGACAGAGTTGCATTAGTGAAATTACACCCCTCAGACGGGATAGATGAACTTGGGAATTATGCTAGTTCAAAAAGAATTCTTTCCTTGTTTAATAATAGCCTGAAACAAACACCTACATTTGTATTAGATGGAGATGTTGTGTTTGAAGGTGCACCTACAATGAGTCAATTAAATTCTATGATTTTACAAACTCAAAGTAAAAAATCAAATTTTACAGAAATGATCTTTTCTGTGAAAAGAATAAATCAAACAATAAACTTTGAAATAGAGATTAGTAATAATATCTCTGGAATAATCAACATAATGATACTTGAGAATAAAGTAACATCAAATAGTCCAGATGGTGATTTAAAAAAATATGATCATATATTAAAAGAAATGTTAAGCATTAATACAAGCAACAATGATTCAATGAATAATAACGAACAATGGGGCTTTGAAATAAATAAATCTGAAAGTGGAATTAAATTAGTTGCAACATTTATCATAGAAGGCGATATAAATATAGAAAATTTAGGATTTATTGCATCTCATGAGGTTATGAAAGAAAACCATACTACTGTTCTTGGTGCCGTGAAAATAATACAAGGGCTTGAAAACCCTAGCAAATACAACAATACAATTCCAATATTTTTGATATTCCTTGCATTAGGAATTTTTGCATCATTAGGTTTTTTAGAAAGAAAAAATGAAAGTGATGTAGAAGAATAACACCTCTAAAAATGAATAAATTTGAGATTTAATGCGAATGTATTATGTGCTAGTATGCTAGTAAACATAACATGAAGGAGCGTCTGGAGCAAAAAAA
>PAAW01000019.1 GCA_002699515.1 Methanobacteriota archaeon
ACATATGGATTAAGCTATAAGGATACATTTGGTTGTGTTGATTCAGATTTAGATGGTTGGTCAGATATTGGTGATGATTTGCCATTTGAAATCACACAATGGCTTGATGGAGATGGTGATGGATATGGAAATAATGAATCAGAAGGCGCAAATCTGGTTGATTTTTTCCCAAATGATGCAACACAATGGAATGATACAGATGGTGATGGTTATGGAGATAATAGATTTGGCTCAGAAGGCGATAAATTCCCCTCAGATCCAACAAGATGGGCAGATGTTGATGATGATGGTTATGCTGATGAAGAAGATGAATATCCTACTGATTTAACTCAATGGAATGATACAGATGGGGATGGATTTGGAGATGAAGAATTTGGAAATAATGGGGACTCTTGTCCACTAATATTTGGAACTTCAACTATTGATAGAAGGGGATGTATAGATTCAGATGGTGACGGTTGGAGTGATGAAGGAGATGATTTCCCAGACGATCCAAACGAATATCTAGACACAGATGGAGATACGGTTCCAGATCATTTGGATGCATTCCCATATAATCCCACACAAAAACAAGATACAGATGGAGATGGTTATGGTGACAATACTGATGGAACTTTAGGCGATGCTTTCCCTAATGATCCGTATAGACATACGGATTCTGATGGAGATTCTTACGATGATAGTTCTGACGCATTTCCTTTTGACCCAACTCAATGGTCTGATACAGATGGAGATGGTTATGGTGATAATCAACTTGGATTAAGGCCAGATATCTTCCCATTAGAACCATCTCAATGGTCAGATGTAGATGGTGATGGTTGGGGTGATAATGAAACGGGTTACCGAGCAGATGCTTACCCTACAGACATTACTCAATGGTCTGATTTAGATGGAGATGGATATGGAGACAACCAATTTGGAATAAATCCTGATGCATATCCAAAAGATCCAACACAATGGGCTGATTATGACCAAGATGGATTAGGAGATAATCCAAATGGTACTAATCCAGACCCATTTGTAAACGATACAGATAATGATGGATATAACAACAGTATTGATCCATTACCTAATATTCCGACACCTGGAGATTTAGATGGTGATGGATGTTTAGATGAGGAAGATGCATTCCCAAGTAATCCAAATGAATGTAAAGATTCAGATGGTGACGGTTGGGGAGATAATCAAGATTCAGATGATGATAATGATGGAATTAATGACATTACTGAAGCACAAGAAGGAACAGATCCGATGGATGCTTCTTCAGTTCCTGTAGAATCTTTTGAAATTAGAGTTCCAGGTACTGTAATTGGATTAGGTGCCTGGGATTTAATGGGTATTTTTGGTGGTGTACCATTTTTCTCATGGATTTTGTTTTGTTTAATTACAAGAGGGGCAAGATCTAGGAAATTTGAAAAATTATTATTTGAATCAAAATCAGAAGAAGAATTATCAGAAATTTCAAGAAGATATGAATTTGCTTTGATGTTAAGACTACTCGGTTCTCATCAAGCTTTACGTCTTGAAAGGGTACGTTCTAATTTAGAGGTACATTTCAATGAAATAGAAAGAAAGATAGCAGAAGATCCTGATTTTAATTTACCACATGAAGAACATGTAATGCCTCCATCTATAGATGTTCAAGGTATGATTCATACTGATGGATATGAGTGGACAGATCATATGGGATTCAAATGGTATAGGGTGCCAGATACAGGTTCAGATTGGAGTAGGTGGCAATAATCAAGTTAAAACTTCAAGAAGTCTATCTTGTTCTGCAGCTAATCTAATTTCTTTAGCAATTCTTCTACCAGTTGACATTGGTTTTCTCCATAATGAATTTCCATAAGGATGTCCAACTGAAACATGTACATTTGTTCCTCCACCTATTCTTGGAGCAACATCATAGATGTAGTAATTCATATCTTTATCAATACATGTTTGTAAGCAGAAAGGTCCAACGATTCCTGGAGAGTAATGTTTCTTAGATGCCTCAATGAATTTCTCACCCAGATCAAATGCACTTTCTAGTAATGATTCTCTTATTGTTGCGGTATTATGTCCTACAACAGTCATTTCAGGGATCTTTTGAGCCTCAGGCAGAGTCATTTGTTGTGGGGCTGGAAGTCTTACATGACCATCAAGACTTGATTCAAATCTCCAATCAACACCTAATAATTCTAATTTAGGCAAATCATCTTCAAGTGGGCTGTAAAAGAAGTTTAGATTGAAAACTGGTCCAACTACATATCTTTCAATTCTTGCTCCAGCAAGACTTGCTTTGTCTATTACTCCTTGTCTAATCAATGCTGCAGATTTTTCTTCAAATTCTCCAGGAGATGCACAAGTAAAGAAACCTCTTTCTAATTTCTTTTCTGCATGATGTAATTTTACAATTGATAAGCAATCAATTTCCTCATATCCATTTATTTTTTCAGGGAATGGAAGTCCTGCTTCTTCAAGTAACCAATAATAATCCTGTTCTTCTTCTCTATCTTCCATTCTTAGCATATTTCTGCTACCAAATAATGGTACTTTGAAATCATTTTCTATTTCAGTCATTCCACAGTAAGATGTAAATGATCTGTTTGGAATGAATACAACGTTTCTATCTCTCATTTGCTGTTGGAAATTTGGTTCTAATATGTCACTGAATTTATCTAATGCAATTGTTTTATCAACCATCCCTCTAGTTACCCTTCCAGATTTACTTCTAGATGTTTTAAAATATTGAGAGTATGTTTTCTCTCTTCCTTTTTGGGCATAAGCAACAGTAGGAAATCCTTCCTCTATTGCACCATCACAGATATCTAAGGCAGAATGGCTTGCAACCATACCTATACGTAATTTCAAAGGATCATAATCTTCTAAAATACCTTTGATATTTTCACGGTCTAGCATTATTTTTCACCGTCAATCCATGCTTTGAAGTTGCATTAGTTCATCTGTTGTAAGTGTTTCACCAGATAGTAATTTACCCATTAGATTATCAACACTTAATTGAGGTTCACTTGAAGTAACTTTGTCCTTTCTTTCACTTTGCATAGTTTTGAAGATATTGTTAATGCTGTGTAAACATCTTAGGGCAACAATATATTTGTGGTGTGCTCTATCTGCTTCTTTCTTTGTGCTTCTCAAAACTTTGTGCGCTTCTTCTGCCTTTGCTCTTCTAGCATCAACTTCGCTATTCCATTCTAGCATTAATTCATGCGCTGCTTGTGCTTGAGAAGCTGCTTCAGTAACATCTTGGTGAGCCTTTTCTTGTTCTTCAATTGCCCCATCATAGGCTGTTTGTGCTTCTGGAGTTGCTTCAACTTTAATTTTAACAGGCACATGAGCTCTAATTTCTTGAGTTAATGTTTTTGCTCTTTTCATAGCTTCTCCTTCTTTCTTTCCTCTATGTTTACCTTCATCAATTTCTCTTTCTAAACGGTTTAATTCTCTCTTTAAACCTTCAATTTGTTTTCGATTATTTCTTTGCTTTCTTTTTTCAGAATCAGGTTGTTCTCCTTCAATCATTCTTTTTGCATCACGAACTTTTTTGTTACATTCGTCTCTAATGACTTTCATGTCCCTAACTCTCTGGTTTTCAGCATCTCTAATTGTACGTTGCTTTTTGACTTCTTGGATTAATTCACGAACTGCAGAATTAAGAGAATTTCTTTCTTGCTGGAATTCTCTAGTTTTAGAATTCCAATCATCTCTTTTTACCCGATAATCTGTAGCTTTTGTATCCATAGCAGCCCTTCTTGTCTCAAGTTCTTTCTTTAGTTCGTTCATTTGTTAGCCAACTCCTTGTTCTGCAACGCCATCGGGATTGGAACACCGCATATAACCGCATTGATTGAGTAACTCTATTTTTGCTCTCAAAAACTCTAATTGATGCGAGAGGATTAAGTGTGAAAAGTTATACGAATATTCAGTGATGAGATGTTTTTAGGAAACCTTCCCGGAATTGAACGTGTAATGTTTAACGATGTACAAGCCCCATATATTAGTTTGATAACAGGACCACCTGGTGCATTAAAGACTGGTACTGCATTGACACTTGTCTCTAATTATTTGAGACAAACAGGCGAATTTGGATTGTATTGTACAATTGAAGAAACAGTAGATTCATTAATGCGTGGTGCTAGTTCTCTTGGGTTATCATTACCTCAAAATTTACAAATTACAGATTTTACTGAATTAAGAAGAGATAATGATGCAATGGATTATCTCAAATTTACAAGAAGAATGATTGAGCATTTCAAAAGAGAAAGAGGTGATCAATTCACAGTATTTGTATTAGATTCTTTAGGTGCTATTTACAGTTTAACTAATGTAGATGAAAAAATGAGGAGAACTATGTTTAACTTCTTTGACTTCTTGAGATCACAAAATTTGAAATGTATCTGTTTAACTGAAAGACAAGTTGGTGAATTCGCTGAACTAGATGGTAATGAAGGGTTCTTAGCAGATGGAATTATTTCTATGGGACTTGATAGAAGGAATGGTAAGTTAGTTAGAACATTCCAACTTGAGAAAATGAGGCATGTAAGGCATACTATGGAAAAACAAGCTATTGATGTTGGACCTAATGGGCCAGTTCTTTTAGGGCCATTATTTGACTAGTTCGTTAATTCTAGGTAATAGGGGTTTTACAACTCTTCTTATCTCACCTAAATTTGCATTTATATTCGCCATTAGTGCAACTGAAGAAGAGTTTTCAAGTGGCCAAAATAAACTAATCCCTTCTTCACCAATTAGTGTAATACAATCAACAGGATCAATATTTAATGAGTTAAATTGAGTTGTATTCTCATCAATAATCCTATCCATTGAACTTGCAATTTTTTCTAAGGTATTTTTATTTCCATTTGAAGAGATTAATAATCCGTTTGAATCAAAAATACCGCATGATAATATTCCCGAATTATTTGAGATTTGTTCCAATAATTCGTCAATCATGATACTTCTGTAAAATACCTAGTGAAAAGAGATTGCGTATGAATCTGAATTCATCTATCATTTTTGAGAGTAGTATCTCTTGGTCCAGCTCTTCTTCTTCCTCTACTTGTTTGAACTCTTTTTCTTTGTATTGCTTTACTTTTCTTTTCAGTGTTTTTTGATTTAGGTATTGATTTTTCAATGTCTTGAATTCCTTTACCATGTTTTAGTAATGCACCCAAATCATCTAATGATAAACTACCTCCTTCTGAGATCCTTTCCTGAATTCTACTTAGATCGGGCATGTTGTATTTTTTCCTTCTACTTCCTTTTCTCCCTAGGGATGATTCAATTTTTCCTTTTTCTTTTCTTAAGTGATTTAATTTATTGCTATTTGATGCAATTTTTTTATTAATCTTGTATATTTTAAATCCAACAGGGCTTTTAGAATCTCTATTTCCTTTTGAAATAACTAGTTTTTTATTTCCACTTTTCTTTCTAATTTCATTTAATTTATCGATTGTTGACAATTGTTCATTCATTAATTCTTGATATTGATTATGATAATCAGTACTCTTGATTTTTTGACTAAACATTTGTTGAAGTTCCATAAATCTAGCGAATAGTACAGTTTCTTTCTTTAATGTAGGATATCTTAAATCTGCTTCTTCTCCTGTTAATCTGTAATAATAGAGGTATAAATTTTCTAATATTGCTTGTTCAGGCAATATGATGTTAGAATTGATTTTATCTCTCATTTCTCTAACTTTGTTTGCTTCTTTTTGTCTATTTTGAACTTCTAAGAGGATATTTTTTTGCTCTTCTGGTAATCCTTGAATATTTTCTAAATCGTTTGTCATTGCAAAACTCATTAAATTTAATGATTGGCGTTCATCTTTTAATTTTCTAATTTCCTGAGAAATTTTTGAAATAGATACATTCACTTCAGATAATTTTGCTTCTAACTTTTCTTTATCAGGAGTCTTCTTTTCATTTTTTGAGCTCATTCCTCTTCCCCCTGATCATTTTTCGAGGATTTTTTCCTTAAAGCCCAACTACTTGCTCCACCATTAATTACTCTGTTACTATCTTCAAGTAATTCTTCAAATCCAAACTCTAATTTAGATTCCCAAAATGAGATGATTTCTTCAGAATTCTTAAAAATATTCTCAGCACGGTTCAATCTCCCTATTGCTGAATTAAACTCCTCTCGTAATTTTTTTTCTTGTTCTTGATTACCAATCGTATTTTTACTAGATTTCTTTGCAACGTTTTCATGAAATTTCATAGCATCTTCTGCGTTTCTTACTTCTTCTTTTGCATCTTTAATTATTTTAGGCAATTGATCCATTAAATGCTGTCTTCGATGTATGATTGCCCTCACCAATAAATCTGGTTTCAATTGCAACAGCGTCTTTGGCTCCATCTCTAACGGTCGCTCGACATTGATTTCTTCAATAAAGGTTAGTAATGAAGGAAAGTTACACAATGTATCTTAATTAGTGATTGATTCGGGAGTCTGAATGAGGATGCAAAGGACACTAACAATTCTTCTGATAATTGTGTTTTTTTTACCTATAACTCCTATTACATCAGGTGATTCTGCTACACAAACTGGGGATTTAATTCTACGTAATGGCCCTTGGCATGTTGGAGATGAAATTGAATTTTCAATATTAGTGCATAATAGTGGTTCAGAGGCTATTAGTAGTTTTTTAGAGGTAGAAATTCAAGGGGAGTATAGTAATGGATCATCTGTTCAAATTGAATCAGGAAATAGTGTAGAATTAATGTCCGTATTTTCTGGCCAGGAATCAGGTACCTTTGTCGTTAACTGGACCGTGAATGAAGTGTCAGAGAATACCACAGAGATTTTTTCAGGTGTTGCTGAAGTAATGATATCTAATCAACAATCCTTATTTGCAGAGGTTTATTCACTAGATTATGATTATGAAAATGGTTATTCTATAAATTGGGGTGCTAATTTATCAAATGGCAAATCAAGATTAATTAATGCTGGAATTTATTTCGTTAGTAGTGAAAATCAAGTTTTAGCCAGTGAAATGGATTTGCTTTTAGAGCCAGGACTAAGAACTTCAAATACGATGTTAGGAATTGCTCCAGAGGGAACAAACAAAATTGAGGTTATTTTAACTCCTATTGATTGGACAACATCAACAATTGCTACTGATTCTCAAGATATTGAATCAGAAATATCTGGTTTAACTATTGGAGTTAGTTCGGGACCTAACCCTCTATCTCCTACAATTGGCGATGTTGTGAAAATTACCGTTAGTATAGCCAATAATGGTGATCTTGACGTTGGTTCTGGGATGATTATTGCTGTAGATGGCCAAAAAAGAATGTTGGGTGAATTTAATGCACCTTCTGTAAAATCTGGCTCTAGTCAAACAATTGAATTAACCTTAAATGAGTGGATGTCAACATCAACAACAACATTAGAACTAATTTGGATAATGGATAATTATATTACAAAAACAAATTTGGAGATTGCATCAAGTAATACAAATGAACTTGTTGAAAATTCAAATATCTCAGTTAATTGGATGAGTCTAATAATTGGAATATTTATTGCTTTATTAGTTGTATTTGGGGTAAGAATTATTTCGGTAAAAAACGAAACCGAACATAAAGAAACAAAGACTTATAGTGCTAGAACCCAAAAAATCGATGAAAAAGAAGAAACTGAAAAAAGAAGCATTGATTGTCCCTCTTGTTCAAAATTATTACAAGTGCCTGAGAATTATTCCGGTCAAGTAAAGTGTCCTTCATGCCTTACTCAATTTAGTGCAAAGTCGGATTCAAATGAGCAAGAAGAGACTAGCGAAGATGAAGGCCTAGTTGAAGAATTAACTGCAAGTTCAGAAGACGATATTGTGGGATGTCCGAAATGTGATCAGGTATTGAGAGTGCCTTATGATAAAAGACCCGCAAAGGCAAGGTGTCCTGCTTGTAAATGTGTTTTTAACGCATTAGCAATTTAAGGAGATATAATATGCAAGAAGATGGGAAAAAACCACTAAAAAGTATAGAACAAATCTCTGAAAGGATAAAAATACTTAGATTTGCAGAAGATTTACTTTCAAAATTTGACAAACTTTTACTTAGTAAAGGTGCAAGTTTAATGCTTGTATTGCCTCCATTAATTGCTCTAGTTGTCGGAATTGGAGTGTGGAAAGAACACCGTTCACCTAATTGGTGGAGTTCATTTAGTCCCGTTGTATTTGATTTAGAATTAACTCCATTTATGGATTGGTTAAGTGTAATGTTCTTAATTGCAATGCTCCTTATGTTATCTGTTACAACTGCTCAAGCAATGATTTCTAGAATGATTGTTACTTATGATTCATTAATACATTCGCATTTAGGTAACAACATTGAGAAATCTCATGGTTTTGAGCAAATAACCCAAATGACAAATGATGCAATCAATAAGAGATTACTGTCAACTATGATTACATTACTTGCATTATTATTACAACTAATAATCTTAGTAAAGGGTAGTTTTGATGATGAATCAGAGATTTTAAGAGTATTTTCATTAAGTTGTGTTTTAATTAATTTTAGTTTATTGATTAAAAGAAATGATGTGGAGTTTAACACCTCGGATGAATGGGGTTTAGTTGGTGCGTACAAACCAGCATTTCATCCCTCAATTCTTAATTATCCTTTAGCAGAAATATTGCTTACTATCTGCGACCCTCTTCTTAGAGATAAGATAGAAAAAGTAATCGAGGAAATTAATACTAAAAGAAGGGTTAAATTAGACAATCATAGTTTTTTTGAGAAGATAGTCTTGCTTCATTACTTACATGATGAAGGAAGGATGACTACTACCGATTTAATTAGTAAAATCAAGAAAGAATACAAAATAAAAGAACCATCCATTCTTTTTGATCTTAGATTGTGGTCTGAATTAATAAGCCAAATTCGAAAGACATGTGATCCGTTTAATCGGTTAATGACAAGGACATTACAGAAAAATATTGATGATTTGAAACAAATTAGAAAATCTGGCTACTATTTTGATGTTGATATTGATGATATTTTTGATGACACAGGTTCAATGTTTGTTCAATTAATTAATGCATCCGATAAGAAACGGTCAGTACTATTGAAAACTCAATCAGCTCATACAGAACCAGAAACAACAACCCATTCAATCGAATTGAATCCTCAAGGCAAAGCAATGATGGAATTAGGAAATAGGCCTTGGAATTCAGACCTTGAGCGCAGAGAAGTAATTATGTCTGCAGCAGATGAATCCTCAGCGTGGATTTGGATGAACCTTAAATCAAAATCACCTGGTGAATTAGTAATTAATGTGAGATTAGAAGATTCCGATGGGCATTTAATTGATGGTAGGACTCTGATATCTTTAAGTCGAACTCCTATGTTAAAAAGATTCAGCGTAATGACTAGCAGGATTGCATTTTCAATTGCATTTATTATCCCACTAATTCGTTTGGGATGGTGGGGATTAAACATTTTCACTTAATGGTTGGTTTCAAATCCTATTGGGTATACCCCGTACTGTGGCCGGATTGAACGAACGTCAGCCTGATGCTGAAAAAGACGAGCTTAAAGATACGTTAAGTACAATGGAATCGAAAATAAGGCGCATGAGGGATCAGAGGGCAAATCACAATAAATCAGCAAGAAGATCTGCTGATCAAAGAGATACGATACAATCAGAATATAAGACACTAAAATCGAAGTTAGATGAGGGCTTAACTGAGGTAAAAGCAAAGAAAAAAGAAGCGAACTCGTTTAGAGTAAGAAGAGATACAGCACAAGATCAATTGAAATTATTATTTGCGAAGGCAAAATCAGGACATATAGATAAAAGGAAATCAAAGAATATAACACTTGAATTTAATAAGTTAAATAGTACTATTGCAGAATTAGAAAAACAAATAGAAACAAGTTATCATCCATTAGATAAAGAAAATAAAATATTGAAGCAAATTAAAGCACACAAAGTAAACATTCAAGATTTAGAACCATTAATTGATGAAAATGCAAAATTAGAGGTAGACTTATCGAATACTGAGTCGGCAATTAATGAATTAAAGTTAGTAGCCGATGAATCTCATAAATTGATGGTAGATGCACTGAAAGAAGCAAGGAAATTATCTGAGGAATTAAATTCTTTATTCAAGGAAAGGAATTTCTTGAAATCAGAAGGAGATAGATTTCATCAGGCATTTGTTGATGAGAAAAAGAAAGCAGATGCTGTGCATAATGAAATAGTTGAATTAATGAAGAAAATTACAGAAGTAAAAGATCAAATGCGTTCTTTAGTCAAGGAAAGAAAGTCATGGGTAACAGATCATAATAAAAATGTTAGAAGCGAATTAAAAGCCCCTCATGATGATGATTCACTAGCAGATTCATTAGTGGATAAATTATTAGAAAGTGGAACACTTGAATTTGGTGGAACCCTTGGAAAAGATACAGACGGAAGAAAGTCGATATCTAAGAAGAAAGCACTTACTCGTAAGAAACCAATTTCAACTGCAAGAGGCAGGCGTTCTAGTACTAAAAGAGAGTAATTACCATCCTCTTTTTTCCATTTTAACATCGAGTTTTTCTATTTCTAGGCCTTGCATTGCTTCCCCCACTATTGTTGATGCTTCAGTAACTTTAGATGGATCGTCGAAATGATGAGTTGCGTAAACTATTGCTTCAGCTGTTTGGGTGGGATTTTCACTTTTGAAAATGCCTGAACCTACAAAAATACCGTCCATTCCCATGTTCATCATTAGTGCAGCATCTGCAGGTGTTGCAATTCCACCAGCAGAAAATGTTACTACAGGTAATCTGCCTAATTTTTGGATATCCTTAATTACATTTGAAATATTAATATGACACTCTTCTAAAGAACCAAATGGTGTATTTTCAATCTTAAGATTTAATTCTGATGCATCATTAATTCTTTGAAATGGAGCCATTATTTTGTTTTTAATATCATTCATCTCTTCATCAGTTGCTCTTTGAAGGTAGGATATTTCTTCTTGAATAATACGTGCATGTTTGACAGCAGAAACTACATTTCCCGTTCCTGCTTCACCTTTTGTTCTTATCATTGCTGCACCTTCTGATATTCTTCGTACTGCCTCACCTAATGATGTAGCGCCACAAACAAATGGAATTTCAAAATCATTTTTTGGAATATGATAGTATAAATCTGCAGGAGTTAAGACTTCACTTTCATCCACCATGTCAACACCTAATTCTTCGAGGACTCTCGCCTCTTCGAAGTGCCCGATTCTTGCTTTAGCCATTACAGGTATCGATGTTGTTTCAATAATTTCTTTAATCAGGTCAGGGTGACTCATTCTAGCCACTCCTCCATCTTTTCTAATGTCTGCTGGAACTCTTTCAAGTGCCATTACAGAACAAGCACCTGCATCTTCAGCAATATGTGCTTGCTCAGCATTTACAACATCCATTACAACACCACCTTGCTGCATTCTTGCAAAACCGCGTTTTAGTAATTCAGTGCCATGATTCATAGAACCCAAATCAAATTTATTTTTCATTTAATCACTTCTTTTTTTTAATCATCTGCAAGAACGGGTGACTCTCCAGTGGCAATTTCTAAATCTGGTGCTTCATTTTCATTTCTTTCAATCCATTCTTCTTCTTCTTCAGGGACGTCCATATCTGCAAATATTGCTTCAACAGGGCATTCAGGTATACAAGCACCACAATCAATACATTCGTCAGGATCAATAACAAGATACGTTTCAGCTTCTCTAAATGCCTCAACAGGGCATACTGCTACACACTCTTGGTATTTACAGCTAACACATCCACTAACTACAACATGAGTCATATTATCAGTTGTTCCGAGATGATGTTTGATATAAAGAGTTGTATCTTGAATGATACAAATCTTAATTACGATTTCTTAATTATCAATGGTATGATTCGGATGAGAATTTAACCAACCTCTCCTCTCACATCTTTCTAATGATTCTTTTAGGAGTTTTAATGCTACATCTATTGCTTTCTCTCCAGGGTAGACTTCTATTTTTGCAACTAATTTAATTATGTCCTCGTTATTATTTGCTAGTGTAATTTTTCCTTCTACCAAATCATTTTGGCTAATTCTAAAATGTAATCTATTTTCATCATCTAATCTAGATTTTATTTCATTAATTAAGACATTCAATAGTGTGCCTCCTAATCTAGATAGCGCCATCCTTGATTGACTTCTTGATAGTTTGACTTTCAAACTTGTAATTGGAGATCCATGATATGAGGTTGTGTTTTCAAAGGTAACAATTTTCGTCTTGCCGCATAGCCATTCCATTCCTTTTACTAATAATTCTCTATCATGTAATCCTGATGCAGTAGTAGAGAGCATCAAGGTATGTATTGGCATGTTTTCTCCTATGGCATGGAGCGATTATATGAGACTATTTATGTTATAAATAATATAAAATAGCATATAAAAATTCAAAATATTTTTTATTATTCCTACCATGCAATTCATATATGGGTCTAAGTTCGCAGAGTCGCTACACTGAGTGGAATTCCTATGGCAGTAAGAACTAGTGCACAATCTCGTAATCTTGCAAGAAAGCAAAGAGATAAATGGAAAGCAAAGAGATTTTATTCTATCAGAGCACCAAGAAACCCTTGGCAATATAAGAAAATAGGAGAGACACTTGGCGAAAATGATGAATTTGTTGCTGGAAGAATTTTCCAAACAACACAACAAGAGTTTGATGGAGATTTTACAAAAATGCATGTCAAATTAAATTTCAGAATTATTGAAGTTATCAATCAGGATGCAATCACAGAATTTGTAGGCCATGAACACCAAAATGACCATATTAGAAGGCAAATAAGGCGTTATAGAGGAAAGGTAGATGCAGTTGTAGATGTAGTTACTAATGACGGGTATTTAGTTAGGTTAAAACCACTTATAGTTACAGAAGGTAGAGTTACTTCTAGTATGAAAAAAGTAATGAGAAGAAAAGTTACAGAAATTATTACAACTTTCGGCTCATCTTGTACATATCCCGCATTACAAAAAGCAATACTTGGTTCAGAAATAGAAACAAGTATGAATACAGCATTGAATCCAATTGCGAAAATACGTTCGGCTGTAATTGCAAAAAGTCAATTATTGAAATCTGGAGTTGTAAGTTCTGAAGGGCCTACACTTGATGAGATTCATGCAGCAGAAGTTAAGGCTGAAGCTGACTTAAAAGCAAGGAAAGAGGCTGCAACAACAGAAGATGCTCCTACTATTCTTGAAGCAGCAGAGGCAATGGAATCAATTAGTGAAAAAGCGTCTGATGAAGTTACAGAAGAGAGTACTGATGAGAAGGAAGGAATTGTTAGTGAAGCTGGAGATGAAGAATTAGATTATTCCTCAATGACTGTTCCACAATTAAAAGAATTACTTAAAGAAGCAGGAAAGCCAGTTTCAGGTAAAAAAGCAGACTTAATTGACAGGCTTAACGGTGAGTGAGCAATTTTGGGGGTTGAATCCTCATGAAGAGAATAGGTTTAATTGGTGGAACAGGACTTTTTGGTTTTACTACAGATAATCCTGAGTTAATTTTTCCTTGGAATTTAGAAAAATCTACCAATATGGTTGTTGAAACATCCTTTGGAGATGTGCCAATCACTGTTTTCGATCTTAAAAAAGATGAAGATGAGTGTAAAATATTCTTCCTCCAAAGGCATCATGATATTGATGGAGGAACAAAAACCCCTCATAAGATAAATCATCTTGCAAATGTTTCAGCGATGATGTCTTGTAATGTCGAATTTACCATTGCTGTTTGTTCCGTAGGTGCTATTGAGAAAAATTTTCTTCCAGGCATGGTGGGTTTAGCTAACCAATATATTGATTTCAGCGGAAATTCTGTAAGTTTTTGTAAAGAAGATGCTAAATTTACTTCTATGACGACACCATTTGATGAATCATTAAATCTCAATTTACTCAAATCACTTAGAGAATCTCAACCACATTTATCTCATTTAGACGATGATGCTTTCATGCTCACCTATTGGTTTAGTCCTGGTCCACAATTTGAAACACCTGCAGAAATTGATGCAATTTCAAGATTAGGTGGAGACTGTGTTGGAATGACATTAGCACCTGAAGCCAAATTAATGGCTGAAAAAGAACACCCTTTTTCTGCAATATTAATCGCAGGCAATCATGCAGCAGGTTTAGATCCTTCAAATCCAAATGCAGAATTAGATCATGAAAAGATTTCTTCAAAAGCAACTTCTAAATCAGATCCTGTCTGGTACTCACTAAGTAAATTATTTAATTAATTTTTTAAGTGTTACAACTCTATAAGAAAAATCATCTTTTTCTTCTTTAATAATTCTAGACTCATCAATGATTTCCCACTTTTCAGATTGAAACTTTGGGAAAAATGCATCAGCCTCATTAACTTCTGCTTCAACATAACTAAGAATCATTTTTGTTGCAACATTAAGGAATGCATTGTATATTTCTGCACCACCAATCACAAAGATTTCAGAATCATTTTTACAAATCTCAAATATTTCATTTACCTCATTTATAGTTATTACTCCCTCATATTGCCAATTCAAATTTCTCGTCAAGACTATATTTTTCCTATTAGGTAACGCTTTACCTATCGAATCAAAAGTTTTCCTACCCATTACAATTGTATTGCCTGTTGTTATGTTTTTGAAGTGTTTCAGATCAGAACTAAGGTGCCACGGCAAGTCTCCATTTTTCCCAATCGCCTGATTTTTATCAAATGCAGCAATTAAAGAAATTTCCATAATATCACTTAAACAGATATTGGGGCTTTAATATGTGGATGATGCTCATAATCTATTACTTTAAAGTCATCAAATGTAAACTCATCAATATTTTTAACATCTTTATTTATTTCTATTGTAGGTAATTTTAACGGAGTTCTACTTAACTGAGTTTTTGTTTGTTCAATATGATTTTTGTATAGGTGCGCATCACCTAGAGTATGTACAAATTCACCAGGTTCTAGATTAGTGATTTGAGCCATCATTAATGTCAAGAGACTATATGAGGCAATATTGAATGGCACACCAAGAAATACATCAGCACTTCTTTGATATAACTGACATGATAATTTCCCGTCTGCCACATAAAATTGGAAAAATGCATGACAAGGCATTAATGCCATTTCATCTAGTTCACCTACATTCCATGCACTAACAATTATTCTTCTTGAATTAGGATTATTTTTAATTGCATTAATTGCATTTTCAACTTGGTCAATTATTTCCCCCTCTTTAGATTCCCATTTTCTCCATTGTTGTCCATATACAGGGCCTAAATCACCTTCGTCATCAGCCCATTCATTCCAAATCCTCACGCCATTTTCTTGAAGATAATCAACATTTGTATCTCCTTTAAGAAACCATAATAATTCATGGATTATAGATCTTAAATGAAGTTTTTTTGTAGTGACCATAGGAAATCCCTTTGCCAAATCAAAGCGCATTTGATGCCCAAATATGGAGATTGTACCTGTTCCTGTACGGTCTTCTTTCGTAACGCCTTCATCAAGAATACGCTGCATTAGTTCGAGATATTGCTCCATTCTAAATGTGTTAAAACTTCAAGGTCAATTAAGTATTCCTTTGATTTGAATTATATTGCACCCATTCTTTGTAATGTCATCATAAATTGATCAGTAAACCTTCTATACAAAATACTTAGTTTTTGTTTTTGTATATGTATTTCTTCATTAGAAAGTAATTTAACCTCCTCCTCATCTAAATTTCCTCCTTTTTCATGGTATATCCATTCATTCCAAGTAAATGGTTTACCAAAATGGATTGTGATGGGTTTCCATAATCTAGGGAATTTGTGCTTTTTAGGTTTCATGAATTCTCTAGTTCCTTCACATACTACAGGAACAATTAGCACATTTGGATGTGATGCAGCTAATCTTGCAATACCTGTTTTCCCTTTACCAAGAAATGGTGCTTCCGACTTTCTTGAACGTGTACCTTCTGGAAAAATACCCATGCATTTTCCTAAATTTAGTACTCCACTTGCAGTAGATAAGGCTTCACCTCCTCCTTTTTCTCTAACTGTTTTAATTTGACCTGTTGAAGAAACCACAAATTTGGTGATTAATCTTTCAAAATGTTCATCCTTGGCTAGGAAATGAAGTTTTTTTCTTGAACCTCCAATCATGAATAGAGGATCTACATGGGAAAGGTGATTTGAAGCAAAAATGATAGCTCCCTTTTTGGGTATGTTTTCAATTCCTCTAAAATTAGTATTAGTTACTGAGCGTAATAATTGACCTAGTATTAATCTTAAAAATGAATATACTGGAGTTCTTAAATGCCTGAAAATATAAGGTTTTATTTTAATTTGATTTGTAAGATTCTCTAATGCTATTTCCCGGGTATTCTCAGAATCCATACCCCTCCTTTACAATTAGTGGTTTTTACTTTTTTTCTTGGTAGCGACCAATAGATACAATTTTGATACTATTTTTAGTGGGCGGGGTGTGCCTGAATCACAAATCCATAATCGTGCTATTTCTATAGTGATTTTTTGTGTATTATTTGCTCCCTTGTTCTTGCCTTTTGTGGGTGCATCATCTGAATGGAAAGAAGATGGCTGGTTAGATGCAGATTGGTTTACAAAAGATGGTAGGATTGCTGCAGGAGAT
Organism: Methanobacteriota archaeon; assembly: GCA_002699515.1. Lineage (GTDB taxonomy): Archaea > Thermoplasmatota > Poseidoniia > Poseidoniales > Poseidoniaceae > MGIIa-I. The sequence continues at coordinate 16,635 of PAAW01000019.1, forward strand.
GAATTAGGTTGTCAAGGAATGCCCACATTAAACCTTGAGTTGATGCCTAGAACAACAGCATTAGAATGTAAAAAATATCTTTCAGAAAGAACGAATGCTTCACGCTGGGGTAGTAATCCTCTATCTTTTGGAATTGACTTAAATGAAAACCCTAATTTTAATTCTGAAGATCATCAAGCATTACATTTAGAAGGTTTTGCAGTGCATGGTTTAGATACTAATTTTGAAAATACAGTTTGGCATAATGCAACAGATTTCCCTAAGAACAATTCAGACTGGTGGAATTTAGGTTCAAGTGGTAGTTTAGAACAAAAAATCACTCCATTAGATGAGATTATTGAATTGGCAGATCAGGGAGCTATGGTAAATTTACAATGGCAGGCACAAATTGCTGATTTGAAAGTACGTACAAATGGGGAACTTGTATCTTGGCTAGAATCACAAAATGCCTGGTATACTGCTTGGGGAGAAGCATATTCTTATGAATATCATAGAATGAATGATGATTTTAAATTATTTAATAGCACACATAAAGAATGGAATGTTGTTAACGAGGGTAGTTTAATTGAAACAGTCGCTTGGGATGTTCCTATTACTAGAGGAGTAGATATTAGGAATAATTCAGTAAAGAGTATAACAGTTGATGGTTATGATTTGAAAGAGTTAAGCATTATTAACAAGACACTTGAACAAGGTTGGAGACAAGATGAAGGAATTTTATGGATTACCTTACAAAGTGGTCAAAATGCCACAATCTTAATGGAAAATGAGTCTGAAATAGATTTATTCGGATTTGATGTATGTGATCCTGGTGTGAATTTTGATTTTGAGGATTGTGCTTTACTTGTAAAGCCAAGATATTTCAATAATCATTCATGGGCTTTAACAATTTCAGGACATCATACAATTGATTTATTCAAATGGTCAATGAAGTTTGATGAATCTCCATTAGTTTTCACTTGGTTAGTAGAACCTCAAGAAGTTAAAGATTTTAATTGGGCACTTATTGTGATTGCGGCAACTGCAGGTATAGGTGCTGTTACTTATACACGTCATTTAATTAGAAAAGATAGAGAAGAACAAAGCTTGTATGAGTCAGAATAGTTCTGTGATAAGAACACCTTCATCTGTAAGTTTTTTTGTAATTCTTTTTGTTAATCCATTAATGTAGTGTAATTCTTCAGGAGCAAAAATACCACTTGGGATATTTCCATCTAACATTTCATCTATAAATCCAAGCATAACTAGACCAGTAGTTCTTGCCATTGAAGAAGCATTTTGTTTACCTTCATCATATACAATCCATCTTTTGTTCCCATTCCTAGACTCTATAGAAACATCTAATAAAGTAAATTCATCTCTTTCATTCGAGAACTTCCATGAATCTACAAGGTTTGAGATTGTATTATTTCTTTTTTCTCCAGAAAGTAATCCTTGTTTTTGAATTTCAAGAAACTTTTCAATATGTCCTGGCCATCTAAGGGTGTATTCAGACATATTTTTACATGTGTTGAAATCTAATAAACTTCTCAAGCCATCAGTCATAAATGCCTGTAAATCTCCAATTTTATTATTGGTAATTTCATTGTAATTGATAAAATGTAAGTCTGAAATCGCCTGAACTTCAACAGTTTCATAATTTTTAATGATTCTTGCAGGCCTCTCGTATTCCTCTACAACATCTGTGGGGCTAAATGGGGCCATATATGACCAATCATCATCACTAAGAATAGGATTTCCACCCACCCTTATTTTACAATCTTCAATATCTCCCAGATGATCAATTGCTTTTGCAACTAGTAAGTTTGAATAGCCTGGAGCAATTCCTACATCGTATACTAATCTACAATTATTTTTTATTGCTAATTCTTTATATTCTCTAGGATCCTCAATAGTAAATGCTAAATCAACGATATCGATTTTTTTCTCTAAAAGAATTTTTCTTACCGAATTTCCAATTAATCCTGGTAGCATATTTATTACTAGTGGTTTCCCATTTATCTGTTTGACAAAATCTACAGCATCTCCAATAATTGTTGAACATTTATTATTGAATTTTTCAGGAATTTCTAATCCTACAATTGTTAATTTATGCCCTTTTTTAATTAATTTAGAAATGACATATTCTCCAACTAAGCCACATCCGAGTGCAACTATCTCAGCCATAGTAGACATATTATCAAACACTTCTTTATTGATTTATGTATTCAATTTTATTAAATAATTAATTTTTCAGATTTTATCAATTGCTTGTTAATTCTGCATTTTCTTATTTTTCGCGTAGAAGTCTTGATTTCCTATTACCTCGGCGGGGGTAATGAGAATATGGTAGATGGTATCAGAATTGACCCTTGGTCATCTTCACAGTCAACAGATTATCAAAGGATAATTGATCAATTTGGATTAACAAATCTTGATTCCAATAATTTGCCTTCTCCTTCGATGTTACATCGTAGAAATATTGTATTTGCTCATAGAGATTTAGATATGATTCTAAGGGCACAAAGTAAGGGCAATTCATTTGGTGTATTGACAGGATTAATGCCTTCTGGTAGGATGCATTTAGGCCATAAAATGGTAATAGATCAGGTCAAATGGTTCCAAGACCTTGGGGCTGACGTTACTATTGCTGTTGCTGATTTAGAAGCACATGCAACTAGAGGTTTGTCTTTAGATTCATGTAGAGAAAATGCATTAGAGGAATATGTTTCTAATTATGTTGCAATGGGACTTGATCCAGATAAAACAAATGTTTATTTTCAATCAAAGAGGCCAATCGTACAAAGAATTGGTTTCACTCTTGGTAAAAAAACAAATTTATCTGAGATGGAGGCAATTTACGGATTCA
>PAAW01000020.1 GCA_002699515.1 Methanobacteriota archaeon
ATGCCTCGATTTAAATTTTTAATTTATACAATAATATGTTTTGCATCTCTTCAGGGTGATAACCATGATACTGTAATCACTGGTACAGTTTTTAGAAATGAAAAAAAGATTCCTTTGCAAGGAGCTAATATCGTTTTAAAAAAAAATAATACTAATGAAGAATATGGTGCTTCAAGTGATAAGAATGGTCTTTTTGATATTAATGGAGTAACAACCGGAAATTATACAATTGTAATTAGTTTTATTGGCTATGAAGACTACAGAGAAAATGTAAAAATTGAAGCAGGGAAAGCTTACAAGATAGATGCGATTTTATCTATACAGCCTATTTTGATGACAAAATTAGAAATTATCAGCGAAGTGGATGCTCCTTATGAAGTACTTCCAGGTGCTGCAACAGTGATGGATATGCAAAAATTAAAATTGGTCAACCCCATAGGGACTCAGGAAATGCTAGAGTATGTTCCAGGTATTAATGGTTTTGCAGACGATGGGATTGGAAATTCTAGGATTAGCATTGGGATCCGAGGTCTTAATCCAAGAAGGAGTTCAAGAGTCCTAATCCTTGAAGATGGAATCCCAATACAACCTGCTCTATACGTTTACCCAAATATGTACTACAATCCTCCAGCAGATAGAATTGACCAGATAGAAGTGATCAAAGGGAGTGGAACTATTTTATATGGGCCTCAAACAATGGGAGGTGTAATTAACTATTTTACAAGAAGACCTCGAAATGAATTTGGAGGGGTCTTCAAGTTAACAACTGGTGAGAATGGTTATAATAGTGTTTTTGCTGAAGTTGGAGGATGGGGAGAATCAAAAATTAAACCTGAGATACAGTTTCTTTTAAAAAAAGGAGATGGGTTTAGACAAAATAATAGTTTTGAACAGTTGAATGGTACTTTGAAATTTAATTATCGTTCATCTACAACAAAAAATATGTATCTAAAGGCTAATGTTAACTATGAGAACTCTTCTGCTACGTACACGGGACTAACAAAATGGTCCTTTGAAAGAAATCCTAAATATAACCCAAAAGAGCACGACAACTTTGAAGTCTTAAGAACTGCAATTGATTTTATTGAAACAGAAAAATTAAGTTCTAATGCAACAAAGACAACGACCGCTTTTTTTAGTTATTTCGATCGAAAATGGTGGAGAGAAAACGATATTTTTATTAAGGCAAGCGATACTGCATTATCGAGTCCTCTAGCACAACCCTATTACAGTCCATATGATTTAATACGTGTAGGAAATGGAAAAGATAATTTTGGAATATTGAGAACCTTTTACGTGTCTGGGTTAGAACAGTCCTATAAAATAAATCATGAACTGTTTGGTATTTCATCAACTTTAGAAACAGGTTGGAGAGTATATTGGGAAAAATTTATTGATGATAGAAAGACAGGTTTTACTGCAGATTCTGTTTTTTCACCAAGTGCTAGGCAAGGAGTATATTTTCGTGGGGCAGGTGATTCGCTAGAAATCTTGGGTACAAGTCAACATTACGAAACTACCGCGTTGGCTACATTTATTTCAGAGTCCATCGAGTTTGGTACATTTATGTTAAGACCTGGATTGAGAGTAGAAGTTTTTGAACAAGAAAGAGTAGATAGATTAGCTGGATCTATTTACCAAGATAAATTTATTTCTGCTTTATTACCTGGAATTGCCTTCTCTAAGAATATGTTTGGTAATATGTTTTTTGGTGGAGTCCATCGTGGTTTTACTCCACCGTCAAGTGGAGCATTAAAAATATTAAATTTTGGTGAGAATATTGAAAGTTCTGGATTGAATTTGGAAGCTGAAAAAAGTTGGAACAAAGAGCTGGGTTTTCGAGGAAGGCTATCACTTATTGATTATGAGATTGCAGGTTTTCATATTGATATTGAAAATCTTGTTGCGGCAGGAAGAGGAACTGCTTTTAAAAATCTCGGTAAGGTTACTACACAAGGTTTAGAAGTAAGAATGGATTATCTATTTTCTGAAATTACTTCTTTCCTTCCTAATGTAGATATCTCCTATACATTTTTATCAACAGAAGTAAAAGATGCAACAATTATATCAAATGTATCTGGAACGTATGGCTCGGAAGTCAGTATCAATGGAAAAGAATTACCCTATTCACCAGCAAATACACTAATAGTAGGTTTGGAGTTCAATCCTATTAAAAGATTCTCTATCAGACCTGATTTAAAATATGTTAGTAAAGTTTATACTGATTTTGAAAATATTAAAAAAGAAGATGATATAGGTGTCTCTGGTCCAGTTCCTGAATATTTAGTATTTAATATTTCAGGAAATTATCAAGTTGGTGAAAAACTTAAATTATTTTTCTCAGGAAAAAATATATCGGATGAAATCTATATTGGTTCGCGGTTACATTCAAATCCGGGGCAGAAAGAAGCAAATATTAGTTCTGGAATATTACCAGGGCCACGTAGACAAATAAATCTGGGAATAGAGTATACTTTTTAAAATTTTTTATATAGTTAATAAGAATGAGACTTATTTACATAAAATCTAATAAAGGAGAAAAGAGAATGATAAACAATAGTAAACTACTATACTTTCTGTCTTTCTTGCTAATGCTAGTCATTGGTTGTGAGGATGCAGATGAAGACGTAGTAGAGGATACTACAATAGAAACACCAACTGAATTTGTTTTCGAAAGTCGATTTACAGATGGTGAAAGTAGCGTATCATATTCAGGACAAGTCGTAAGAAACCTATTGATTAATGATATCAAAACTCAGATAGGTACAGACGCCGGTTCTGGGGATGCTTCTACATTGCTTAGTATGATGGCAAATGATGATGCGAATAGAACGATTCTAACTTCAACAACACCATCTTCAATGCAATCAAAATACCATGATATATCTACGAGTCATTTAAATGATAGGCTTTCCGCGGTATCTAGTTACATTCTAACAGGATATGACATGAATGCTGGAGATGCCATTGCAGGATGGGTTACTGATGCTGTAAATAATGGGAAGACTAATGGTGATGGTATTCGTTTAGACCAAATGGTTCAAAAAACCCTTTGGGGAGCTGTTTCATATTGGCAAGGCACCTCGAAATATATGTCTAAAATTCCAGATGATGATAATACGATGTCTGATGACGGCGATCCGTATACAGCAATGGAGCACCATTGGGATGAATCTTTTGGATATTTCGGAGCAGCTAGGGACTATAATACTGGCTATTCTGATGATACGGATAGAAAAACAGACCCATATAATGATTCAAATGGTGACGGGTCTATTGATTTTAAATCAGAATATAATGCTGGGTGGGCTGTTACCGCAGCTAAAAGAGATTTAGTCGAAGGAGTCAGTGTTGATTATGATTTCACAAAAACCATTTTTGATGCATATTTAGAAGGAAGGACTTTGATTTACAATCAAGCTCCGCTTGAAGAGATTTTAGTTCAAAGAGATATTATTCTAAATACTTGGGAAAAAGTAGTTGCTGCTGTAACTATTCATTATGTGAATGATGTTGCAGCTGATATGGCTGCTCTTTATCCTGCTGATTCGACTGCAGGTCCTTTATCAGATCTTTCAAGTGATTTAAATAATCACTGGGGTGAAATGAGAGGATATGCAAATGGTTTGTTATACAATGATTTTAAATTAATCAGTGATTCAGATTTAACTACTGTGTTAAATACAATGGGGACCTCTCCAGTGTATCCAGAAGATGGTGAGATGGCATATTATACATATCATGGAATGTTATTGACAACTGTTAAGAACACATTGCAAGCCGCATATGGTTTTTCTGATGAGCACATGGCAAATTGGTAAATCAACATAATTAAATAATAGTACAATAAGGGGTCTTATATTTAAGACCCCTTATTTTTTTTATATTCCTACCCATGACGAGAGTAATAACAAAACAAAAGCTGATTTTAATAATATTTTTTATTTGTATCATCTCACGTATTGCAACGGGTATTTATTATATTGAAGATATTGATAGCTTAAGATTTGCACTAAGTGTACAAGAATATGATATTGTAAAATTGCAGCCACATTTTCCGGGATATCCGATTTTTTGTTTCTTTGCACAAATTTTATTCTTTTTTACAAATAATTTAGGACTATCTTTTTCAATTATAGGAGGGATATCAGTATTTATAATTATATATTTTTCTTTGAAGCTTTTCCAAATCCAACTAAATACACTATATGGAATCTCTTGTGCTAGTTTAATATTTATGAATCCATTTTTTTGGTTGATGAGTAATCGTTACATGCCAGATTTATTAGGACTATCAATTTCTATAGTAGTGCTGTATTTTTTAATCATTAAAGCTGAAAAGTTTAACTCTGTAATATTAGGTTTTTTTTTAACTGGGGTACTTGCAGGAATTCGACTTTCGTATACACCATTATTATTTTTACCAATAGGAATTCATTTATTAAAAAATAATAAAATATATTATCCAATATTTGGTTTTTCAGTTGGTTGTCTTATTTGGCTGATTCCACTTATTTGGATTACGGGATTAAATGATCTGTATCAATCAGCTGTAAAACAAACTTCGGGACATTTCCTGGATTTTGGAGGAACAATTATAACAGATGGTATCTGGAAGTATAGAGCCTTAAGTATGATAAGGTCTATATGGGCAGATGGTTTAGGCGGGTACTGGCCTGGAAGATCTTTGCAAACATTATTCGTTTCTATTCCAATGTTATATTTCTTTTATCAAGGGGTAAATAAAAAAGATTTCAGAAGTTTGGAAAAAAATGATTTGATAATTATTGTCTCAGTTTTTATTTACATCGTTTGGATCTTTTTCTTTCAAAATATTATCTACAAGAGTAGACATATTCTTCCAATAATAGTGTTTTGTATTGTTTTATTGAACAATGGGGTTCATTATTTCAAAAAAGATAATAAAATTTTCAATAATGTATTATTTGTAATTTTATTTTTTGGTCTTACAAATGTGACATTTGTACTTGTCAATCAGCATACAAAACCAAGTGCAATTTCTAGTTTAAAAGATAATCTTCTTTCTCAAAGTAATAAAGTGGCTATAGCAAGCATACCTCTTGTTAATTATTATTTAAAACAACATGGCCTTAAAAATCAATTTTTAGAAATAGAAAATTCAAATGATATTGAAAAAATAAAATTATTAGGGGAGGAAAATCTGATTTTAATTGGAAATTTTAAAGAAAGCTTTCAAAGCGATTATTATATTTCCAATGAAAGTGTCCATTACCATAATCCTTATGTAAATAGAATGTGGTCTGAATTAAGTATGCATAGATTAATTAAAAAGACAAAATGAAACTAAAGGAAAAATCACATTTAGATATTCTTGGTGCTGGTCCTGCAGGACTAGGGATAGGTTATTTTGCTAAAAAAAATCGGATTTCAGTTTCGATATATGAAATGTCAAATCGGGTTGGTGGCAATTGCAAAACAATATTAAGTGGTGATTTTCGATATGATACGGGAGCGCATCGTTTGCATGATAAACATCCTAAGATCACTTTTGAGATAAAGAAATTACTTGGTAATCAACTGTTAAAAATTGAAGCACCAAGTAAAATTTATTATAGAGGTTCGTCAATCGATTTTCCGTTAAATATTAAGAGTCTCTTGAATAATTTGGATTTGGTTCAAATAATTAAAATAGGATTTGAAAAGTTGTCTAATATAATTAGAGCGAATGATGAAATATTTAGCTTTAAAGAACTTGCCTATCAGAATTATGGTAAAACTTTATCTGATTTATTCCTAATTAATTATACTGAAAAATTATGGGGGTCAGATGCTAATGAATTAGATCCGAAAATTTCTGGAGATAGATTAAGTAATTTGGACCTTAAATCGTTATTGAAATCATTAATCATGAATAACGCAAACCAGAAAAATCTTGATGGATCATTTTTATACCCTGAATATGGATTTGGAACAATATTTGACAAAATATCAGAAAATATTGGTCATAAAAATATTCACTTAAATTCTAAAGTAGAAAAATTAATTCATGATGGAAATAGGATTAGAGAAATTCAATGCAGTGGTAAAAAAATCTCCACTGCAGGCTTGGTTATCAATACACTACCAATAAATGTAATATCTAAAATTTTTGATCCAGATCCTCCAGATGAGGTGATAGAATCTTTAAAGAGTTTGCAATATAGACACGTGAAGCTATGCGTAATTTACTTAGATATACCAAGTTTTACAGAAAATGCATCTATCTATTTTCCCGAACCGAAATTCCCGTTTAATCGAATATATGAGCCTAAAAATAGAAGCAAAAAAATGGCACCAATTAATAAGACATGCATTGTTGTAGAGACTTCATTAGGAACAGATGAAATATCAACATTTTTTTCTGATAAGGAATATTTCAACAAAATTAAAAAATGTCTAATTGAAGAAAGGTTTATCAAGGAAAGTAATATTATTAAGTATGAAGTAGGATTTATTCAAAATGCATACCCAATTTTAAATGTTGGAATTCATGAAAAAATAGAGCCAGCCATATCATATTTCTCTTCTTTTGAAAATCATTTATTACATGGAAGAAATGCTCAGTTTAAATACGTCCACACCCATGATTTACTTTACAGTTCAAAAGAATTTATACATCAAATTATTGAGTGATATTTTTGCTTTACCTATAGAGGTTGATCCAAAAACTTTAAGAGTAACCTATTACTAACATAGAAGGGTTTATTATGACTAATTTTAATAAAGAGCATGAAAAAGAAGCTGTGTCTTTTTTTAGATCAGATAAAACGGCTATTCTTTCAACGATATCTAAAAAATATGATGGATATCCTTTTGGAAGTTTTGTTACATATGTCTCAGGGTGGAATAGAACAGTTTTTCTATATTTGAGTGATCTTGCTGATCACACTAAAAACTTAAAAAAAGATCACAAAGCTTGTATCACCATTTTTAAAAAAAATGAAACTGGGGACGTGCAGAATAGTTCAAGATTAACATTAATGGGTGATTTAGAAATTGTTCCAGAAAAAATTGTTGAAAGATGCAAAGACAGGTTTCAAAATATTTTTCCGGAGAGTAAGGCGTATGCACAAATGCATGATTTTAATTTCTATCAGATTACTATCAATCAAGCGAGATGGATTGGAGGATTTGGAAAAATTTCTTGGTTAGATCCAAAGAACTGGATGAATATTTCCATCGATTGGTTTGGTAATGAAACGGGAATGATAGATCATATGAATGAAGACCATTCAAATACCATCAAATCTGCATTGCACGCAATGCATGGGATACAAGACCCAAATGCTACAATGATTGGACTTTCTATAGATGGATATTATATAAAATCAAAGGAAGATGTTTATTTTATAAGTTTTGATTATCCTGTTTTTAATTCAGAGGAGTATAGGAATATGCTGATTGATTTATCAAACAAATATAGATCTTTCGAGATTTAATTATAATTGAATTAAATAATATTAAAAGCAAGTACCAAAGTATGATAACCCCAACCAAGGTATTAATATATAAAGAGACCCTTTAATAGAAAAAAATAGAAAAAGAATAATGACTACTTTGAATCCTTTTTCTTTGATAAGTGTATTAATGCCACCCCGCTTGTAGGATTTTTTACAGGATTGGATAAAATCAGATTTTAATAATTTCAAATGTTTTTTTATTAATTAAAAATATTTTTAGGATTTAATTATGAATTTTATGAAAAATTCTGTGCAAGAATTTAATTAAGCTACTTGATGATGCGTAGTAGCGATTCTTGTTTCTTTTGTTTTATAAGTAGAAAATAGTTTTTTTAGAGCTAAAATTAATTGGTCAATATCATTTTTAGAATGTTTAGGGGTAATTGTAATTCTTAAACGGGCAGAATTTTCAGGAACCGTTGGATAAAAAATTGGTTGGATATAGCTATTATAACGTTCTAAAAGTAGTTTTGAATATAATTTAGCTTTTTCAGTACTATGGGTAAGAATTGGGATGATGTGGCTTTTGCTATCAATAAAAGGAATCCCTTCATCTTTTAATTTTTTTCTGAAATAGGTTGCTTTATTAAAAATATCTAAGCGCTCATTATCAAGCGTTTCAACTATATCAATACTTTTTTTTGCAGCTGCTGCAATGGAAGGCATCATAGAGGTTGTAAATATAAATCCGGGGGCAAAAGACCTAATAAAATCAATGACTGTTTGATCGGCTACAATATATCCTCCAATTTGGCCGAATCCTTTTGCAAGAGTTCCATTTATGATATCGATCTTATCTGAAACGTTATTTTTAGATGCTATTCCTCTACCACCATTCCCGTACAAACCAACAGCATGTACTTCATCAAGGTAAGTAAGGGCGTTATATTTTTTTGCCAGTTTAACATACTCAGCTATGTCTGTTTCAGTGCCATCCATTGAATATAAAGATTCAAATACAATGATCTTTGGTTTACTTATATCATGAGAACCTAACAATGATTCAAGATGTGTTAGGTCATTATGCTTAAAGATAGAGCAGGATGCTTTTGAGTTTTTTATACCTTCAAT
>PAAW01000021.1 GCA_002699515.1 Methanobacteriota archaeon
ATAAAACGAAGAGTGGCTCTTGGTTATTTACAGTATGGGCTATAGATGATGCTGGAAACAATTTCGAAACGAATAAAGTTTTCAATTTAACAAGTGAAGGTTTTTCTGGATTACAACATGCAACAAAGATTGGCTCAAGTCTTAACCTAATAATAATTGTAATTGCAATATTTATGATGTTTACTTTAATTTTAATTAAGAGAAGAGACACTATTTCAGTCGAGGGATTTGATGATTCACCGTCAATAAATCCTGAAATGATTTTCGATGAAAATGATTTGTCTTTAGAAGAATTAACACCTAAAGAAGAACAAAAGTTCAAACCTGATATAGAGGGTAAAGGAATAGATCCAACTCATCAAGAATTAGATGTTCTGATAAATCAAGAAACCACGACTTCGGAAACAGATTTAGACACATTAAAGGAACTTCTGGATTCAGAAACGAATGCCTCTGATGCAGCAGAGGTTTTTGCTAATGATACAGGGGTGATGTTGGCTGCTGAAGGGACAATACAAGGCCAAACGGGGTGGTATCATGACAGGGATGGAAATTTGCATTATTGGAATATTGATGAAAATGGAGTTTGGACAAAAATTGATACGGGGATGAATTGATGGATAGTTCAAGTAAAATTGATTTGGAAAAGTTTACAGATTATATGAAAAATATTCCTATGCCAGAAAAACCTCCTATTATTTCTGATGAACTTAAGGAAAAAATAGTAAATTCTACAAAGGATGAATTTCCAAAGATATCTACTTTATTTGAAAAATTAGAATTATCTTGGTTATCATCACATGATAATAGATTAGGGGTAACAAGATTTAGTGGAGATTATAATGAAATATATCGTAAAAAGCGATTAAATTTACCATTAGGTGCAATAAAAATTAAACTTCATCCCGTTCTTATAGATGATGAAAAATTATTCAATCATACATTAGTACATGAAATATTACATGCTTCAGGGATGTTTGAACATTCTGAAATACATGATGATTTAACAAATGAAATTGCTCCAGCACCTTCTTTATCAGAATCTATTGTTTTAAGATATTTGCAGGCTATAATGATTTCAACTACTAATGTGCTTAGTTGGGAATGTATTAGTTGTAATCATATATGGACTAGAAATACATTTATCAAACCAAAAATTTGTCCAAAATGTTCCTTGTTATTGAATTAAAATGGTGGGGGCACTGGGATTTGAACCCAGACCAGCGGATATCTTCTACGTAATCAGTCATCAAACAGGTCAGCGCTCCAGTTGGTCATCAGCAAAGCAGCTTTCCTCCTGTCTTCATTCCTGTTCGAATCCCGTGCAACTGGAGCCCGCGATACTACCAGGTTATACTATACCCCCATTGGTGAACACCCGAGTAGTTCTCGGCTTATCAACACAACGTATGTGTATTATTATAGAATATAAAAAAAGAATGACGTATTCAGACTTTTGCTTCTCTACGAGCCCTTTTACGTCGGCGTAGTTTTTTCTTACGCCATTTCCATCTTTGATTCCCAGTTTTCTTCCAAGCACGAGAACCTCTCTTCATGGTAACGAGTGGCCGACTTACTTCCTGTATATGAGTTTGCTCACTCATAAAACATGCAAACCTATACCTAATTTTGGCAATACGGGCACACGGGGATTCGAACCCCGGTTGCCGGCTTAGAAGGCCAGCGTGATATCCACTACACTATGCGCCCAATCTCTGTCGGGTAATGACGGTCTTATAACGATGTATAACAAGCGTTAACATCTACCCGTCAATTTGAAGTCATGAAACTCTGCGATTAGTACATGGGCCGTGGCATTGTTGCAATGAATATTTTATTCCTGCTGTTACTTCCTTCAATTGCAGCAGCATTACCCGTAAGTAAAGAAATTCCAGAATGGCAAATAATGCCAGAAGGGCATACATTAGAAATTCCATTTCAGACGTCTAATGAAAAATACGAAGAAGTTACTTGGTGGTTAACTACTAGTTTGGACAACAATAGAAATAAAATTCATGATTCCTTGGAAACAGTTTCAGGTTCAGTAAATATTGGACTTTCATATGATCATACGCCCCTAAGTACAGATATACAATTAATTGAAGAAATGGGTTATTCTGTGAATTTAGAAGTTCCTGAAGTGGATGCATTATTAATCGGAACTGTCGATGCAAACGACATTCTTGAATTATCTAATCTTGATGGAGTGGTAATGGTTGAAAGATATGGAGAGGTTGTATTTTATGGAGATATTCAAACACCAGCAGTTAAAGCGAGAAATTCTACATTTTATCCTGTAGGTGCTTGGGATCTTGGAGTTAGTGGTAAGGGAGTAAATATTGCTTTAACAGACACAGGTGTAGATAATGAACATCCTGGTTTGTCTGGAAAATTTGTTGCTGGTTATGATGCAGTTTGTTATATGCATTCTGATTTCCACTCTTGTGCTTTAGCAGGTGGACGTGAAACAGATGGCTCGTTTGATCCTGACGATGGTAATCAACATGGGACCGCATGTATGGGTATGGCTGCAGCAACAGGAATAGAGGCAGATGGTTCACAAAGTGATTTTTATGGTTCAGCTCCTGATGCTTCACTTGTAGATGTTCGAATAGGAACCGATGTAGGAGCAGGACCCTTTGAAAATTATGTAATCTCTCAGGATTTTTACGAATCTGCAATGAATGGAATCCAATGGATTATTGATAATAGAGATACTGCTTGGCCAGGTGTAGATGAATCATTGTATGGAATTGATATTATTTCATTATCTTGGGGAATTACCAGTCATGAAGATGGAGGAAGTGACGGTGAAGATATGTTCAGTCGTTTACTTGATGAAGCAATGGAAGTTGGCGTCACAGTAAGTGTTGCAGCAGGAAATGATGGCCCAGATAATGATGGGTTGTCAGGTATGGGTTCCAGCAGCCTATCAATTACAGTTGGAGCAACTGATGACCAAAATACGATTGATAGAGAAGATGACACAATTGCTGGTTATTCGAGTAGAGGGCCTAGAAAAGATAATGGAAATAATAACCCTCTAGACGAATTTAAACCAGAAGTTAGTGCTCCAGGTTCAAATATTATTCAAGCAGAAGGTTGTGTAACTAGTGGTGGATGTTCTAACATTATTGATGATGCAGCAGATAACACGTATACAGGCAGAGGAAGTGGTACTTCTTATGCAACACCAGCAGTAACGGGAGTAATTGCACTAATGATGGAAGCGAATCCTGATTTAGATCCATTACAAATTAAAGAGATTCTAAAACAAACTGCAGAAAGAAGAGGGGAACCATTCGATACTAGTATTGATCCTTTTTGGAATGAGGACTTTGGATGGGGAATGGTTGATGCACATGCCGCTGTTAAATTGTCTTTTGATTTACAAAATTCTGGTATGGCAATGGAAAATTATTCACCTTATTTACAGTTGCATATTACTTCATTTACAGAGGACTTACAAAACTCATCTACAATGATTAGTGGTATTGCTTGGGCACAGCAAGGAGAGGTTTCCGCAATAGAATACAATATTGATGGTGGTGCTTGGTATCAAGCAACTTACGAAGAAGTTAATGAAACAAATCAAAATGCCCCTTTTAATTGGTCAATACAATTAGATCCTGGCGTATTGTCTGATAAAAATCACACAATACAAATTAGAAGTGTTGGAGCAGGAGATACAACTAATCAATATTCTCTTTTGAGTGTTTTAACAATACGGGGAACAGGTGTTTCTGATGATTCTAGTGGAGAAATAAATATTTTCATTATTATTTCACTTATCATTATTACTGGCTTTTTACTTGTAATGTTTATGTCTCAGATAAGACAACCAGAATTATTACCCTCTTTTCAAGAGTCAATCCCACAAGACAATGATTCAGATAAAAAAGTATTAGATGCGGAATTATTAGATGTAGTGGAAGATTTTGAGAAGAATCACCCGAGTTAATGAATAATCTTGAATTATTTCCGCGCGAGAGTTTCAAGTGTAGAAGCCACCTCCGATGGTACGGATGCGTTCCGGTGGTGAGTATTTCTGAGTCGGGATTTTACAAAAAGAGTTTTAGCAATTCAGCCTACTGGCGTTCGTAAAATGTTTGATATGGCAGGAGACGATGTCATATCATTCGGATTAGGAGAACCTGATTTCCAGCCACCACCTCTTGCAATTGAAGAATTTCATAAAGCAATGTTAGACGGCCGTAATAAATACACTACAACCGCAGGGTTGCCCGAATTAAGAAAGAAAATTGCAGAATCGTGGTCTGATTATGATTCTAATTTAAATGAACAAAATGTATGTATGACAATGTCAGGAACAAATGCACTTTTCAATTGTTTTATGGCATTGGTTGAATCTGGAAATAATGTGTTACTTCCAGAACCATACTTCCCCTTATATGGTCCAGATGTAGTTTTGACTGGAGGAGAGGCAAGATATTACCCTTGTATGTTTGAAAATGAATTTATTCCTTCAATTGAAGATTTAGAAGAATTAGTAGATGAAAATACAAAAGCAATTTTATACAATTTCCCTTCAAATCCAACAGGCGCTATGCTTACAATTGAACAGAGAGATGTTCTTTTGAATTTTGCAAAAAAACATAACCTTTGGATTATAACTGATGAAGTCTATGATAGAATAATTTACGAAGGTGAACATATTTCTTTTATTGGAACAGATTACGATAGAGTGTTATTGGTAAATTCTTTTTCAAAAACATTTGCTATGACTGGATGGAGGATTGGCTATATCTTATCTCCGAATCTTGAAGCAATGGAACAAGTAGTTAAGTTACAATATTATTTAGCTGCATGTTCAAACGATGGTATGCAATATGCGGTTTTAGCAGCATTTGAACATGCAAGTGAATATCCAAACGAGATGGCATTTGAATTTAAGAAAAGAAGGGATTTAATTTGTGAAAGACTCAATAATATGCCTGGAGTTTCTTGTCATGTGCCTAAAGGTGCATTTTATGTGTTTCCAAAGGTGTCGATAAATGGAATGAATTCTGAAGAATTAGCGATTGAGTTACTAAAAGGAGGAGTGCTTTGCTCACCAGGAACTGCATTTGGAGAATCTGGTGAGGGACATCTTAGGTTTGCTTATACAATATCTAGAGAAGATATCTCAAGAGGAATGGATAAAGTAGAGGCAGTACTTCAAAAACTTACAAAATAGGAGAGCTCAATATGAGCACATTAATTTCTGGAATTTTCTGGTTAATTTTGGGTGGACTTATTGGACATATAATCCCTAGAGTTCCCATTATGTTTTTTACTAGATCAAAATCTCAAAATTTAATATTTCCCTCCCATCCAGAACCGATACCGATAACATCTGAATTATTGGTAAGGATACTTAATATGAGAAGATTATATTGGATGTCATTATTTTTTACATTACCCTCACTTATATTTGGATGGATTATGATTACATGGGCAGATTCTCCAATGGGATTCGGGATGTTTTTAGCTAGCGGTTGGACTATAATTTCAAGATTATTGCCAGATAGCGTCCAAAAAAAATACAATTATCCTTATTCATTAAGTTTGATTTTTGATTTAAATTTATTAATAAATAGCACCAAATTGAAAGATGTTTTAGTAGATGAAGGCATAGAAATTGATAATGCATTAATTTGTTGTGAAGAAATAAATCCACAATGGGAAGTTTCTTCTGTTAGGTGTTCAAATTGTCATAGGATACTCTTGAATCATCCAAGGCCTGATTTGGGAAGAATTAGAGAAGATGGTTTCTTTAAGGGGAGTATAAGGATCTTATTGTTGGATAGTAGGCCTTTATTGTCATTAAAAGAGAATGAATGAATATCAAATTAATTTAGAATCACCATTCGTCTAACAAATCTTTAACCTCTGGAATTGGTTCTGGTTTATCTGGCCTTATCCAATCATCATCAACTTTAAGCCATTGAGGTAAACCTTTGTTTGCCCCACCTAGTACAGCAAGTGTAGTAAATGCGGCAAGAGGAAGTACTGATAAAGCAGTCATTAAATCTAAAAATGAATTTTGTGGTACTGTTGCACCTCCCATTAAACTTATGATGAAATCTTGTTCTGTTGTAATGTCTATGCTACTTCCAAGCATTCCTACTACGAGGACTGTAGCTAATCTTCCTAGCATCCATAATACAAGTATTGGGAAAAAAATTGATAATTTCGTCATAGAAACTAGCCATCTTCTAGCAAAAGTTGCAACACCTATGAATCTTGTAGCAATTGCTGGAAAAATTCTCAATGATATAATTAATACTGCAAGGTATGATACAATTACCAGTTCTAATAATTGACCCTCTTCTGCCCAAGGCAAAATAATCATTAAGATAATCCATGGAATTACTACCACAACAAATTGAAATGGAATTGCAAGCATTTGAAGCCCTCCAAAAATCGCAATAATACTTTTTCCATCGCCATGTTGATCTGAAATCAATTTAATCATTTGCCCATATGGTGAGTTTTTATGCCTTAGTTTTGCTCTGGAAATTAGATCCGCATTACGAGGTTTATTTGATAAATTTAATGATGAGAGCCACCCTCCACGTTTTACAACCATGTTTGGAGAAAAACCACCAACAATTAGAGCCAAAGCAAGAGCGGTTAATCCCGAATAAAATGAGGCTCCAATAATCCAACGAAATAAATCATTTCTGATTTCTACTGAAAATACAAATGGTTCAAATTGGATAGTAAAATCAAACATATATGTAATTGTAAATGCAACAATTGGAGTGATTACAATTTGACCAATTGCAACAAGTGTTAACCAAATACGAGGTAGTAGGTTTTTTGTTCCCACAATAGCCTTCTGCGAGTTATACATATTTGCTTTTTACTTAAATAATTGAAATATATGTATTTTTGAGAATAGTTATTTTTTGCGGGAGATTTTTTGTATTGTATACTAATCAAACTTTTTACCTTCCTCCTATTGGCAGGTACATGGCAGTGTTAGATAGCCGTGTACTTACTTTCATCGTTATTGCGTTGTTAATGGTTTCAAGCCCCTTAGTAATAATCACAGAAGAATTAGAATTAAATCATTCAGATTCTGGAGTAGAAGGGCGTGTTACGGTAGATTACCTTGTTGAATCGGTATCTTTTGGAAATGCATCAAGCCCAGTGGAAAATTGGACTGAACCAGACAAATCAGTTGTAAATTTTGTAATTAGGGGGGTATCGGTAGATATTGATGTAACTATCTTTCAAAATGCAGGATCTCTAGGCCAATTTTCTACAGCATATGTACTAGTTGAGGCTTACCACCCAATAGGTTATCTTGAATGGAGTGATTCTTATACAGAATATATGACAAGAGGAATGCGTAATACTACAACAGTTAAGTGGACCCCCGAAGCAGCTCATAGTTATCTTGACAATGGCGCATTATCTGGTGGTTACACAATAAGAGTTACAATCTCTAATGATAATATTGATACAGATACAGATACTTCTAACAATGTCATGGAAATTGAAATGCCTGTGGCTATTTGGAGGGATCAACTTGATGACACCAGTGAGACGGCGTCTTACTTTGCAATGCGTGCTTACAAGTATTCTAAAGACACTGCAGATGGTCCAGATGCTATTGGAAAAGGTTCCTGGCAATTAGAAGAGAATGCTGGTATTGTTGGTTCTGATAGTTATCGTCATTCAACGCCTGGAAATAATTATCCTGGAAATGCATATGATAGACTGGTATGGGGTTTTCCTACAGATGGGCAATCTGGCTGTGGAGAAGTATTGGGAGTTAGAAGTTCTAATGAGTTTGGATGGGATGGAGATGGTTCTTATTTCTGGCCATGGTGTAGGGCCAAATTAGATGGTAGTCAATATGTATCTTTAGATATTGCAACACAGGCATGGGGCAGTATTGGTACAGGAGATAAAGTAGGGCTTGAGTTATGGCAAGCGGGCGGAGGAAATATCCAAACGTTGGTAAAAGAGATTGAAGGCGTAAGTAGTACTAATTCTCAATGGTCTCAAATCTATTGGAAAGTTTCCGATGAAGAAATGAATAAATTAGAATGGCATGTTGGCTTTATTTTTGAAAGTGATAATTCTGTAGCAACTCCTGGATATCATGTAGATGATTTTGCTATTTTCGCCATTGAAAATGTTTCTAGATTCACTCTTGATGTAGATTGTTATGATGTGTCCATAGGGCAATATCCGGATTTAGGTTTTAGTGTAATTCCAGATGACCCTAACCCTCCAGGTATGGAATGTTTAATTCATAATAATGGATATCGAGATGCACATGTTAGTGTATTAAGCAACAATAATAATGATTCATGGTTTGATCCAAGAATTGATCATAGTCTTTCATCGACATACGGCTCTCAGGTATTTGTAATAATTCCTCCAGATGATGCTGCAACATTTTGGATTAATCAATCTATAATACCTGCAGCAGAAGTGACTAATCCAAATGATATTGCATTGTTGAATATTTCAGTTATTGGTTCATATACTCTTGAAGATCATTATTTTACTTCAATTCCTATTTCTGTTGGCTACCATGACAATGCTCGTATTTGGTCTGATGCACCGAATCCTGCATTTTCATTTTTCCCTGGTGAGTCTGGGATTGTAGATGTTCAAGTAACGAATACTGGAAATAAAAATGGTAAATTTGCATTGACTGGAGCATTTCCTAATGAAAGACCTCAATGGCTTCCATGGTTATCAATTTCTTACAATGATATGTTTGGTAATGAGATACCAAGAGACAATAACGGATTTCAATCAATAGAATTAGCTAAAGGAGAATCAGCTGATTTATCCATAGAATTATTTGCACCTTTAGAAACATTTCCAGGAGTTTTTGATATTGAATTGCAGGTAAATGGAATTGAAGGGACATCTACGCAAGCAACATTCCCATTGGCTATTGAGGTAAGGACACAGTATGATTTGCAAATGAGTACAGAATCTCAATCATTAAGCACTCCTGCAGATGGGGTGCAGGAGTTAATACCTGTAACTTTACTAAATAACGGAAATACCTTAGAAGTATTTAATTTGGAATTATTAGGTGATGCTTGGTCTTTAGGTGCAGAATTATCCTCAACACAAACTCAACCACTCGCTGCTTATGGTTTAGAATCATCAGGAGTTAACATCATTTTACCTATGACCGAAGGAATTAGCCCTGGAGATTATACATTAATCTTGTCTGCGACATCAGTAAATGATCAAAATTACAATGGGCAATTATATTTCACAATTACAGTTGAAGACACGAGAAAAGTAGAAGTTGAAAGTAGAGATTTAAGAGAACAAAGCTATCGTGGTGGGCAACAAGTAGAATCAATTACATTTCAAATTAATAATACAGGGAATATTGAAGATCAATATCTCATTGAATTAGATACGCAAATAGGAATGGATGCTTATGTTGAATCAATTGGAATGGATGGTGGGAAAACACCATTGATTCAACCAGGGGCATCGTTTAATGTGACAGTTTCATTCACTTTTGATACGTTGGCAGAAGGAGATTTTAATTTAGGAGTAATTGCAAAAAGTAGTAATAATGAAAATGTGATGTCTACAGGAAATGCGAAATTTATTGTAGGTAATTTAGGTTGGATAAAATTACTACTTTCTTCCGAGAATTTAGATATTGATCTTGATACTGAAGAACCAGGAAGAGTGTATGTGTTACATGTTGATGAAAATGGAGATTATTATTTAAATTTACAAGTTTTCAACAAACATTACACAGAACAAGAAATCAGAATTGATTTTGATGATAAGATTTCAGCTAGTTATTTTGGAATTCAGGTAGATGAGTATACAAGTGCTTTTAATGTTCGAGATAATGATAATGAGGACATTGCATTGAAAATAAGTGTCCCACGTTCAACACTTCTTTCATTACCTAGTGATACATATATGGTTAATTTGACAATTTGGGTTGAATCCGATCTTGACGTTTCTCCTTTGATATTAAGAGTAGAATTGATGCGTGAATCATTAAATCCAGAAGTGGATGAAAGCTCTAGTGAATTTAGTAGCATTTTATTTAATGGAATTTCTATTGTATTGCTCGTAGGGATTCTTGGAGGATTATTATTTGTTCTTTGGAGAGAATTTTCTAAGGA